>NZ_LN997848.1:3617142-3956428 GCF_001511835.1 Magnetospirillum sp. XM-1
GACACGCCGTACATGCAGTCGATCTGGCGCATGCGCCGTTCCAGCTGACGATTGGCTTCCAGCGCAGCGTCGCGGGCCTCGCGCACCAGAATCTCGGCGCGCTTCCTGTGAATGGCGTAGCGGAACGAACGCGACAGCGATTCGGCGTCGATCTTGGCCTTCAGCAGGTAGTCCTGGGCGCCGTGTTCCAGCGCCATCAGCGCCTGCTGGTCGTCGTCGTGGTTGGTGAGCACCACCACCGCCAGTTCCGGCGCCGCGCCGCAGAAGCGCCGCACCGTCTCGTCCCCCACCGAATCGGGAAGCGTCAGGTCGAGAAAAATGACGTGGTAGCGCTTGCGCTGGATGAATTCCAGGGCGGAGGCCAGCGAGACGGCGTGATCGACCTTGACGTTGGGGACCTTTTCCAGCTCGGCCAAAGTCAACAGGGCCTGGGTCGGAGAATCCTCGACCAGCAGTGCGAACATGGTTTCCGACAAGGTCCAGCCATCCCCTCAAGCATCGGACTCGCCCGGTCCGTTGCGGCAATACTAGCGGCCTGCGTCGGTTTACGAAAGCGTGATGCGTGGTACCGACGAATGCCATATCATCGCCCCAATTACACGCGATTCTATCATCGGTTCACCTGCTTTCGAGGATGTCGACCATGCGCCGCCTGCCCGCCTTTGCTTCCGTGCTTTTCGCAGGCCTGGCGCTCGCCGCCTGCCAGAACGTCGACAACACCGCCGGAAGCCCCAGTGTCTATATCGATCCGGGTAGTGTCGGGCCGGTGAAGGGCGTGGGCATCGAGTCCCAGGACATCATCGGCATGACCGACCAGATGATGCGCGACATGCTGAGCCAGCCGCGCCTCGCCAACGTCCAGGTGCCGCCCAACGTCATCATCGATTCCGAATATTTCTATAACGAGAGCTCGTCGCGCCTGAACAAGAACTCCATCACCGACCGGCTGCGGGTGGGCCTCAACCGCGCCGCTTCGGGCCGCATGCAGTTCGTCGGGCGCAACTACGCCGACATGGTGGCCAAGGAGCGCGAGTTGAAGCGCCAGGGCGTGGTGGACAAGGCCACCCTGCCCAGCGCCCGCGCCCCCAAGGGCGGCGACTACCGTCTGGGCGGGCGCATCACCTCGCTGGATTCCCGCGATCCCAAGAGCGGCATGATGCAGCGCTACAACCAGATCGTCTTCGAGATGGTCGACCTGGAAACCTCGGAAATCGTCTGGAGCGGCATCTACGAATTCGCCAAGGCCGCCCAGGACGACATCATCTATCGCTAGGATCACCCCCATGGCCGCCCGGCCTTCCTGGTTGAGCGTCGTCATCATCGCCGGACTGGCGTCGGGCTGCGTGACCACGCGCGAGCAGGAGGTCAGCCCGGCGCCCTCGGTGGTCCAGGCCTATCTGGACGACAAGCCGACGGAACTGCGCCGCCATTTCTTCATCGCCCAGGCCCAAGGCGACCGCAACCGGGTGCTCAACGACATGCGCCTGGGGCTGGCCAGCTTCGCCATGGGCCGCGACCGTCTGGCCGAGCAATTGTTCGATGACGCCCTGGTCGGCATCGAGGCCATCTACGCCGACAACGAGGAGGCCCGCAAGGCGCGCGGACTGTGGATCAAGGAAGGCATCAAGGACTTCAAGGGCGAACCCTACGAGCGCGCCATGGCCTATTACTATCGCGGCCTGCTCTATATGAAGGCCGGCGATTACGAGAACGCCCGGGCCAGCTTCAAGGGCGGCATGCTGCAGGACGCCTTCGCCGAGGAGGAGCAGTACCGCGCCGATTTCGCCCTGATGCCCTTCCTGCAGGGCTGGGCGGCCCATTGCTCGGGCAACGAATCGCTGGCCACCGAGGACTTCAAGGAATTCCGCGCCATCAACAAGGACGCGCCCCTGCCGCGTGACAAGGATAACGTTCTGGTGCTGGTCGAGACCGGAACCGCCCCGGTGAAGATCTCCGACGGGCCGCGCCTGAAGATCAAGCGCAGCGGCAGCGCGGAGGCGGTCAACATCGCCTGGACCGATCCCGACCGCCCCAAGGACCATCCTACGGGAAATGCCGTGCTGCTGGAGGACATCTTCCGCCAGGCCTCGACCCGGGGCGGGCGGCCCTTCGATTCCATCCTGGAGGGCAAGGCCGAATACAAGGATACCGCCGACACCGTGGGCAACGTCGCCCTGATCGGCGCAGCGGTGGCCGCCAAGGTGGCGACCGACCGCCCCCGCCATCGAGAAACCAAGGAACAGCGCGAGGCCCGCCAGCAGGCCCAGGCCGGCGCCGCCATGATTGGTGCCGGACTGGCGGTGATCGGCGGCCTGTCCAAGCTGTTCGCCAGCACCATCGAATCCCAGGCCGACACCCGCTATTGGGACAACCTCTCCGACCGGGTGCAGGGGCTGACCCTGTCGCTGCCCGACAAGGTCGCCACCATCGACGTCTCGTTCCAGTCCTCCGGCGGCACGCCGCTGGAAACGGTGACGAGCCCGATCCAGCGGGCCGGCAAGTGCGGCCTGGTCTGGGCCCGGCACGGCTCGGCCGTTCCCCGCAACCCGCGCGCCCCAAATTCCGTTCCCGCCGAGGTGATGGCGTCGCCCATCGTCATTCCGGCGGCAGAGGCCAAATCCAAGGAGTCATCGCCATGAAGCGCCTGCTCGTTCCCGCCTTCGGTCTGCTGCTGCTGGGCGGCTGCGCCTCGCTGGACCCCGCGCCCCATTGCGACATGAGCCGCGTCGCCAGCCAGCGCGATCTGGTCGCCGGTCCGGCCATGGTCGAGGGCTCGTCCTCACCCTTGAAGGAAATGCCCATGAACTCGGTGAACATCACCGATCCCAACATCATCCGGAAGCTCTACGTGCGCTCCATCGCCGCCCGGCGCACCGAGACCGGGACGGTCGAGGTGCTGGCCCAGGTGGTCAACTGCACCGACTTCCCGCAAAACGCCGAGGCCCGCACCCAGTTCTACGCCGCCGACGGCGCGGCGTCCGAGCCGGTCAGCGCCTGGCGCCGGATGCAGTTCGCGCCGCGCACCTCCGTCACCTACCGCGAGCTGTCCTTGGGCGACAAGGCCGTGGACGGCTACATGATCGAGATGAGGGAAGGCAAATGATCACCCGTCTCCTGGCCGTATCGGCCCTCGCCCTGCTGGTCCCCGTGATGGCCGAGGCCCAGACCGTCGGACCCAAGGTGCCGCCCTACCAGGCGCCGCCCAAGGCCGCCCCGGCCGCCCGCGACGGGGCCGAGACCCTGGACGCCGCCATCCCCCGGCCCGACCCGTTCAAGCCCCAGGAAGACGTCGTCGCCCGCTTTAAGGATTCCTACGCCCAGGGCGGACGGCCGCGCCTGGCCTTCTGGTGGAACCGGCAGCTGTCGGACACCCTGGCCCAGTGGTATTCCGAGACCCGCACCGTCACCGCCGACAAGAGCCGCAATTCCACCGAGGGCGACCTGACCCTCAAGCAGTCGGGCGGAAAGCAAAGCGTCACCGAGACCCAGCGCCGCGCCGGCGATTCCGCCGAGCGCCGGCCGCGGGAGGAAACCTGGGAGTGGGAGTTCCAGGACGGCTTCCTGGCTCCCTTCCTGCAGGCCGACGCGCAGGTGGTCGACCGCACCATGATCACCCGCATCATGGGGGCCGGCGCCGAGGAGATCGATCCCAAGACCGTCGAGGTAATGGCCATGCAGACCATGGCCGACCTGATGGTCGAGGTTCTGGTCGCCGATTCGGCCCAATCCACCACCGGCTACGAGCTGCGCGCCCGCATCCTGGACGTCAAGACCGGACGGGTGCTGGCCATGGTCAACAGCCGGGCGCTGAAGGAATGGCAGAAGACCGACAAGGCCACCGCCACCTCCAAGGGCTTCGACCTGCCCGACGAGGACGACGAAAGCTTCGGCCCCGAGCGCGCAGACCAGCGCTACAAGGCCACCTCGACCGGCTTCGAGAGGAAGCGCAAACCGCCCAAGCTTTCGCTCATCGCCCACAACCTGGCCACCAACGTGATGAGCGCCATGCTGCCGCGCCTGGAAGGCGGCGCCGTTCCGGTGGCCAAGACGGCCCCGACCGCCCCCACCGCCATCACGCCGCCGCCGGCCGTTCCCACGGCCACGGCCAAACCCGTCCCCAACGACAGCGCCGTGCCGCTGCCCGACGTGGAGGCCAAGCCCCTGCCCGCCCCCGAGAAGGCAGCCAAGACGGAAGCCCAGAAAGTCGAAACGGGGCCGACAGCCGAAGAGCCGCCTATGCCCCGTCCAACCAAACAGTGATCAGGTTTTACTGGCAGTCGGAAACCGCCACCTTGCAGCCCTTGCCGCAGGCTTCCAGGGCGTTGGCCTTGGCCTCGCCCTCGCTGCTGCCCCAGCCCACGCCGGTGTAGTCCTTGGAGGTGGCGTAGGCGCCGCAGGTGTCGTAACGCACCGCCACCTTGCAGCTGCTGTTGCCGGCCTTCTTGCACTCGCGCACCGCGTCGATGCCGGCCTCCTCGCGGGTGGCGCCGCTGCCGACGCCGAAGCCCACTTCGCTGGCCTTGGTCGCGTCGGCGTCGTCGACCGCGATGGCGCCCGCCGCCCAGGCGGAACCGGTCAGGGCAATACCCGCCGCCATTACCGCGGCCATGATCATCTTCTTCATCTTCGTCCCCTCCTGAGGAGTATATTCAGCCTCTGGGAGCGTACTCTTCCTATCAGATTCAAACTATTCCAAATTTATTGCGGTTTCTGACATATGCCGAACGTCTCCCCCGCCACCGGACCGGGACAGCAGGAATCCTGCCGCCCCGGCGGTAAGCGTTAGGGCAGAAAAATCAGCAGCCGAAGGCAAACGCCGTCTCGGTGCCGTCATCCCAGCCGTCCCACATATAATCCTCGGCGATACCGTCGGCGATCAGGCGGAAGGCGTACTGCGCCTGATCGAGATAGAAGCCGCAATAGGCCCCGATCTTGTCCATGCCGCCATTGGCCTCGTGCGCCTCGGCCGGACAGGGCGAGCCGCAGAAATGCCGCACCGGACAGGTGGAGCAGGCCTTGATGTCCTCCACCTTGCGCCCCGTCACCAGCTTGAAGGCCGGGCTGTCCAGCACGTCCTCCACCCGGTCGGTAAACAGGTTGCCCCCGGCGAAGGCCGGCAGGCCGATGAACTCCGAGCACGGGAACAGCGAGCCGTCGGGCGCCAGGGCGAAGAACGACCGCCCGCCGCCGCAGGGCGAGATGTCGCACATCAGCCGCCGTGCCGTAGGGGCCAGGATGGAGATCAGGATGTTGACGAAATTGGCCACCACCAGCTTGCGGCCCGTTTCGCGGTAAAGCTGGTGGGTGCGGTCCAGGGCCGCCAGATAGGCCCTGGACACCGCCTGATCCTCGGCCCACGCCCCTTGCCCGCCCGGCTGGGTGCAGCGGACCACGTTCAGCATGCAGGCCGGCACCTCCTCGGCGTGGAGGAATTCCACCATCTCGGTCAGCTGGCCCAGATTCTCGCGGTTCATGGTGCAGATGACGTTGAAGCCGGCATAGCCCTTGAGGCGGCGGATGGCGTCCACCGTCGAGGCGAACACCCCGTCGCCGGTCCAGCGCTTGCGCGAGCGGTCGGCCACCTCGGGTTTGGGCGCGTCCAGCGACAGGCCGATACCGCAGCCCCGAGACGTCAGGAACTCCACCGCCGCGTCGTCCAGCAGGGTGGCGTTGGTCTGCACCCCGAAGCGGAAGCGGTCGGAATAGGCGTCGATGGCCTCGAACATGGCGTCCTTGTTGAGCAGCGGTTCGGCGCCATGGAAGATGATCTGCGGCTTCCTTTCGGGCGGCATGGTGCGCGAGAAGTACTCGTCGAGCCGCACCATGGCGTCCATCAGCTTGTCCCGGCTCATATGCTCGCCGGTACGCCGCATCTTCTGCGGGATGTAGCAGTACGAGCAGTCCAGGTTGCAGCGTTCGGTGGGGTTGAAATAGACCGCCGAGGGCTTGAGATGGAAGCGCAGCATGTCCATCTCGCGGGCGAAGTCGTCCCGCTTGGCCCGCCAGTCGCGCTCCAGGGCGCCGTCGTCCAGGACATTGTCCATCTCGTCCTTGCGCACCAGCGCCCAGAAGGCGTTGTCGGCGTCGATCAGGGCGGTGTAATCGGCGTGGCCGATGTCGAAGGTCTGGAGGCCGTCGGGAAGACGGCCCCCACGGATGGGGGCCGCCTGGTTCACCGCTTCACCTGCTTGTCCATCAGGACGTAATGGGACAGGCCGGTGCCCTCGGCGTCGCAGGTCTTGCGAACGGCGATGACGGAGGGACGCTTCTTGGTGTCGGTCTTGGTCATGGCGATAATCCTTAACGTATGCCAAAGGGGCTTTCCGGCCGGGGCGCGGACGCGCACCAGCCGAAACCCTTTGCCATCGGATTTCGCCCCTCGTTCAACCATGTCCGTGCAGGTCTTCTGGCTCTCGGATCAGCCACGAAACCACGCCTTCCCGGCTTATCGCCAGTGGCTGGGGCTCGGACGCCCCTGTGGTCCGTGTCCCCGATTACAGCGGCGGGACCGCCACGGAATTTCACCGTGTTCCGGGATGCAGGACAAAGATGGCTCTACAATACCGCAATGGAGACGTCAAGTTCCGGCGGTTGTCGCGCTGAAAAGGGCCTGCTATCGTCCGCCCCCCAATGCCAAGGAAGGTGGGTCATCATGAAGGACGTTTCCGTCGCCATCTTGGGAGCCAGCGGCTATACCGGCGCCGAGCTCGTGCGCCTGCTGGCGCTGCATCCGGCCTTCCACGTCAAGGTGATGACCGGCGACCGCAAGGCGGGCCAGTCCATGGATTCGGTCTTCCCCCATCTGGGCGGCCTCAAGCTGCCCAACCTGGTCGCCATCGACCAGGTGGACTTCAAGACCGTCGACGCGGTGTTCTGCTGCCTGCCCCACGGCACCACCCAGGAGGTGATCGCCGCCCTACCCGCCTCGGTCAAGGTGGTGGATTTGTCGGCCGATTTCCGGCTGTTCAACGTCGACACCTATGCCCAGTGGTACGGCCACGAGCACCGGGCGCCGGACTTGCAGAAGCAGGCGGTCTACGGCCTGACCGAGCTGGCGCGCGGCCCGGTGGCCAAGGCCCGGCTGGTGGCCAATCCCGGCTGCTATCCGACCTCGGTGCAGCTGCCGCTGATCCCGCTGCTGAAAGCCGGGCTGATCGAGGCGACCGACATCGTCATCGACGCCAAGTCGGGCGTGTCGGGCGCCGGACGCGCCGCCAAGGAGGCCAACCTCTACACCGAGGTGACCGAGGGCATGCACGCCTACGGCGTCGCCAGCCACCGGCATTCGCCCG
Source organism: Magnetospirillum sp. XM-1 (assembly GCF_001511835.1). NCBI lineage: Bacteria > Pseudomonadati > Pseudomonadota > Alphaproteobacteria > Rhodospirillales > Rhodospirillaceae > Magnetospirillum > Magnetospirillum sp. XM-1. The sequence goes on from NZ_LN997848.1 coordinate 3,624,435, forward strand.
AGATCGAGCAGGGCCTGTCGGAGGCGGCGGGCGCTCCGGTGCTGGTGACCTTCACTCCCCACCTGATCCCCATGAGCCGGGGCATGCTGTCGACCATCTACGTCAAGACGAAGAAGGGCGCCAAGGCCGCCGACCTGCGGGCCTGCCTCGCCAAGACCTACAACGACGAACCCTTCGTCCGCGTCCTGCCCGAGGGCGTGGTGCCCCACACGCGGCATGTGCGCGGCTCCAACCATTGCCTGATGAGCGTGTTCGACGACCGGGTGCCGGGGCGGATCATTATCACCTCGGTGATCGACAATCTGGTCAAGGGCGCCTCGGGCCAGGCGCTGCAGAACATGAACCTGATGTTCGGCCTGCCCGAGACCCTGGGTCTCGAACAGCAACCCCTGTTCCCGTGAGGACTTGAGATGAGCGGCAACATCATGCCCTTCCAGGGCGTCAGCCCGACCATCGGCGAGAACGTCTTCATCGCGCCCACCGCCACGGTGATCGGCGACACGGTGATCGGCGCCGGCACCTCGGTGTGGTTCAACTGCGTCATCCGCGGCGACGTCCACGAGATCCGCATCGGCGAGCGCAACAACATCCAGGACGGCACCATCATCCACGTGACCGGCGGCAAGCTGGGGACCTATCTGGGCTCGGACATCACCATCGGGCACGGCGCCATCCTGCACGCCTGCACCCTGGAGGACCGCTGCTTCATCGGCATGGGCGCGGTGGTCCTGGACGGCGCGGTGGTGGAATCGGGCGCCATGGTGGCGGCCGGAGCCGTCGTCACGCCGGGCAAGCGCGTCAAGTCGGGCGAGTTGTGGGCCGGCAACCCGGCCAAGATGCTGCGCCGCCTGTCGGACGAGGAAATCGCCTTCTTCCCGGTCTCGGCCGAGAAGTACGTGGAACTGGCCGCCAAGTATATCAAAGGCTAAGCCTAGCCCGGTGCCATACTTGCGCCGTGTCTTCCGCCCTCCTACTCTTTCCGGTCTGGGGACAAGACGGGGTAAGCATGGCTGACAAGGCGAGGAAGAAGGGCGGTCTGAAGACGGCGCTGGCCGGCCCTCTGGCCCTCATCGGCCGGCTGATGGGCGGCGGCAAGGCCGAGGCCCCCGCCGCCGCGCCGAAGGAGACCGCGTCCACCGCCCTGGTGGACGATTCCTTCACCCTGGCGCTGGAAGGGCTGCTGGCCGAGGATGACGGCCAGTATCAGACCAAGCTGCACCTGATCTCCCTGGTGGAGTTCCACGAGGCGGTGGGTGACAAATGGGCCCGCATCGCCGAAAAGGTCATGCTGATCGCCGAGGGCGTCATCAACCTGCATCTGGGCGCCGGCAACGTCTTCGGCCGCAAGGGCCCCGACCTGTTCGTCCTGGTGTTCCGCAACACCCCCGCCGCCGAGGCGCGACGCCGCGCCGTGCGCATCGCCCAGGACCTAGGCACCCGGCTGGTGGGCAGCCAGTTCGCCGGCCATGACCGCCCCCTGGCGCTGGCGGCGGAAATCTCACTGGCCGACGCGCTCGACGAAAACGGCGAGCTGGATCTGGCGGCCCTGGCCGCCGCAATCACCGAAACCCGCGCGGTGATCGCCGAACAGGCCCCCGCTCCTCCTCCCATCGCCCCGCCCGAGGACGCCGCCCCCCGGCGCGACAAAGGCCCGCAATGGGAGGCCATGACGGTGGCCGAGCGCAACAGGCTCGACCCCAACTGGCGCGACGCCCCCGTGGACGGCTCGGCCCGGAGCAAGGCCGACCCCAATTGGCAATCGGTCGCCGCCGAACGTCCCGCCGACGATATCGCGCCGGGCCTGGACGCCGCGCCGCCCCTTCCCGGCGATGCCGCCCTCTCCCTGGTCTGGCGCCCCACCTGGATGGAAGAGGGCGAGGTGATCGGTGCCTACCGCGCGAACGTGCAGCGCGTGGACGAGCCGGGGCAGGCCGCCTACGAGGGCAGCCGCGCCTATCCCGCCGCCGACGGGGAATCCATCGTCAGGCTGGACAAATTCGTCGCCGGTGCGGCGGTGCGCGGCATCAAGGCGGCCCAGTCCGACAACAGCTCCGCCCGGATGGTGGTGCCGCTGCACTGGGGCTCGCTCGGCACCTCGGCCCGCATGTCGGTGCTGGCCCCCTTCGCCGACATCCCCGAGGCGGTGCGCACCCAGGCGCTGGTCATCGACCTGTTCGGCCTGCCGGCCAATCTGGCCCCGGTCGCCCTGTCCGAGGCGGTCAGCGCCATCCGCCCCCTGTGCCGCGAGATCATCATCCGCGAGCCGCTCAGCCATCCGGCCCTGAACCGCGTGGCCCTGGCCGGCGTCAATCTGGTCAGTATCGACCTGGCCGAACTGCCCAACGCCGACAAGACCGACGACGACCACCTGCTGGCCGGGCTGCAACAGCTGCGCCGCCAGGCCGAGACGCTGGGCCTCAAGGTCTGCGTCTGGGGCGTCCGGCGGCGCAAGGTGGTGGTGGGAACGGTCCTGGGCGGCTTCGCCATGATGAACGGCCCTGGCCTGATGAAGGACCTGCCCCGCCCGGCCAAGGCGCTGCCCGCTCCCCGCTCGCGCTTCACCGCCGGACCATCGTGACCGGGCCGCAACTCAGGGGGGCGCTGTCCACCCTGGCCATGGTCGCGGTGATCGGCGGCGCCATCGGCTGGGCGCTGTTCCGCTGGGCCTGGGCCAGCGACGCAGCCGGGGCCGCCCTGCTGCTTTACGTGGCGCTGGAATGGAGCGCCATCTCGGCCGGGGGAAAGCGCATGCTGGCGGCCGCCCTGCTGGCCGCCCTGGCCGCCGCCCAGTTCCTGCCCCTGCCCCTCCAGACGCTGCGCCACGGCATGGGAGAATCCGTCTTCCTGGTCGGGCTGTTCACCACGCTGGGCATGCTGCGCGACAGCGCCCGCACGTCGCGCCTGATCCGCCGCTGCGGCGAGCAGATGGTGCGCCAGGGCCCCGGACGCCGCTACGCCGCGCTGTCCTTGGGCAGCCACCTGATCGCGCTGGTGCTCAATTTCGGCGTGCTGGCCCTCTTGGGCATGATGGTGGCCAAGGGCAACACCTTGAGCGCCGCCAACGGCGACGAGATCGTCAAGGGCATCCGCAAGCGGCGCATGATGACCGCCATCCTGCGCGGCTTCGCCATGATGACCGCGTGGTCGCCGCTGGCGGTGTCCTTCGCCGTGATCCAGCAGGTGGTGCCGGGGCTGGCGTGGTGGCATCTGGTGTCCCTGCAGGTCGTCCTGGCCCTGATCCTGATGGGCTGGGGCTGGGTGCTGGACCGCCTGGACTTCCCCCCCCATACCCGCCGCCTGCCCCCCCACCGGCACAAGACCCAGTTCCGCCCCATCCTCGGCCTGATCGCCCTGGTGGCCGCCATCGTGGTCGGCGCCGTCGCCCTGGCCGAGATGCTGGGCGTGCGGCTGGTGGTGGGCGCCATGATCGTCGTGCCCCTGGCTGCGGTCATCTGGCTGTTCGCCCAGCAATCGGGAGCGCTTCTCCCGCGCACGGCCCTGACCTTTCGGCTGTTCGTCGGCCATGTGTGCGACAGCCTGCCCGGCTTCCGCTCCGAGGTGGCCATGCTGGGCGGCGCCATGTTCCTGGGCAGCGTCGTGGCGGCCTTCATCACGCCTGAGGACACGGCGCACGCCATCGCCCTGATCCCCCTGCCACCCGTCGCCGTGGCGGTGCTGCTGGCCTGGGGCGTGATGGTGGCGGCCCATGCGGGCATCTCGCAACTGGTCACCATCACCTTGCTGGGCAGCGCGCTGGGCAGCCTTTCGGCGGCCGGCATCAATCCCCTGGTCCTGGCCAGCGGCATGCTGGGGGCCTGGGCGCTGTCCATCTGCACCACTCCCGTAGGCGCGGCGGTGATGTCGGTGGCAAGGGTGGCGGAAGTCCCTGTCCGGACGGTATCGCATACCTGGAACCGGCGGTTCGTTGTGGTCGGGGCCCTGCTTCTCGGGGTATGGATGGTGGCCCTGTCCCTGATGCTGTGAGGCCGCCCTTGTCCCGCCTGCCGGTCAGCCCGCCCGTCGCCATCGCCGCCGCCGCCGTCACGGCCGCCGGGCTGGCCCTGGCCCTTGCCGCCCCGATCCTGATGGACGGCAATTCCTGGCGCGGGCGCATCGAGGCCGAAGCTTCCACCCTGGTGGGCCGCAAGGTCACCGTGGCCGGCCCCATCAGCCTGCGCATCCTGCCCAGCCCGGCGGTGACCCTGGCGGCGGTGGCGGTGGAAAACGCCGCCTCCCTGGACCGGGTGCGCCTGGGCCTGTCGCTGGGCGCCTTGCTGTCCGGCCGTCCCGAACTGTCCGACATTCTCATCGAGGGAGGACGCGCAGGCCCCGTCGACGGCTTGAATCTTCGCGCCTCGGCGGCGAAGGACGCCTTTGCCGTCAGCGGAAACGCCAAGCTGTGGGGCAAGCCCGTCACCCTGGAGGCGAGCGGATCGCGCCCCGCCGCCAACGAGACGGCGCCCTTGAAGGCCAGCCTCGCCATGCCGTCGCTGGAAAGCTCGGCCGGCTTCGAGGGACGCTTCGGCAAGGGCGGGCTGGACGGCAAGGTCGAGGTGTCGCTGGCTTCCCTGGCCCGGGCCGCCGGGTCGGGACAATTGCCCGATTCCCCCCTGTCGGCCCAGGCCGGATTGCGCCTGACCCCGGACGAGGTGGTGATCTCCGACCTAGGGGTGATCCTGGGTGATTCGACCATCACCGGCAGCGTGGTGGCCAGCCGGAACGGCAGTCCCGCCCTGATGGACGTCACCCTTCGGGCCGACAGCTTCGACCTGGACGCCCGGCAGACGCCCGCCGCCCCCCGCCCAGCCGCCCCAACCGCCCCGGCCGCCCCAACCGCCGCACCGGCCCCCACCGGCGGGCCGCAACCGCCATCGCCCGCCCCCGCCGCCTCGCAGCCTTTCGAACTGCCGCAGGATCTCGCGGCCAATCTCGATATCGGCATCGGCCGCCTGATCTGGCGGGGCGAGATCGTTTCCAACATCCAGTTGAACGCCCTGCTGGACGGCGGCCGCCTGACCCTGTCCCAGGCGTCGGCCCGGCTGCCCGGCGCCGGCGCGGTCAAGCTGACCGGCGCGCTTTCCACGCCCGAAGGCCGCCCGCGCTTCGAGGGCGACCTTCGGGTAGAAAGCCGCAACTTGCCTACCTTACGCCAGTGGATCGGCCTGGGCGGCTCTCCCACGCCGGCCAGGGCCAAGCTGGAAGGTAAGGTGCGGCTTGCCGACAACCGGCTGTCGCTCAACGCGCTCACCCTGGATCTGGACGAACGCCGCGTCACCGGCATGATCGGCGCCGGGCTGGCGTGGCCGGTGCCGGTGAAGGCGGAACTGGGCTTGCCCGGACTGGCCTTCGGCTTCGACGGGAGCTGGGAGGGTGGAAGGGTCGCGGGGAACGCATCCTTGCGCGCCGCCGGCTTCGCCCAGGCCATGCGCACCCTGGCGCCCGCCTACCGTCCGCGCGGCAACGGCGAATTGTCCGTCACCGGCCGCGTCGAGGGAAACAGCAGCCAACTGGCCTTCGACGAGGTGCAGGCGCGGGCCGGCGACGCCGTTCTGGGCGGCAAGGCGGCCCTCGCCCTGGAGGGGCGGCCCAGGCTGACCGCCAGCCTGACGGGCAACGCCATCGCGCTGGACCCGTTCCTGCCCGCCGAGGGCAAGGACAAGGCCGACGAGCCGAAACCCCGCCGGCGCACCGGCTATGCCGCCCCGCCGCCGCCGCCCATCATTGCGGCCGCCCTGTCCTCGGACGGCGCGTGGTCGCGGTCTCCCCTCGACCTGGGCTGGCTGCAGGCCCTGGACGCCGACGTCACCCTCGAGGCCAAATCCGTCAGCCTGGAGCGCTGGCGGCTCGACCAGGTTCGCGCCCATATGGGGCTGGCCAAGGGCGTCCTCGACCTCGACCGCCTGTCGGGCCGCCTGCTGGGCGGCGAACTGGCCGCCGCCGGCCGCGTGGCCGCCAACGCCATGACCCTGTCGGCCAATCTGAAGGAGGCCGAGCTGGCCCAGATCAGGCCGTCGGCCGGCGGTCTGCGGCTGGAGAAGGGGCGCATGGGAGCCGAGATGCGCCTTGCCGCCGCCGGAACCTCGCCCGCCGCCCTGGCGGCCAGCCTGTCGGGCAACGGCAAGGTCCTGGTGGCCGACGGCGAGGTCAGCGGCTTCGATCTCGCCGCCATGGATACGCGCATGCGCAATCTGGAGAATCTCGGCAGCCTGCTGGGGCTGGTCCAGGCCGGGCTGTCGGGGGGAAGCTCGCGCTTTTCCAGCCTGTCGGGCACCTTCACCGCCGACAGGGGCATCGTCGCCAGCCGCGACCTTGCCCTGGTGGCCGACGGCGGCGGCGCCACCGGCATCGCCACCCTCGATCTGCCCAGGGAAACCATCTCGTCGAAGATCGCCTTCCGGCTGGCCGCCCCCGACGCCCCAGCCCTGGGGCTGCGGCTGGAGGGCCCGCTGGCCGCGCCGGTCAAGGCGGTGGACGTCAACGACCTGCAGCGCTGGCTGGTGGAAAAGGGATTGGGCAAGGCCTTGAATCCCAAGGGCGCCGGAGAAAACTCCGACGCCCCCAGGAAACTCAAGGCCGGCGACGCGCTGCGCGGCCTGTTCTCCGCCTTCGGCAAGAAGAAGGCGGAATAGGATGCGGGCGGGACGCCCGCGCCCCCCTCTTTCGGAGCGCGGGCGTCCCGCCCGCCCGAGGCCTCAGCCCACCTTGGGCAGTTCGGCCAGGGCGGCGTCCAGGTCGGCCTGGGTGTAGGTGTTGTCCTTGAGCTTGCCGGCGAAGAAGTCGGTATAGGCCTGCATGTCGAAATGGCCGTGGCCCGACAGGTTGAACAGGATGGTCTCGGCCTTGCCCTCGGCCTTGCAGCGCAGGGCCTCGTCGATGGCGCCCTTGACGGCGTGCGACGATTCAGGTGCGGGCACGATGCCTTCCGAGCGGGCGAACTGCACGGCGGCCGCGAAGCACTCGGTCTGGTGATAGGCGCGCGCCTCCATCAGGCCCAGTTCCTTCACATGGCTGACCATGGGGGCCATGCCGTGATAGCGCAGGCCGCCGGCATGCGAGCCCGGCGGCATGAAGGTGGCGCCCAGCGTGTGCATCTTGACCAGCGGGGTCAGCTTGCCGGTATCGCCGAAATCGTAGGCGTAGAGGCCCTTGGTCAGCGTCGGGCACGAGGCGGGCTCGACGCCGATGACGCGGGTCTTGGCCCCCTTCAGGTTCTCGCGGATGTAGGGGAAGGCCAGGCCGGCGAAGTTGGAGCCGCCGCCGGTGCAGGCGATGACGATGTCCGGAGAATCGTCGGCCATCTCCATCTGCATCATGGCTTCCTCGCCGATGATGGTCTGGTGCAGGCAGACGTGGTTCAAGACGCTGCCCAGCGCGTACTTGGTGTCGTCGCGCGAGGCGGCGACCTCGACTGCTTCCGAGATGGCGATACCCAGCGAGCCGTTGGAATTGGGATCCTTCTCCAGGATGGCGCGGCCGGCATGGGTCAGGTTGGACGGGCTGGGAATGCACTTGGCGCCGTAGGTCTCCATCAGCGCCCGGCGATAGGGCTTCTGATCAAAGGAGACCTTGACCATGAACACCTCGACATCCAGGCCGAACAGCGAGCCGGCGAAGGCCATGGACGACCCCCACTGCCCGGCGCCGGTCTCGGTGGCGATGCGCTTGACGCCTTCCTGCTTGTTGTAGAAGGCCTGGGGCACCGAAGTGTTGGGCTTGTGGCTGCCGGCCGGGCTGACGCCCTCGTACTTGAAATAGATCTTGGCAGGCGTGCCCAGCGCCTTCTCCAGGCGCCGGGCCCGGACCAGCGGGCTGGGCCGCCACAGGCGATAGACGTCCCGCACCGGCTCGGGGATCTCGACCCAGCGTTCCTGCGTCACTTCCTGGGCGATCACCGCCATGGGGAAAATGGGAGCCAGATCGTCGGGGCCGATGGGCTGGCCGGTGCCGGGATGCAGCGGCGGCGGCGCGGGGACGGCCAGATCGGCATTGAGGTTGTACCAGGCCTTGGGCAGGCGATCCTCGGACAGCAGGTACTTGGTGCTCTCGGTCATGGCGGTGTCCCCTCTCCCCTTTCGGGATGTGATATTGTGGGGATGGTTTTACGCTCTGCCGGCGCCGTTGCAAAGAGTGCGAAGAGAAGTGAATTTTCCGCTTGCACAGACCCTTCGTTCGACCTATAAAGCGGCCCTCCGGCGGGGGCTACGGCCGAAACCGGAGACACTGAGGGCGTATAGCTCAGTTGGTAGAGCAGCTGACTCTTAATCAGCTGGTCCAAGGTTCGAGTCCTTGTGCGCCCACCAAATTCAGGGGCCCCGGAAGCCATTCGCTTCCGGGGCCTTTGATTTTTGCCCTCCCGATCTGGGACAAGGCTGCCCCTCAATATTAGCAAAAGCACGTATATGCCATCTCACCTATCCTTCTGGGATAGGCTTGCTCCCACGCATGGGGAAGAGCCGCCAAAGCCAGGCAAAGCGACGGAGGGGGCCATGGTCGGCATGAAAATCAAGGGGCGTCTCGTCTTCAGCTTCGTCGGCTTGCTGGCGATCGTGATCCTCGGCGTCCTGCCGCTGATGCTGCAGCAGGTGTCGTCCACCATCACCCAGGCCGAGAAGCGGGAATTGGCGGGACTGCGGCAGGCCTTCGACTCCGCCATCGCCGCCCAGGTCGAGGGGGCGACGGGCATGGCGCTGCTGGTCGCCGGCATTCCGGATGTCCAGCAGGCCTTCGCCACCGGCGACCGCGAACGGCTTTCGAAGCTCTTTCTGCCGGGCTTCACGCCATTGAAGAATCGCATGGGCGTCGACCAGTTCCAGTTTCATCTTCCCCCTGCGACGTCATTCCTTCGCCTGCACATGCCGGGAAAATTCGGCGACGACCTTTCGCGCATCCGACAGACGGTGGTCGAGGCGAATACCTCTCGCCAGGCGGTCGCCGGGCTTGAGGCGGGGGTGTCGGGACTGGGCGCCCGGGGGGTGGTTCCGCTGTTCAACGGGCCGAGCCATCTGGGAACGGTCGAATTCGGCATGGCCCTGGGACGCAAGTTCGTCGAGGATTTCAAATCACGCTACGGCGCCGATGCCACCGTCCTGATCCGCGATGCCGCCTCGGGCGGCATGAAGCCCCTGGCGGCCACCACCGACCGCCCGTTCCTGTCGGATTCCGACTGGGCCCAGGCCATGGCGGGACAAACGATCATCCGGGAAGGAGACATCGATGGCCGCCCCGTCGCCGCCCTGGCGTCGCCTCTCCTGGACTATTCCGGCAAACCGGCGGCGGTGGTGGAACTGGTGCTGGGCACCGAGGACTACATGGCCGAATTGCGCAGTGCCAGGAACAAGGCGTTCGGGGGCGCGGCCCTGATTCTGCTGATCGGTCTGTCGGCCGCCTGGCTGCTGGCCCGCAACATCGCCGAGCCGCTGGTGCGCATCTCCAAGGTCACCCGTGAACTGGCCGAAGGCCGGCTGGAAATCGACATTCCCTCGACCGAACGCAAGGACGAGGTGGGGGCCATGGCCCGCGCCGTCGAGGTGTTCAAGCGCAACGCCATCGACAAGGAGAGGATGGAACGCGAGGCGCAATCGGCACGCCAGCGCCAGGAGGAGGATCGGGCCTCGCGCAACATGGCGGCGTCCGAGCATGCGCAGGAGGTAAAAGCCAAGGTCGATTCCGTCGATGCCGCCACGATCGGCATCCGCATGACCGCCCAGAAGATGTCCGAACGCTCGGAACGCAGCGGCAGCCTGTCCATGGAAATGGGCGAGGCCGCCAGGATTACCAGCGAACACGCGGGCATCGTCTCGGAGGCGGCGAGACAGCTGTCGCTGGCGGTCGACGAGATCGCCCAGCAGATCAGCAGCGCCGGGGACGTTACCCGGGAGGCCGTGGCCGGCGTATCAGGCACCGCCGAGAAGATGGACGAGCTTTCCGACGTCGTGCGCTCCATCGGCGACATCGTCCACCTCATCAACGACATCGCGTCGCAGACCAACCTCCTGGCCTTGAACGCCACCATCGAGGCGGCCCGGGCCGGCGAGGCGGGAAAGGGCTTCGCGGTGGTGGCGGGCGAGGTCAAGAACCTGGCCAACCAGACGGCGCGCGCCACCGAGGACATCGGCGGCAAGGTTGCCGAGATCCAGGCCTCCACCCGGTCCATGTCGGCAAGCATCCAGGAGGTGGTTTCGGTGATCGGCACCCTGGACGGCATCTCCTCGGCCATCGCGGGGGCGATCCAGCAGCAGGACGCGTCCACCCGCGAAATCGCCAGCAATGTGGACGAGGTCGCCCATCAGGCCAACAAGGTGGCCCTGTCGGTCAGCCAGATGGCCCGGGCCTCGGCCCAGACATGCGCCGGAACGATTCGCGTGATCTGGAGCGCCAAGGACCTGACCCAGATCGTTGATGGGCTGACCGGCGAGACGGAGAAATTCATCCTTCGCCTCAACGACGAGGCGCAGGCGTAGAAACAGGCGTTGACGCCGGCCGAAGCGGCGGCGGCAGGCGATGCCTGCGGCCGCTCAAAGAGCCACGTATTGAAGGCTTGGTGGGCGGTGACGGGATCGAACCGCCGACCCTCTCGGTGTAAACGAGATGCTCTGCCAGCTGAGCTAACCGCCCCACAGGCAGGTTCTAGGACGCTCTCGGGTTTTGGGCAAGCCCCCAAAACCAAACCGGCCGCCCCTTCGGGCGGCCGGCGCAATGTACTTTTGAAGGGGCAGCCTTACTGGATGCCGTCCTTCAGGCCCTTGCCAGCCTTGAACTTCGGCTGCTTGGAGGCCGGAATCTTGATCTTTTCGCCGGTGCGGGGATTGCGGCCCTCGGACGCCGCGCGCGACGCGACGGCGAAAGTGCCGAAACCGACCAGACGAACCTCATCGCCGCCCTTCAGCGCGGAGGTGATGGCTTCGAAAACACCGTCCACGGCCTTAGCCGCATCGGCCTTGGACAGACCAGCGGCGCCAGCCACGGCCGTCACGAGATCGTTCTTGTTCACCTGAGGACCCCCTTCGTTATACCGACATTGATAGCCGGCAATACCGCCTATCGAATTAGACAGCCGTCAGTCTAATTCAGCCTATCGGATAGCGTCAATGCGCAATCGCCGAGAAATGGCGGATTTGCTGGCATCCACGCCCCTGGCGCCCTCGACTCACATATGCAAAACCGGCGATTCCCGAGGGAATACGCCGGTTTTAACTAGGGAAATGCCCTTATTGCGCTCAGTGGGTGACCAATCCGCCGGCCACAGCCTCGCCGTCCTTGGCCGGCTTGGCTTCGGCCACGTCGTCGGGCTCGTCCCACTCGATGGCCACCGGCTTGCGGACCAGGGCCAGGGACAGAACCTCGTCGGCGGTAGCCACCGGGATGATGTCCAGGCCCTTCTTCACGTTGTCGGGAATCTCGGCCAGGTCCTTCTCGTTCTCCTTGGGGATGAGAACGGTCTTGATGCCGCCGCGCAACGCCGCCAGCAGCTTTTCCTTCAGGCCCCCGATGGGCAGCACCCGGCCGCGCAGCGTGATCTCGCCGGTCATGGCCACGTCGCGGCGGACCGGAATGCCGGTCAGCACGGAGACGATGGTGGTGCACATGGCGACGCCGGCCGAGGGGCCGTCCTTGGGCGTGGCGCCCTCGGGCACGTGGACGTGGATGTCGCGCTTCTCGAACACGGTGGGCTTGATCCCTAAGCTGACCGAGCGCGAGCGCACGTAGGAGCGGGCCGCCTGCACGGATTCCTGCATGACGTCGCCCAGCTTGCCGGTGTGGCTGAAGGTGCCCTTGCCCGGCATGCTGACCGCCTCGATGGTCAGCAGCTCGCCGCCCACCTCGGTCCAGGCCAGACCGGTGACCACGCCGACCAGATCCTGTTCCTCCACCTCGCCGAAGCGGTAGCGGTGGATGCCGGCGTACTTTTCCAGGTTGCGGGGCGTGACGGCGACCTTGGTCTTGCGGGTCGAGACGATCTCCTTGACCGCCTTGCGGGCCAGATTGGCCAGTTCGCGCTCCATGTTGCGCACGCCCGCCTCGCGGGTGTAGTAGCGCACGATGTGACGCAGCGCCTCGTCCGAGATGGACCACTCGCCCTTCTTCAAGCCGGCGGCCTTGATCACCTTGGGCAGCAGGTGGCGCTTGGAGATTTCCACCTTCTCGTCCTCGGTGTAGCCGGACAGGCGGATGATCTCCATGCGGTCCAGCAGCGGCTGGGGCATGCGCATGGTATTGGCGGTGGTCACGAACATCACGTCGGAGAGGTCGTAATCCACCTCCAGGTAATGGTCGTTGAAGGTGGCGTTCTGCTCGGGATCCAGCACCTCGAGCAGCGCGGAAGCCGGATCGCCGCGCCAGTCGGCGCCCAGCTTGTCGATCTCGTCGAGGAGGAACAGCGGATTGGACGACTTGGCCTTCTTCATGCCCTGGACGACCTTGCCGGGCATGGAGCCGATATAGGTACGGCGGTGGCCGCGCACCTCGGCCTCGTCACGGACGCCGCCCAGGCTCATGCGCACGAAGTTGCGCCCCGTGGCCTTGGCGATGGACTTGCCGAGCGAGGTCTTGCCCACGCCGGGCGGGCCGACCAGGCACAGGATGGGCCCCCGCACCTTGTCGGTGCGGATCTGCACCGCGAGATATTCGAGGATGCGTTCCTTGACCTTCTCCAGGCCGTAATGGTCGGCGTTGAGCACCGATTCCGCCAGCTTGACGTCCTTCTTGACCTTGGTCCGCTTCTTCCACGGAATGGTCAGCAGCCAGTCGAGGTAGTTGCGCACCACGGTGGCCTCGGCCGACATGGGGCTCATGGACTTGAGCTTCTTCAGCTCGGCCATGGCCTTCTCGCGGGCCTCGACGGTCAGCTTGGTCTTGGCGATGCGCTCTTCCAGCTCGGCGGTCTCGTCCTTGCCGTCGTCGCCCTCGCCCAGCTCCTTCTGAATGGCCTTCAGCTGCTCGTTCAGATAGTACTCGCGCTGAGTCTTTTCCATCTGCCGCTTGACGCGGTTGCGGATCTTCTTTTCCACCTGAAGGACGCCGATCTCGCCCTCCATGTAGGAATAGACCCGCTCGAGCCGCTCGGAGACCACCTCGATCTCGAGGAGTTCCTGCTTCTCGGCGATCTTCAGCGCCAGATGGGACGCCACGGTGTCGGCCAGCTTGGCCGAATCCTCGATCTGATTGACCGAGACCAGCACCTCGGGCGGAATCTTCTTGTTGAGCTTGATGTACTGCTCGAACTGGCTGACCACCGAGCGCGACAGCGCCTCCAGCTCCTGCTGGTCGCCTTCACGCTCGTCCACCACCTCGGCGGTGGCCTGGAAGAAATTCTCGTTGTCGGTAAAGCCGGTGATCTTGGCGCGCTTGCCGCCCTCGACCAGCACCTTGACGGTGCCGTCGGGCAGCTTGAGCAGCTGCAGCACGGTAGACACGGTGCCCACCGAATAGATGTCCTCGGTGGTGGGGTCGTCCTGGGCGGCGTTCTTCTGGGCGACCAGCAGGATCTGCTTGTCTTCCCGCATCACGTCTTCCAGCGCCCGCACGGATTTCTCCCGGCCGACGAACAGCGGGACGATCATGTGGGGGAAGACGACGATGTCCCGGAGCGGAAGGACGGGAAAAACATCGCCAGGAGGGGTATCGACCATGCTGCCTCATTCACGCCGGCGGGCCACCCAACTGGGCCGGCCCGTCTTTGTACTGTCACGTTACAGGCTCTAGCTGGGGCGGACTCCCCCCGTCGTCAAGCCATGTCCGACGATTCTAGTGTCTTGTCGGGGGTGTCCGCAATGCAGATTTTGGCCTTAGGCCGATGCGGAACACTAGGAATTGTGTGAAAAGCGACGGGCGGGCCCCCTGATCAGGGGAACCCGCCCGTTTTTTCACGCTTCGAACCGAATTTAAGCGCTGGCGCCGGTGTCCTCGCGCCGTTCGGCGTAGATGTAGAGCGGCTTGGCGCGGCCCTCCACCACTTCCTTGTTGATCACCACCTCGTCCACGGCGTCAAGGCCGGGCAGGTCGAACATGGTGTCGAGCAGAATGCTTTCCATGATGGAGCGCAGGCCGCGGGCACCGGTCTTGCGGGCGATGGCCTTTTCCGAGATGGCCTTCAGCGCGTCGTCGGAGAAGGTGAGACGGGTGTCCTCCATCTCGAACAGGCGCTGGTACTGCTTGACCAGGGCGTTCTTGGGCTTGGACAGGATGTCGATCAGGGCGTCGACGTCCAGATCCTCGAGCGTCGCCAGAACCGGCAGACGGCCGACGAATTCCGGGATCAGGCCGAACTTCAGCAGATCCTCGGGCTCGACCTCGCGCAGGATTTCGCCGGTGCGCCGCTCGTCCGGGCCGCGCACGTCGGCGCCAAAGCCGATGGAGGTACCCCGGCCTCTGCTGCCGATGATCTTCTCCAGCCCGGCGAAGGCGCCGCCACAGATGAACAGGATGTTGGTGGTGTCCACCTGCAGGAATTCCTGCTGCGGATGCTTGCGCCCACCCTGGGGCGGCACCGAGGCGACGGTGCCTTCCATGATCTTCAGCAGGGCCTGCTGCACGCCCTCGCCCGACACGTCGCGGGTGATGGACGGGTTGTCGGACTTGCGGCTGATCTTGTCCACTTCGTCGATGTAGACGATGCCGCGCTGGGCCCGCTCGACATTGTATTCGGCGGCCTGCAGCAGCTTGAGGATGATGTTCTCCACGTCCTCGCCCACGTAACCGGCCTCGGTCAGCGTGGTGGCGTCGGCCATGGTGAAGGGCACGTCGAGGATGCGGGCCAGGGTCTGGGCCAGCAGGGTCTTGCCGCAGCCGGTGGGGCCGATCAGCAGGATGTTGGACTTGGCCAGCTCGACTTCGTTGTTCTTGCCGCCGTGCTGCAGGCGCTTGTAGTGGTTGTGGACGGCGACCGACAGCACCTTCTTGGCATGGCCCTGGCCGATGACGTAGTCATCGAGCACCTGGCAGATGTCCTTGGGGGTCGGCACGCCATCGCGCGAGCGGACCATGTGGGTCTTGTGCTCTTCGCGGATGATGTCCATGCACAGCTCGACGCATTCATCGCAGATGAACACGGTCGGCCCGGCGATAAGCTTCCTCACCTCGTGCTGGCTCTTGCCGCAGAACGAGCAGTAGAGGGTGTTCTTGGAATCGCCGCTAGAGGACTTGGTCATCGAAACTCCATTGGATCAAAACGGCCGCATCGCACCCGCGAAATCATGTTAGACACAGCCCGCCACGCCAGACAACGACAATTCTGCCTGAACCGCATAAGCAAACGGCCGGGCGGGTTCCGTTCAGGAACCGGCCCGGCCGCTGTCGCGTGAACGGACGTCAGGAAGCGCTGTCGCCCTCGGCGGCGGGACGCTTGTTCACCACCTCGTCGATCAGGCCGAATTCCTTGGCCTCCTCGGCGGTCATGAACTTGTCGCGTTCCATCACCTTCTCGATGACGTCCAGCGGCTGGCCGGTGTGCTGAACATAGATGTTGTTCAGCCGGGCGCGCAGCGCAAGGATCTCGCGGGCCTGGATCTCGATATCGGTGGCCTGGCCCTGGGCGCCGCCCGACGGCTGGTGAACCATGATGCGGGCGTTGGGCAGGGAGAAACGCTTGCCCTTCTCGCCGGCGGTCATCAGCAGCGAGCCCATGGAGGCCGCCTGGCCGATGCACACGGTGGAGACGTGCGGACGGATGTACTGCATGGTGTCGTACATGGCCAGGCCCGACGTCACCACGCCGCCCGGCGAGTTGATGTAGAAGGCGATGTCCTTGTTGGGATTCTCGGATTCCAGGAACAACAGCTGGGCGCAGATCAGGCTGGCGACCTCGTCGTACACCTGTCCGGTCAGGAAGATGATCCGCTCCTTCAGCAGGCGCGAATAGATGTCGTAGGACCGCTCGCCCCGGTTGGTCTGCTCGACCACCATGGGAACCAGGGTGTTCATGTACAGGTCGATCGGGTCTCTTTCGCGCATGTTCCGTCCTTCATGGATTTGGCAACGGCGGGGGCGGACGCCGAGGAAATTGGCCGCCCGCGATATTCATATGGTGAATATCGCGGGCATTGCACGTCGGGTCGAGACCTATTCGGCCGCCTTCTTCTTGGCGGCGGCCTTCTTCTTCGGCTTGGCCGGGGCGTCGCCCTCGGCGGAAGCCTCGTCGGGGTCCTTGCGCAGGTCGTCCACCGACACTTCCTTGTCGGTGATCTTGGCCAGCTCCAGGATGAAATCGACCACCTTCTCCTCGTAGAGGGGAGCGCGCAGCGATTCCAGGGCTTCGGTGTTCTTCTGGTAGTACTGCAGCACCAGATGCTCCTGGCCGGGGTAGCGGCGGGCTTCCATCATGATGCCGCGGTTCAGGTCTTCCTGGGTCACGTTGATCTCGTTGACCCGGCCGACCTCGGCCAGCAGCAGGCCCAGGCGCACGCGGCGCTCGGCCAGGGTGCGGTACTCGGCCTTCAGCTCGTCCTCGGACTTGGCGGCGTCGGCGGGGTCCTGGCGGCCGGCTTCCTTATCGGACTCGACCTGCTTCCAGATGGCCTCGAACTCGGCGTCCAGCATGCCCGGGGGCACCTGGAAGTCGTGACCCGCCGACAGCGCGTCCAGCAGGGCGCGCTTCAGCTTCATGCGCGACACGCCGTCCAGCTCGCGGGCGATTTCCTCGCGGATGGCGGTCTTGAGCGCGTCGAGGCTTTCCAGGCCGACCGACTTGGCCAGCTCGTCGTCCACGGCGGCGGCCTTGGGGGCGCGCACTTCCTTGACCTTGACCTCGAACAAAGCGGGCTTGCCGGCCAGGGATTCGTTGCCGTAACCCTCGGGGAAGGTCACGTTGACCTCGACGTCCGACTCGGCCTTCTTGCCGACCAGCTGGTCCTCGAAGCCCGGAATGAAGGTGTTGGAGCCCAGCTTCAGCGAGTAGCCCTCGGCGGTGCCGCCGGGGAACGCTACGCCGTCAACCTTGCCCACGAAGTCGATGACGACCACGTCGCCCGACTTGGACGCGCGCTTGACCGCCTCGGAGGTCTCGTTGCGCTCGGCGATCTTGGCCAGGGCGTCGTCCACCTCGGCGTCCGGCACCACGGCCTTGTCGCGCACCAGGTTGATGGTGCCGAAATCCATGGTCTTGATCTCGGGCAGCACTTCCACCGCCACGGTGAACTCCAGGTCCGAGCCTTCCTCGTACTTGGTGATCTCGATCTTGGGCTGCATGGCCGGACGCAGGTTGCCGTCAGTGATGGCCTTGCCGGCGCCGTCGTTGACGGCGTTCTCCAGAATCTCGCCCATCACCGCGCCGCCGTACTTCTTGCGCACGATGGTCATGGGCACCTTGCCGGGGCGGAAGCCCGGCATGGCCACGTTGCGGGCGATCTCCGCCAGCTTGTCCTGCATCCGGGTTTCCAGTTGCTGGGCGGGAACGACGACCTTGAATTCGCGCTTCAGGCCTTCGGCATTGATCTCGGTTACCTGCATCAGTCTATCGCCAATCGAATCGAGTGAGTTGAAATCGCTGCTCCCGCCAGACGGCCTGCTTTAAGCGGCGGCGGCGGCGGTGGCTGGTGCGGGCGAAGGGACTTGAACCCCCATGGCTTGCGCCGCTGGAACCTAAATCCAGTGTGTCTACCAATTCCACCACGCCCGCACGGCCAAACACGCCGGCTGCCTTCGCGCGCGCAAATGCGCGCCCTGGGGCCGCCCCGTCGGGAGGGTCCTGTCTATAGCATGTTCGTTTCCAGGGAAACAGGGAAAAGCCGCAAGCTCCTTTCCACCGGGCTTCGGGCAAGAAAAAAGTCGAGTCGCCCGATCCGCCTCTGGCCGGAATCGATTTGAAAGCCTTCCCCCCCTGCCTCATACTCGCTGTCTACGTATTATTGGGGATCAGGTGGCAAAATGAACCTCGACCGCACTTCAAGCATCGCCTTTCTGCAGATCGACGAAGAGACCAAGCGCGCATTGCGGGAATTCCGCGATATCTTGGCGCGACATATCGACGGGGTTCTCGATACCTTCTACCGCCATGTCAGCAACAATCCGGCGACCGCCAAGATGTTCGCCAACCCCGAGCGCATGGCCCACGCCCGCTCCATGCAGAAGAAGCATTGGATGGAAAGCGTGTTCCTCGGCCAGTTCGACGACCGCTACTTCGCCCAGGTCACCGAGATCGGCAAGGTCCACCAGCGCATCGGCCTGGAGCCCAAGTGGTACACCGCCGGTTATTGCTTCGTGCTGAACATGGTCACCGGCATTGCGGTGGATTATTACCGCAAGGACCCCCGGCGCCTCACCCAGGTGCTGAACGCCATCAACAAGGCCGCGTTCCTGGACATGGACCTGGCCACCTCGGTCTATATCGAGACCAACACCGCCGCCATCATCGCCCGCGAGCTGGGCGCCAAGGCCGACGTCTTCGAGCGCGAGGTCAAGGGATTGGTGGCCTCGGTGGCCTCGTCGGCGGGCCAGATGGAATCCACCGCCAAGACCATGACGTCGACCGCCGAGGAAACCTCGCGCCAGTCCACCACCGTGGCGGCGGCGGCGGAAGAAGCCACCGTCAACATCCAGACCGTGGCGGCGGCGGCCGAGGAACTGTCCTCCTCCATCACCGAGATCAGCCGCCAGGTGTCCCAGTCGGCCCAGATCGCCGCCAACGCCATGGTGGAGGCCGACCGCACCAACCAGATGGTGCAAAGCCTGGCCGAGGCGGCCAGCAAGATCGGCCAGGTGGTGAAGCTGATCAACGACATCGCCAGCCAGACCAACCTCTTGGCCTTGAACGCCACCATCGAGGCGGCGCGGGCCGGCGACGCCGGCAAGGGCTTCGCCGTCGTCGCCAACGAGGTGAAGAGCCTGGCCAACCAGACCGGCAAGGCCACCGAGGAGATCGCCGCCCAGATTTCCGCCGTGCAATCGGCCACCCGCGACGCGGTCACCGCCATCGGCGGCATCGCCAGCACCATCGGCCAGATCAACCAGATCTCGGGCTCCATCGCCGCCGCGGTGGAGGAACAGGGCGCCGCCACCGGCGAAATCGCCCGCAACGTCCAGCAGGCGGCCCAGGGCACCTCGGAAGTGACCGAGACCATCACCCGGGTCAACGCCGCCGCCGCCGAAACCGGCGACGCCGCCCGCCAGGTGCTGGATGCCGCCTCGACCCTGTCGCGCGATTCCGCCCAGCTGGAAACCCAGGTGGACCGCTTCGTCGCCCAGATCCGCGCCGGCTGAGTCGGGAATGCGGGCGGGACGCCCGCGCTCCACGATCATTGGGAGCGCGGGCGTCCCGCCCGCCCCCTAGCCCTTAATCAACGCCTTGACCCGTCCCGACACCGCCACCTTGCCACTGGCCGAATAGGCTTCGTGGTTGGAATCGATGTCGCCCAGGTCATAGAGGTAGTTGACCATCAGCCCCGCCGACTGCGCCAATCCGTTGGCCGACATGTCGGCCATCCAGTTGATCCGCTCGACACGCGCCCCGTTGGACAGGTGGAAATGGGCCACCGGGTCCAGCGCCGCCATGCCGTCGGGGCGCTTCTCGCGAGCCAGGTAGCGGGCGGCGAGCCGGGTCAGCGGCCCCTCCAGCGCCTCGGCCAGCAGGGGCTCGGCCGTCCAGTCGGGTTCGGCCAGCAGCGCCTTGAGGCTGCCCTTGGCGCCCATGCCGCCGGTGGCACGGGTCAGCGCCTTATGCTCGGCGGGCGTCAGCAGACCCGGCTCGCCCGTGGTCAGGCGGCCGTCCAGCCAGCGGCGGAAGCCGGGGATGGGCGACAGGGTGGCGAAGGTCCTGATCTGCTTGAACTCCCGCGACAGGTCGTCCACCACCCGCTTGATCAGGAAATTGCCGAAGCTGATTCCCGCCAGACCACGCTGGGCGTTGTTGATGGAATAGAAGATGGCGGTGTCGGCCTTGTCCACGTCGCCCAGCGGCGCGGTGGGGTCCAGCAGGTCCTGGACGTTGCCGGCCATGTCCTGGACCAGGGCCACCTCGACGAAGATCAGCGGCTCATCGGGCATGCGCGGATGGAAGAAGGCGTAGAGGCGGCGGTCGGAATCCAGGCGGTTCTTCAGGTCGGTCCAGCCCTGGATGGCATGCACCGCCTCGTACTGCATGATCTTTTCCAAGACGGCCGCCGCAGAGCGCCAGGTGACGCGCTCCAGCACCAGGAAGCCCACGTCGAACCACGAGGTCAGCAACCCCTTCAGGTCGCCCTCCAGCGGCGCCAGATGGGGATGCTCGCGCATCAGCCCCATCAGTTCGGCCCGCATGTCCACCAGGAACTTGACGCCCTCGGGAAGCGCGTTGAACTGGGTCAGCAATTTGAGGCGCGGCGGCTCCAGCGCCTGGCGCAGCGCCATCTCGGCCCGGGCGCGCGCCGCGTCGTCCGCCGCCCCGGCCATGGCCGCCGCCGCCGCGTCCACCGCATCCCGGTCCGGCCCGAAATCCGTGGCCAGCAGGGACAGGAAGCGCACCCGTCCCTCGGCCGCCAGGGACAGATAGGCCCGCCCCAGGGCCGCCGCCCGGGCGCGGGCGGAAACCTCGCCGCCCCGCGATTCGAGGCAGGCCGCCATCTGGGCGCGCAGCCGGACCAGATCGCCCTCGGGCAACAGGGGAGAGAGCGGCGGCACCTTGCCCGCCCCGTCCGAGCCGGCGATGTCGCGCCACACGCCCTTCAGGCGGGCCAGCAGAGTGACAGCGGCAGTCTGAACCTCGTTCATGGGTGATTACCCCCCCTTGCGGCCAGGATTGCGGGAAGGGCGTCCGGCAGATCCTCGGCGATCAGGCCGGGCCCATGCGCGACAGCCACCCGCCCGTGCAACCAGGCGGCGGCCGAGGCGGCGGCGAAAGGTTCCATCCCCTGGGCCAGCAGCCCGACGATCAGCCCGGCCAGCACGTCGCCAGACCCGGCGGTGGCAAGGAAGGGCGGCGCATCGGTGGTGATGGTGGCGCGACCGTCGGGATGGGCCACCACGGTGTCCGGCCCCTTGAGCAGCACCACCGCCCCCGAGGCCCGCGCCCCGTGCAGCGCCCGTTCCAGGCGACTCCCGGCCACCTCGCCGAACAGGCGCTTGAACTCGCCGTCATGGGGGGTGAGGACGATCCGGTCGGACAGGCGCCGGAACAGATCTTCGCCCCTTCCTTCGAAACTGCCGGGCGCGTCGGCATCCAGCACGCAAGGCCGCCCGGTGGCCAGCGCTGCCGCCACCCGGGACGCCATCCCCTCGCCCACCCCGCCGCCGGGACCGAGCAGCAGGGCGTTGCGGCGCGGATCGGCCAGCGCGGCGTCGAAGGGCTCGGCCGAGATCACCAGCAGGCCGGGATCGCCGGCACGATAGAGGTCCAGCGCCCGGGGCGGCGCGGCGATGGTGACCAGCCCCGCCCCCACGCGGCGCGCGGCACGCGCCGCCAGCCTGGCGGCGCCGGTCATCTCGGCCCCGCCCAGGATCAGGGCGTGGCCGCGGGAGTATTTGTGCCCGTCGGGCGCGATGGCGGGCAACGCCCAGGCCGCCGGCCCGTTGCGGCGAATGGCGGGCTTGATGTCGTCCAGCGCCGCGTCGGGAATGCCGATATCGGCGACGACGACCTCGCCGCATTTGAGCCGTCCGGGAACCAGGCAAT
Organism: Magnetospirillum sp. XM-1; assembly: GCF_001511835.1. Taxonomy (NCBI): domain Bacteria; kingdom Pseudomonadati; phylum Pseudomonadota; class Alphaproteobacteria; order Rhodospirillales; family Rhodospirillaceae; genus Magnetospirillum; species Magnetospirillum sp. XM-1. The sequence goes on from NZ_LN997848.1 coordinate 3,646,012, forward strand.
GGCCGGGCTTGGGGCGGAAGAAGGTCACGGTGGCGAGACAATCGGGGGCGGCGCCCATCACGGCGCCGCTGTCGCCGTGAACGCCCGAGGGAACGTCGACGGCGATCACCGGCAGCTTACGCCGGCCGATCTCCTCGACCACCAATCGGGCCTCGCCGTCCAGGGGGCGGGCCAGCCCGGCGCCGAACAGGGCGTCGATCACGCCGACGCAGCCGTCGAGGACGGCCGGCGTCAAGGGCTCGACCCGTCCCGTCCAGCGCTCCGCCATCAGGGCGGCGTCCCCCTTCAGCCGCGCCGGATCGCCCAGCAGGCCGACGCGCACCGCCCTTCCCTCGCGGGCCAGCAGCCGCGCCGCCACGAAGCCGTCGCCGCCGTTGTTGCCGGGACCGCACAGGATGGCGACGCGGCCCCGGGGCAACAGGCGCCGCGCGGCACGGGCCACGGCCCATCCCGCCGCCTCCATCAGCCGCTCGCCGGCAATTCCCGCCGACAGGGCCAGGCCGTCGGCCCGGTACATCTGTTCAACGCTGAGTATCTCGTCGCTCATCCCCCAAGGGTAATGCGCAACTGCCCATTTGCCAACGCGGAGCGGCTGCATTAGATGTTTCGGGCTCGCACGGAGGACTGAAGTGAAGGTCGTGGTCATCGGAGCCGGAGTGATCGGCACCGCCAGCGCCTGGTATCTCGCCAGGGCCGGTCACGACGTGACCGTGGTGGACCGGCGCGAGGGCGCCGGGCTCGAGACCAGCTTCGCCAATGGCGGCCAGGTGTCCCCCTGCCACGCCGAGCCCTGGGCCAACCCGTCCGTCCTGCCCAAGGTGCTGAAATGGCTGGGCCGCGAGGACGCGCCGCTCCTGTTCCGCTGGAACCGCTGGGATCCGGCGCTGTGGGCCTGGGGCCTGCGCTTCCTGGCCAATTGCCCGCGCAGCCAAGCCGAGATCAACACCGAACGCACGCTGCGGGTCGCCCTGTATTCCCGCGCCTGCCTGGGCGAGTTGCGCGCCGAGACCGGCATCGACTACGACCAGCAGACCCGGGGCATCCTCCACGTCTACCGCGACGGCGCCGAGTTCGAGCACGCCTGCCGCGCCGCCGAGGTGATGATCCGCCACGGCCTGCGCCGCATGCCCAAAAACGCGGACGAGTGCGTCGGCATCGAACCCGCCCTGGCCGCCGTGCGGGGGGAATTGGCCGGCGGCATCTACACCCCCGACGACGAAAGCGGCGACGCCCACAAATTCACCCGCCGCCTGGCGGAACTGGCGGCGGCCAGGGGCGTCGAGTTCCGCTGGAACGTGCCGATCCAGGGCCTGCTCCGGGACGGCGGCCGGGTGAGCGGCCTGGCCGCCGGGGCCGAGACCATCGCCGGCGACGCCTATGTCCTTGCCGCCGGCTGCGACTCGCCCCTGCTGGCCCGGCCGCTGGGGCTGAAGCTGCCCGTCATTCCGGCCAAGGGCTATTCCGTCACCGTGCCGGTGGCCAACCATGCCGGCGCGCCCTTCGTCTCCGTCACCGACGACGAGCACAAGATGGTCTATTCCCGCCTGGGCGACCGCTTGCGCGCCGCCGGAACCGCCGAGATGGCGGGCTACGACCGTTCGCTCAACCCGCTGCGGTCCCGCCTGATCCTGGAGAACACCCGGCGCCTGTTCCCCGACGGCGGCGATTTCGACCGCGCCGAGCCCTGGGCCGGCCTGCGTCCCGTCACCCCCGACAGCGTGCCGCTGCTGGGCGCCACGCCGTTCTCCAACCTGTGGCTGAACACCGGACACGGCACGCTCGGCTGGACCATGTCCTGCGGCTCGGGCCGGGTGATCGCCGACCTTGTGTCTGGCCAGCAACCGGACATCGGTATGGATGGACTGGGCGTCGCACGTTTCGCATCCTACCTTTAGAAAAGGGAATGGGCGTGGAGACGACGCCCGGAGGCAGCGATGTTGGTGTGGCGCGACGCCATGAGTACCGGTCACCCGGAAATCGACAAGGCGCAGAAACAGTTCTTGGCCCATGTGAACGAATTCGAGGCCACGCTCCGCCATGCGGGCGCCGACACCGCCATCGGCACGTTCCTCACCGGATTGTACGAGCAGACCTCCATCAATTTCAGCCGCGAGGAAAAGGCCCAGCGGGAATGCGGCTTTCCCTTCCAGGACGCCCACCACCGCGAACATCAGGCCCTGCTGGGACGGCTGGCCGACCTGCAGAACCTCTATCAGGCCACGCCCCACAAGGCCGACCACGGCGCCATGCTCAGAGACCTCGCCGCCCTGATCAAGGATTGGGTGTCGCATCACATGGTGCAAAGCGACGTGATGCTGCGGCGCTATGCCCCCCACCCGCAACACCCGCCGCCCCTTCGGGCTCGCCCGTGACAGGGTGAAATTTCCGCGATAAGCTCAGTCTCCCGCCACGCTCGGGGCGCCATTCTTCGCCATTGCCAAAGGCAGAACGTCTTTGTTCCAGATTTTCCGCGGCAAGACTGAACCGGTTCCGGCAACGGGTGAACGGCCCAGGCTCATCGATCTTCGCCGGGTTGGCATCGTCGTCACCGCCCTGGCGCTGATCGGCGCCTATATCAGCATCATCCTCAACAATCTCGACGAGCTGGAGCGCGAGCGGGTCGAATTCTCCGAATTGCAGGCGCGCAAGATCCTGCAATCCTTCGAGATTCAGACCGTCCGGCTGTTCGACCTGGCCGATGTCTACCTGCGCGCGGCGCGTGATTTCAGCGAGCGCGAGGGGACCGGCAATCTGGGACGATTCCTCGACCGGGTGACGCCGCCCAAATCGAACCTCTTTTCCAGCACCCTGACCGTCATGGACCAGCGCGGGCGCGTCGCGTTCTCGTCCGATCCGGCCCTGCCGCGCGGCACCGACCTTTCCGACCAGGCGGCGTTCCTTCACTTCCAGGGCGCCACAAGCGACGGATTGCTGATCGGAGCCAACAACAACAGCACCGAACCCGACCGGCAGTACTTCCACGTGGCCCGGCCGCTGCTGAACGGCAAGAGCTTGAACGGGGTCATCGTGCTGAACGTCCACTCCAGCCAGATCGCCGGCTTTTACCGGGACATGACGCTGGGTCCGAATTCGTCGGCGGCCATTTTCGGGCTGGACCGCATCCTCCTTGCCCGCCAGCCGCCGCCGGAGGCCGACGCGGCGCCGATGTCGAGCCTGCAGATCTGGGGCGAGGCGCAATCCAAGGCCGAGGGCAAGTTCCGCAAACGCTCTCTGCTCGATGGCATCGAGCGGACCTTCCTTTACAAACGGCTGGCCGACTATCCCCTGGTGGCGGTAATCGGCTTCGCCGATTCCGACATCGCCGCCGGACTGGAGGCCGCCAGGCAATCGGAAGTGATCGAGACCAGCCTGTTCGCTATGGCAATCCTGGCCTTCGCCGTTCTCGTGCTGGTGCTCGACACCCGCAACCGCCGCCTGAGCCAGGCCGAACAGACCAGCCGCGCCGCCGCCGAAATGCTGGAACGCTCCAACGCCGACCTGGAACGCTTCGCCTATGTGGCCTCCCACGACCTGAAGACGCCGCTGCGCGTCATCACCGGCTATGCCCAGATGCTCGACCGCCGCTACCGCGACAAGCTGGACGACGAGGCCAACGAGTACATCGCCTTCCTCACCGCCGGCACCAAGCGCATGTACCGGCTGATCACCGACCTGCTGCACTATTCGCGCATCAACAGCCAGGCCAAGCCGCTGCAGCCCGTGTCGGCGGCCCGCGCCGCCGACATCGCCGCCGGCAACCTGAAGGCGGTGATCGAGGAAAGCGGCGCCACGGTCTCCATCGCCCCCCTGCCCACCATCGAGGCCGACGAAAGCCAGTTGTCCAGCCTGTTCCAGAATTTGCTGGGCAACGCGCTGAAATACCGCCACCCCGAACGGCCCCCGGTCATCCATATCGAGGCGGTGCGGCTGTCCAACTCTATCTGGCGCTTCGCGGTCAAGGACAACGGCATCGGCATCGAGCCCGAGCATTTCGAGCGCATCTTCGTCATCTTCCAGCGCCTGCACGCCGATTCGGCCTACGAGGGAACCGGCATCGGCCTGGCGCTGTGCCAGCGCATCGTCACCCGCCTGGGCGGCCGCATCTGGGTCGAATCCAAGCCGGGCGAGGGCTCCACCTTCTACTTCACCGCCCGCGACGCTCAAGACGACTAATCCTCCTCCTCGTCCTTCCTCTCGTCCGGCTCACGCAAAGAGGGCGGTTCGCGCGGGGCGGTCTGCGCTGGCGCCTTGGCCTTCTTGCGGGGATGGGGATGCCAGGCCCAGGGCCGGTCGCCCTGCCATCCCGCCACCGTCTCGACGCGCACGCCGTCCGGCTCCAGCCACAGGGCATGCGGTCCCCGCCGCCACAGGTCGAAGCGGTCGATCAGCACGCGGGCGCCCCGGCAGGTGCCGCGCAACGGCACACTGCTCACCACCACGTCGGCCCCGGCGCAGGCCTTTTCCGGGTTGTCCTCGTCCTTGACCAGGGCCACCACCCTTCCGTCCACCCGCCACAGGCAGCCGCTTTCGTCGCAGCGCAGCCGGCCGTCCCTGGACGAGCTTTTCTTCGGCCAGCGCTCGGACGCGGCGGGCCCCGCCCGGCGGCTCCACGTGTCCTTGAGAATCCGCCCGCCCTTGCCGTTGAGCAATAGGGTCCCGTCGCCGGCGCGCACCGCCATGCCGTCGCCGCGCCCGTCCACCAGCAAATCGGGAGGCCGGGCGAAGGCCATGGAGGCCAGGGCGGCGGCCATGGGCAGCACCCCCCACCACCGCCACCTCCCCCGCCACAGGCACAGCCAGCTTCCGCCCAGGGTGAACGTCACCATGGCCCACAGCGGCAGGATGGGAAGGGTCACCGCCGAACTGGGCCACGACGCCACCCACACCGCCACCCGGTTGACGCCCTCGACACCCCAGCCCATGGGAACCAGGGCCAGGGATTCCAGCCCGAGCGGCATCAGCACGAACATCACCAGCGCCCAGGGCATCACCCAGAAGCCGGTCAGCGGCACGGCGATCATGTTGGCCGCCACCGACCACACGGCGAAGCGGTTGAAGTGGAAGATGCCGTAGACCGCCGTGGCAAACCCGGCGATCACCGTCGTCGTCACCACCCCGAACACGTAAAGCCCCACCGCCGGCAGGATTCCGGGATGCGCCGCCCGCCAGGCGCCCTGGCGGGGCGTCAGGCTTTCGTAGGCGGCGATCATGGCCACCACGGCGGCAAACGACATCTGGAAACTGGGACCGATCAGTTCCTCGGGCGCCCACAGCAGGATCACCACCGCCGCCCAGGCCACCAGCCGCATGGACAGCGCCATGCGGTCCAGCAGCACCGCCAGCAGCACCAGCCCGGTCATGAAGAAGGAGCGCTGGGCCGGAACCGGCGAACCGGCCAGCAGGGTGTAGAAGCCGGCGAACGCAATCGCCAGGGCCGCCGCCCACTTCTTGATGGGATAGCGCAGCGCCAGGGGCGGAAACAGCGCCAGCAGGCCCCGTAGGCCCACGAACACCAGCCCGGCGGCCATGGTGATGTGCAGGCCCGAGATGGACAGGATGTGGGCCAGGCCCGAATCCCGGTAGGCCTGCATCATGGGGGCCGAAATGGGCATCTGGTCGCCGGTGGTCAGCGCCGCCGTCACCGCCCCCCGGTCGCCGGGCAGCACCGCCAGGATGCGCGCCGTCATGGCGTGGCGGATGTCGTTGACGGCGATGGTGAGCTCTCCCTTCCAGCCGCCGGCGGCGCCCGGTTCGACCACCGTCACCGGCCCCAGCGCCGAGCCGATGCCTCCCAATTGCCGGAACCAGGCGAAACGGGCGAAGTCGAAGGCACCGGGCATGGCCGGCTGGGCCGGCGGCATCAGCATGGCCCGCACCCGGACGCGGTCGCCCACGTTGACCGGAGCGAGGCCGGGCTTGGCCTTGATGCGGGCCTTCAAGGGAACCAGGACATCGTCGCGGTCATGGGCCACCCGGTCCAGCGTCAGGCGGCTGCCGCCGTCGGGCAGGGCCTCGACCTCCACCACCACGCCTTCGAGCATCAGGGCGCCGGTGGGCCGCTCCACCACCGGAGCGGCCAGACGCAGGCTGCGGACCTGGACGACGGCGTATCCCAGCGCCACCGCCAGCAGGCAGGAGGTGGCCAGCATCAGCGGCAGGGACCGGCGGCGGACCAGAAGGAGACAGCCGATGGCCGCCGCCAGCCCGGCCCAGCCCCAGAAAGGGCTGGGCTCGACGGGCAGGGCGAAGTAAAGGCCGATCCCCACGCCCAGAAAAACGGGCAGCCACAAGGGCCAGCGCCCCCGCTCGGCCAGCAGGCACTCTTCCATTGCGCGCAGGAGATTTGCCGCCGCGTCCGATCCGGAGCGTGCGGTCGGGAAAACCCCTATCCAATCGGGCGGGTTTTTTGCCATCCACCCCCAACACCGGGCTGTCAGGGGCATAAAGATATGCTACACAAGGCAGCCTTGTCCCATGCGGCATAAAGGACGCCGAAAGCATCGTCATGACTGTCGTTACCCGCTTCGCCCCCTCTCCCACCGGCTACCTCCACATCGGCGGAGGGCGCACCGCCCTGTTCAACTGGCTGTTCGCCCGCCATTTCGGCGGCAAATTCCTGCTGCGCATCGAAGATACCGACCGCGCCCGCTCGACCGAGGCGGCGGTGGAAGCCATCTTCGATGGCATCAGGTGGCTGGGCCTGGACTGGGACGGCGAGGCGGTGATGCAGTTCTCGCGCGCCGGCCGCCATGCCGAGGTGGCGCGCAAGCTGCTGGACGAGGGCAAGGCCTATCGCTGCTACTGCACCCAGGACGAGCTGGCCGCCATCCGCGAGGAGCAGAAGGCCAAGGGCCTGCCTATGCGCTATCCCGGCATCTGGCGCGACCGCGCCCCGTCCGAGGCTCCGGCCGGCGCCCCCTTCGTGGTGCGCCTCAAGGCCCCCAACGAGGGCGAGACCGTCATCGCCGATCTGGTCCAGGGCGACGTGCGCGTCGCCAACGACCAACTGGACGACATGGTGCTGCTGCGCGCCGACGGCACGCCCACCTATATGCTGTCCGTGGTGGTGGACGACCACGACATGGGCATCACCCACGTCATCCGCGGCGACGACCACCTCACCAACGCCTTCCGCCAGTACCAGCTGTACAAGGCCTGCGGCTGGGACGTGCCGGTTTTCGCCCATATTCCGCTGATCCACGGCGCCGACGGCGCCAAGCTGTCCAAGCGCCACGGCGCGCTGGGCGTCGATGCCTATCGCGACATGGGCTTCCTGCCCGAGGCCATGCGCAACTACCTGCTGCGCCTGGGCTGGAGCCACGGCGACGACGAGATCATCTCGACCGAGCAGGCGATCGAATGGTTCAACCTGGATTCGGTGGGCCGGTCGCCGTCGCGCTTCGACTTCGTCAAGCTGACCAATCTCAACGGCCATTACATGCGCCAGGCCGATGACGGCCGCCTGACCGAGCTGCTGGTCCCCATGCTGGAGGCCAAGAGCGGCGGAAAGCTGAACGGCCAGGCCGTCGCCCGCCTGCGCACCGGCATGACCGGGTTGAAGGAACGGGCCAAGACCATGCTGGAACTGGCCGATTCGGCGCTGTTCTACGTGGCCGAGCGGCCGCTGGCGCTGGACGAGAAGGCGGCCAAGACCATGGCCGACCCGACGGCCGCCGCCGATCTTGCCGCCTACATGGCCGAAGTCAAAGGAGTGGACGCCTGGACGCGCGACACTCTCGAGGACGCCGCCCGCCGCCTGGCCGAGGCGCGGGGGCAGAAGCTCGGCAAGATCGCCCAGCCCTTGCGGGCGGCGCTTGCCGGTTCCTCGGTCTCGCCTCCCATCTTCGAAGTGATGGAAGTGCTGGGCCGCGAGGAATCGCTGGGCCGCATCGAGGACGCCCTCGGCGGGACCCGGCCCACGGAATCATCGGCGGCCTGACGGCTGCCGGACACGTTTAAACAGTGAAGTAGACCACGGGGTATGAAGACATGACGAACGAGAACAAGACTCCCAAGGAATCCGTCACGCTGATCAACAACAGCACCGGCAAGACCACGGAATTCCCGCTGCTGTCCGGCTCCATCGGCCCCAAGGTGGCGGATATCCGCTCCCTTTACGCCAGCCAGGACATCTTCACCTATGACCCCGGCTACATGTCCACCGGCTCGTGCAAATCGGCCATCACCTACATCGACGGCGACGCCGGCGTCCTGCTGCACCGCGGCTACGCCATCTCCGATCTGGCCGAGAACTGCTCCTTCCTGGAAGTGGCCTATGCCATCCTCAAGGGCGAGCTGCCCAACGCCGAGCAGAAGGCCAAGTTCGAGAGCGACATCACCCGTCACTCCATGCTGAACGAGCAGATCTCGTTCTTCTTCCGCGGCTTCCGCCGCGACTCGCACCCCATGGCCGTGATGTGCGGCGTGGTGGGCGCCATGGCCGCCTTCTACCACGACTCCACCGACATCAATGATCCGCACCAGCGGATGATCGCCAGCTACCGTCTGGTCGCCAAGATGCCGACCATCGTCGCCTGGGCCTACAAGTACTCCCAGGGCCAGCCCTTCATGTACCCGCAGAACAAGCTCTCCTACGCCGAGAACTTCCTGCACATGATGTTCGCCACGCCTTGCGAGGAATACAAGGTCAGCCCGGTCCTGGCCAAGGCCATGGACCGCATCCTGATCCTGCACGCCGACCACGAGCAGAACGCCTCGACCTCGACCGTCCGTCTGGCCGGTTCGTCGGGCGCCAACCCCTTCGCCTGCATCGCCGCCGGCATCGCCTCGCTGTGGGGTCCCGCCCATGGCGGCGCCAACGAGGCCGTGCTGCAGATGCTGCACGAGATCGGCTCGGTCGACCGCATCCCCGAATACATCAAGAAGGCCAAGGACAAGGACGATCCGTTCCGTCTGATGGGCTTCGGCCACCGCGTGTACAAGAACTACGACCCGCGCGCCAAGATCATGGCCAAGACCTGCCACGAAGTGCTGAACGAGCTGGGCGTCCACGACGACCCGCTGCTGAAGCTGGCCATGGAGCTGGAGCGCATCGCGCTGGAGGACGAGTACTTCGTCAGCCGCAAGCTGTTCCCGAACGTGGACTTCTACTCGGGCATCATTTTCAAGGCCATGGGCATCCCCACCCAGGTGTTCACCTGCCTGTTCGCCCTGGCCCGCACCGTGGGCTGGATCGCCCAGTGGAACGAGATGCTGACCGACCCCGATCAGAAGATCGGCCGTCCGCGCCAGCTGTATGTCGGCCCGGCGCAGCGGGATTTCGTCCCGCTCGCCAAGCGTGGCTAAGTCGGACCAGAGAGTACCGGAGGGGCGGCGCCGCAAGGCGCCGCCCCAACGCATTCCAAGACCCGCCAACGACAACACCCATCCCGAGGCGAAGCGCCGCCTCGTGATCGCACTGGCGGCACTTGGCTTTTCCGCGCTGGTCATCCTGGCCTTAAGTATGGCAGGTTGGCGTTAGCCCAAGCCAGGAGACGCCGCCATGATGAATTTCCTCGACCGCCGCGTCGTCCATCCTGGCGGCCACGTCTTCAAGGAAGGCGACAGCGGCGACCAGGCCTTCATCATCCAGTCGGGAACGGTGGAATTGCTGAAGGGCGAAAAGGTCTTCGCCGAACTGGGGGGCAACACCATCTTCGGCGAAATGGCCCTGATCGACGGGGCGCCGCGCATGGCCACGGCGCGGGCCAAGACCGAGACCACCCTGATCGTCATCCCCCGCTCGGTGGTCGATTCCAAGCTGAAGGGCGTCGATCCCTTCGTCATCAAGCTGCTGGGCATCCTGGTCCAGAACGTCCGGTCCATGGCCGGCAAGCTGGGCTGAGACGAAAAGAAAGCGCGGGCTGCCGCCCGCACCCGCCCAGGGCCACGGCCCCGAACCCCGTTCACTGAATATCAAAGGGGGTCCGGGGCATCGCCTCGGCTGGGATTTGGGGCGAGAGCCCCAGGGATCAGGCCCGCGCCGGTGCCGGCAGGAAGCCGGCCTGCACCAGGTCGCGCACCTTCTCGAAGGCCTTGACCTCGATCTGGCGGATGCGTTCGCGCGATACGCCGTAGCGCCCGCCCAACTCCTCCAGGGTCACGGGGTCGTCCTTAAGGCGGCGCTCGATGAACACCTCGCGCTCGCGCTCGGTCAGGGTGTCCAGCGCCCGGGCGATCAGGGCACGGCCCTTGGACAGTTCCTCGCGCTTGGCGAAGGCGGTTTCCTGGTTGTCGGCCTCGTCGGCCATCAAGTCCTGAATCTCGGTGCCGCCCTCGCCGACGGGAGTGTTGAGCGAGGAATCGCGTCCCGCCATGCGGCGGTTCATGGCGACCACGTCGCTTTCATCCACGTCCAGTTCGCGGGCGATGGTCGCCACGTGCTCGGGCGCCAGATCGCCCGCTTCCAGCAGGCGCAGGCGCGACTTGATGCGCCGCAGGTTGAAGAACAGCTTCTTTTGCGCCGCCAGGGTGCCGATCCGCACCATGGACCACGAATTCAGCACGAACTCGTTGAGCGAGGCCTTGATCCACCACATGGCGTAGGTGGCCAGGCGGAAGCCGCGCTCCGGCTCGAATTTCTTGACCGCCCGCATCAGGCCGATATTGCCCTCGCTGATCAGGTCGGCGACCGGCAGGCCGTAATGGCGATAGCCCAGCGCGATCTTGGCGACCAGACGCAGATGGCTGGTCACCAGCCGATGGGCGGCGTCCTTGTCGCCGTAATCGGTCCAGCGCTTGGCCAGCATGAATTCCTCCTCGGGGGCGAGGACGGGGAATTCCTTGATATCCCTGAGGTATTTGGCGAGGCCGTCGTCACCGGCGACGACCGGAAGTTTGGCAACCGACATGTTCTGATCCCTCCAGTTTGTGCCTTCCTGGCGCCCAACACGCCGGGAATCGTTTGAAAAACCGGAAAAGACCGCTAGTCGTAGCCCTGCATCATCATACGCATCGTCACATCCTCCATCGAGCAACATGACCCGGAACCCGCCTTCATGGCAGCGCTCCGATCCGGCGGACGGCTCGGCCCCATCATGGGCACCGACCGATTCCACCATCACCATTATGGTGGCAAGGCCCTGCCGAAATCAAGGGGGCGAACCGCGTCGCCGTTTGCTCTTATGATCAGCTAAACAGCCGATCGTGGCGGGAATGTGGCAGCCTTCGCCGTCTGCATGGCGGCCATTCCGAACCGGCGAATCCACCCGGCGAAATTTGAGTCATGATGAAGCTCTCCCCGGCGACCAGCACAGTTTCCGCCGGACGAACGAAAAGGTAAGGCGCCGGCCCCTCCCTCCGATTGGCCGGCGTACACGGACCCCGCCCCGCCCTCCCTGCCGGGGCGGGGTTGTGTTTTTGAGGCCTCTCCTCAGCCTTCCGGACGGCGTTCGCGCGCGCCGGCCAGGGCGACCACGCCCACCCCGCCGGCGATCAGGGCCAGCCCCGCCATGTTGGTCAACGACAGCCTCTCGCCCAGCAATAGCGACGAAATCACCAGCCCGAAGGCGGGTACCGACAGGAAACTGAGCGACACGGTCAGCGCCGGCAGCAGCCGGTTGACGGTCACCGCCGCCCAATAGGCGAAGGCGGTGGCCAGGGTGCCGTTGTAGAGCAGCGTCCAGACCAGTTCGAAGCTGCCGTCGGGGGCCGGCGGCCCCTCGATCAGCACCGCCGCCGCCGCCACCGGCACCAGGCCGACCAGCATCTGCCACGGCACCAGTTCCAGCGGTGAGGACTGCCAGCGATGCCTGCGGATGTGCAGGATCACCGCCGCCCAGACCAGGGCGGCGGCCAGCAGCATCAGGTTGCCGGTCACCGCCGCCCGGTCGCTCCAGTCGAAGGTGAGCGGATTGAACAGCACCACGATGCCGCCCAACCCCAGGGCCAGCCCGGCCAGCCTTCCGCGGGTCAGCCGTTCCCCCAGGAACAGCGCCGCCCCCGGCGCCACCCACAACGGCGTTGAATAGGCCAGGATGGCCGACCGCCCGGCCGGCACCACCAGCAGCGCCAGATTGGTCAGCACCATGAACAGGGCCATGTTGAGCAGCCCCAGCGAAGCCATCACCGGCCAGTCCCCCCGGGGCGGCAGGCGGAGCTTTCCCATGGGCGCCAGGATCAGCACCATGCTGACCAGACCCAGGGCGAGGCGGAGCGTGCAGAACCATAAAGGCTGGATGTGGGCCAGCCCGATCTTCATGATCGGCCAGTTGCCGCCCCAGACCAGGACCAGAAGAGCCAGCAGACTGAATGCGCGCATGTCTGGTCATACCACTGTTTTCAGGACGCAGACTTTGCCATGCCGACCGTGGCATGATCCACCAATTCCCGCACAAAGGAGAAATGCGTTGGACTTCGACGGAGAGCACCGCATCGCCGCGCCGCGCGCCGTGGTTTGGCAGGCCCTCAACGACCCTACGCTGCTGGCCGCCTGCATCCCCGGCTGCGAAAAGCTGGAGGCCACCGGTCCCGGAGCTTACACCGCCACCGTGGCCATCCGGGTCGGCGCGCTGGCGGCCCGCTTTTCCGGGAATCTCACCCTGGACGACGTGATCGAGGCCCAAGCCTACACCCTGAAAGGCCAGGGCCAGGGTGGCGTGGCAGGATTCGTCTCGGGCTCGGCCCGCGTCACCTTGGAAGACGACGGCGACGCCACCCTGCTGCGCTGGAAGGCGGCGGGTGAAATCGGCGGCCGCCTGGCCTCGGTGGGCGGCCGGCTGCTGCACGGCTTCGCCGTCAAGACGGCAAACCAGTTTTTTTCGCGCCTGAATACGAATCTCGGGTCGCAACCTGATTGCAGTTCTCAATAAGGATCGCTACGTATTACATATTGTCACAATACGTCATCAGTTGGCGTAGGGGGGGGATTATGGAGACACGCGCCGCCGGCCGGGATTCGGCCATTAACGTCGAGCAGTTCCGCCCCGTCCCCATATCGACCGACGACAGAATTCGTCGCCGTTTGCCACGCAAGGAGCGGGAAAAGCTGATCATCACCGAGGCCATCCGCTTTTTCGCCGAAGTGGGCTTCGAGGGACAGACCCGGGCGCTGGCCGACCGGCTGGGGGTTACCCAACCCCTGCTCTACCGCTATTTTCCCGACAAGGACGCCTTGATCGAGCGGGTCTACAAGGAGGTCTTCCTCAACACCTGGGAGCCGGCCTGGATCGCCACGCTGCAGGACCGCTCGCGCCCCCTGGTGGATCGGCTGATCGATTTCTATCTTGCATATACCAAAGCGAATTTCAGCTACGAGCGGGTGCGGCTGTTCATGTTCGCCGGGCTGAAGGACGGCTCCATCGCCAACCGCTACATGCAGCATGTGCGCGACCAGCTCTTCGTGCCCATGTGCCGGGAATTGCGCGCCGACCTCGGCGTCGGAGGGGATGATCCGGTCAGCCTCGAGGAAATCGAGATGGTGGCCGGGCTGCACGGCGCCATCGCCTATGTGGGGGTGCGCCGCTGGGTCTATCACGCCCAGACCCCCGCCGACCTGACGCCGGTGATCACCGAGTTGGTCCGCACCTATCTGGGCGGCATCGGCGACAGCTACCGCCGCTTCGTCTCGGCCACGGCCAAGTAAAACAGCTTGCCAAGCCGCCCCCGGGAAGGCTACCAGTCGGTGGCTATCCAAAGGGGGATTTCGAGCATGCGCAAGGCAGTTCTGGCCGTTACCGTGACCCTGGCCCTGGGGGCCTGCTCCAGCACGCCCAAGCCGCTGGTGCCCGACACGCCCGAGGGCCCCGCCAGCTATGTCTGCTACAGCACATGGCTGTCAGGACCGGAAGAGGTCCGCGCCATCGCCGACCGCCAGTGCCACAACGCCGGCATGGAAGTGCGCGGCCTGCTGGGCCAGAGCTTCGCCCCCTTCAAATGCGGCATCCTCACCCCGGAAGTGGCGGCTTTCCGCTGCGGCCGCTACGGCTTCGGGTACTGAGGCAGAAAGTAAAAAAGCCCCCGGCCGCTCGGCCGGGGGCTTTTTCATGGTCCGGCGCTACTGCACCTGCTGCACCGCCGAAAGCAGCCAGCGGCCACCATTGGTGCTGCGCACGAAGGTCCAGGCCTCGGTGTGGGTGACCGTCGCGCGCGGATTGCCGTCGGCCACCGCGCCAGTATCCAGGCGCACCATGTAATCGTTGCACGAGAAGGTCAGGATGGCGGTCAGGTAGTCGAAGCCGCCCTCGCTCCACGATTCGCTGACATCGCCCTTCAGCAAGGCGACGTTCTCCACCTTGTTGGCCAGGCCCTCGCTGGCGTTGCGGCTCATGTCCTCGGACAGGTAGGAGACCACCTCGGGGGTGGCGAAGCGCTTCAGCTGCATCAGGTTGCCGTCGCTCCACGCCTTCTGCACACCGAGCAGGATCTCGGTGAAGGCGTCCTGGTCGTTGCCCGAGGCGTCGAATTCCCGCTCGATGCGCGGCTGGGCCGGAGCGGCGGAGATCATGGGCTCCACATGCTGGCCGGCCGCGTGCTGGGCCATGTAGGGGTTGCCCGCCGGCACCGCCGGCTGCGAGCGTCCGCGGAACAGCCGGATGGCCAGCCACACCAGACCGCCGATGATGGCCAGTTGCAGCAGCAGGCCCAGCATGCTGGCGCCGGGCGCCGCGTCCGACGCGGCGGCCAGCGCCGGAGAATGCCCGAACAGCATGGAACCGATGCCGGCCCCCAACAGGCCGCCGGCGATTCCCGCCATCATGGGATTGCGCTGAAAGAAGCTGGGCTGGCCCACGGGCGCCCCCATGGGAGTGGCGGGACGCATGGCCGAGGCACCGGCGCCGGCCGGAGCCAGCGGGGCCGAATCCACCGCACCGGGGCGGGGCGCCGCCTGGGGCGCCGGCGGCGGTCCGGCGGGCTTGGTCTGGGCCGGGGGCGGTGCCAGCGTGCGCTCCATGGGCGCGTCATAGGTCCGGGACCCGCGCGAGCCAAAGCTGCCGCCGCTGGACTTGGACGTGCTGCCCGCCTTGGCCAGGGCATCACCCGCACCGGCCAGAGCCAGCACCAGGGCCACCACGGCCGAAATCACCACATGCCTCATCTCATTCCTCCCAAGGAATCACCCCCTTGTTATAGGGTGGTCCGGGCGGAAAGCAAACCGGCTACTAAAATTTAACCTGACGGGAAGGCGGGCGGGACGCCCGCGCTCCGGGATTTGGCGTCATCGGGAGCGCAGGCGTCCCGCCCGCATCCTCCCCCGGCCTTTTACCCCTGGTCGGCCTCGCCCTGGACGCGGGCGGCCAGCGAGGCGGCCATGAACATGTCCAGGTCGCCGTCGAGAACGCCCTGGGTGTCCGAGGTCTCCACGTTGGTCCGCAGGTCCTTGACCATCTGGTAGGGCTGCAGCACGTAGGAGCGGATCTGGTGGCCCCAGCCGATATCGGTCTTCTGGTCTTCCAGCGCCTGGGCGGCGGCCTCGCGCTTCTGCAGCTCGGCCTCGTAGAGCCGGGCGCGCAGCATGTCCCAGGCCCGCGCCCGGTTCTGGTGCTGGGAGCGCTCCATCTGGCAGGCCACGGCGATGCCGGTGGGAATGTGGGTGATACGCACCGCCGAATCGGTCTTGTTGATGTGCTGGCCGCCGGCGCCCGATGCGCGGTAGGTGTCGATGCGGCACTCGCTCTCGTTGATCTGGATGTCGATGGTGTCGTCGATCACCGGATAGACCCAGGCCGAGGAGAAGCTGGTGTGGCGGCGCGCCGCGCTGTCATAGGGCGAGATGCGCACCAGCCGGTGGACGCCGCTTTCGGTCTTCAGCCAGCCATAGGCGTTATGGCCGAGGATGCGCACGGTGGCCGACTTGATGCCCGCCTGCTCGCCGGCGCTTTCTTCCAGCCATTCCACCTTGTAGCCGTGCTTCTCGGCCCAGCGGGTGTACATGCGCAGCAGCATCTCGGCCCAGTCCTGGGATTCGGTGCCGCCGGCCCCGGCGTTGATTTCCAGATAGCAATCGTTGTGGTCGGCCTCGCCCGAGAGCAGGGTCTCCAGCTCCATCTTGCCGGCGCGCTCCTTGAGCGCGCGGACCTGTTCCTCGGCGTCGTCGATGACCGTCTGGTCGCCTTCCATCTCGCCCAGCTCGATCAGTTCCAGCAGATCGGCCAGCTCGCGCTCCAGCGTCCGGCAGCCCTGGATGGCGTTATCCAGCTCGGTGCGCTCGCGCATGATCTTCTGGGCGTTGGCGGCGTCGTTCCACAGATCGGGATTCTCGGCCGATGCGTTCAGCTCGTCGAGCCGCATCAAGGCCTCGTCCCAATTGAGATGACGCTTGAGCAGGGCGGCAGAGCGCCGGATGTCCTGGGCGAGCGCCTCGATCTCGGCCCGCATGGCTGTTCCCCTAAAGGCATTATGGAGGCGCCCTTTTTAAGGAAGTCCGCCCCCACTGGCAACCCGAGAGATTAGCGCGGCGGCGGCGGCCCGCCCTTGGGCGGATGGGGCGGACGCCAGCGGGCCACGGCATGGCGGCCCTCCGCCGACATGCCCGACGCGGCTTCCATGATCACCTCGGCGACGGCGTCGTCCATGGCGGCATGGGCCTGGCGGCCCTCGGCCAATATGGCGCGCAGGGACTCGGCGTCGAAATCGGGAGCGGCCAGCGCCGTGCCGATCCGCGCCGGCAGACCGGTCCAGATGCCGTTCCGGTATTCCACCTCCTGGGCGCGCCGGGCGATGGCGGCGCGCAGGATCGCGGCATCGGCCGGCGGCAGGTCGGCAGCCAGCCGCTCGGCGATGTGCAGCGGGCTGGGCGGCCCGCCGCCGGGCGGACGCGGCGGCGGGCCCGGTTCACGCATGACCAGGACCGTGGCCAGAAAGACGTTGAGGGCCAGCGACACCGGCAAGGCCCAGCGGGAAAGAAAGTCACGCCCCATCAATAGCCCAGCCCCGAATAATAAGTGGTGACAAGGTCCTGGCCCAGGACGACGGTCTCGGTATCGGCGCGCAGATCATGGCCGACCACGATGCCCAGCAAGACGGCGGCGGCCATGGGCAGGGCGAAGCGGGAGAACGGTAGCAGCCCCGCCAGCCATTCCCCACCCCTCAGCCCTCCCCCGAACGAAGGCCTTGGCGCGGCCGCCATGCTCCGCTCGTCCAGGCGGGCCATCACGGCGTCCATGACACGCAGGGCGCGCTCGGGCGACACCTCCACCGGGGGCGCCAGTCTGCGCATCACTTCGTCCAGATCGTCGGCACTCATGTCACGTCTCCAATGCCCCGAACGCCCAGGCGGGCCAGGGCGGTCCTCAGGCTGCGCTTGCCCCGCACCAGCAGGGCCTCCATGGCGCCCAGCGACAGGTCCAGCACCCGCGCCGCCTCCGGGGCGCTCAAGTCGCTGAAATAGTATAGCGATAACGCCTGGCGTTGTCTGGCCGGCATCTCGGCCATGGCCGCCGAGACCAGCCGTTCGCGCTGGCGGGCCATGGCGCGCTCCAGCCCGCCCGGAGCGGGATCGGCCTGTTCCTCCGCCTCGTCCTCGGCGACGAAGCGGACCCGGCGCAATCGGTCCAGGCTGGCGTTCAACACCACCCGGTACAGCCATGTGGAAAACTTGGCGTCGCGGTCCGATTGCCACTTGGGCGCCATGGTCCACACCTTCAAGAATGCCTCCTGCACCACCTCGTCGGCGTCGTCGGAATTGCGCAGCACGCGGGTGGCCAGGGCCAGCATGGCGCGGACATGCCGATCCATCAGCCGCTGGAAGCACCGGCGGTCTCCTTGGGCGATGAAACGCAGCAGATCGTCGTCACTGGCCGCATCCCCCTGGGAACGCGTCCGCCCGCCCTGATCCAAACCACCTCCACGACAACCGTCATCGCAAGATTGAACGGCACGAAAAAAGCGATCCATGCGGAAAATCATGCGCCCACCCGGCAAAATCTGCCGCCCGACCCGGCAAGTCCTGCCGGGTGAAGAGCGCACGATGGGGCGGAGAAACGAGACATTTCACACCGAATCAAGGCGTTATGGGTAGCATCGCGCCCTGGCCCCCACCTTGCAGCGGGATGAGCGAGACGACACCGCATAGAAATAGAGCGGTGCACCACGTCTTTTCAAGAAAAAGAAAATAATTATTTTTATATAACCAGCACATGTAAAGCAATAGCTCAAGCGTGGAACGACTCGACCGGAATTTTATCCGATCAGTTCATAACTGATGGAGAGTCACCATGCTACACGGACTAGGCACATCCGCCTCACAATCCCAACAGAACATCAGTTCTATCTTTAAAAAGCTCGACACAAATTCAGACAACAGCGTCAGCCGCAATGAGTTCATTGTCGGAAAGCCAGACGACGTCAGCGAGGATCAGGCGGGCGCCCTGTTCGACAAGCTGGATTCGTCGGGCAGCGGGTCGCTCAGCCAGGACGCGCTGAGTTCCGCCTTCCAGCAGATGGCGTCGGGCATGCAGGCGGTGCTGCTGCAATCCCAGGAGGTCCAGGGCGGCCAAAAGGGGGGCCGCGGCGGCCCGCC
This sequence comes from Magnetospirillum sp. XM-1, assembly GCF_001511835.1. Taxonomy (NCBI): domain Bacteria; kingdom Pseudomonadati; phylum Pseudomonadota; class Alphaproteobacteria; order Rhodospirillales; family Rhodospirillaceae; genus Magnetospirillum; species Magnetospirillum sp. XM-1. Next base: position 3,664,469 of record NZ_LN997848.1, read on the forward strand.
CGACCCGGAGGAGATGTTCGAGGACCTGGATGCCGATGCCGATGGCACCGTCTCCCGCGACGAATTCGTGTCGGGGCGCCCGGACGATGTCAGCGAGGAGCAGGCCGGCGCATTCTTCGACAAGATCGCCTCGGCGGCCGGGGCGGACTCGGCCACCGGCCTCAGCCAGGACCAGCTGGCCAGCGGGCTTCAGGCCATGGGCCCGCCGCCTCCCCCGGATTCGGAATCGTCTTCCGAGACCGGCTCCACCGACAACCAGCTGATCAACCAGTTGCTGGCCATGCTCCAGCAATCCTCGGCTTCCGGTTCCAGCCAGGCTCCCGATCCGTCGAAGATGTTCGAGGACCTGGACAGCGACGGCGACGGCACGGTCACCAAGTCGGAATTCGTGGCCGGACGCCCCGGCGAGGTCAGCGAGGATCAGGCAGGCTCCTTCTACGACAAGATCACCTCGGTCGCGGGGGCCGATTCCGCCTCCGGCCTCAGCCAGGACCAGCTGGCCGAGGGCATGAAGAAGGCCGGACCGCCCGACCAGGCGGCCGCCAGCCAGACGGCCTCGACACAGACCTCCAGCAGCAACGACGACCTTTTGTTGCAGGAACTGCTCAAGGCCATCGGCTCGTATCAGAAGGCCAACCTGCTCAGCGTCGCCAACACCAATCTGGCGGCCTAGCCTTCCCGCGCCTTCCATGCCGGACCACCCATTCGGCATGGAAGGCGCTTTTTTTCGCAGGGAAACCCCAAGCGCCCCCGTGGAAGCAAACAGAACCTCGATCTCAGAAGGAGAAGGGCCATGTCCATTGCCTCCGTGGGGAACCAATCCTCCATCCAGAACCTGCTGCTCAACGACCTGAAGAAGAACGGCCTGTCGTCGGACGTGGCCTCGCAGGTGGAATCGGATATCTCATCGGTCTTCCAGTCGCAGTCCTCGTCGGGCCAGCCCCCCTCGCCCACCGACATGCGTGCCGCCATCGAGGCCAAGCTGACCGAGGGCGTGTCCTCCGGCGCGCTCAGCCAGGAGCAGGCCGACGCGGTGGTCAAGGCGCTCGATGAATTCGAAAGCCAGATCCGGCAATCGGGCGGCCCCGGCGGCAGCCAGGGCGCCGGGGGCCAGGGCGGCCCGGATGCGGCGGAACTGTTCTCCAAGCTGGACAGCGACGGCGACGGCACGGTGACCCGCGACGAATTCGTCGCCGGACGCCCCGACAAGGTCAGCGAGGAAGACGCCGGCAAGTTCTACGACAAGATCGCCGAGAACAGCGGCGGCGACGGCGCCAAGGGCCTCAGCCAGGAGCAGTTCGCCACCGGTTTGCAAAATGCCGGTCCGCCAGCGGGCGGCGGCGCGCCTTCCGGCCCACCCCCGGCGGGTGGCGGCGGTGGCGGCGGGTCGGCCAGCGAAGGGTCCTCCAGCGGCTCGTCGGACGAAGTGGTCTCGGTGACCACCACCACCTCGCCCGACGGCACCAAGACCACCGTCACCAAATACGGCGACGGCTCCAGTTCCACCTCGGTGACCTATGGACAGGCGGATGGGTCCAGTGCCGACGCGCTGCAGTCGATCCTCAAATCCCTGACCAAGGGCAATTCCGATTCCGAGGCGACCTCGTCCTATCTGGGCAAGCTGCTGTCGGGCGGCCTGATCGACACGGTGGCGTGATCAGCAGCCGGACAGGGGCGACCTGAACCGGCTCATCAGGGCGGTCTTCGGGCCGCCCACCAGCCCTTCGAGCTTCTGGCGCAATTGCGGCAGCGAGCGGATTTCGGCCAGACGGCGGCGCAGGAAGCCCCAGGTGTCGGCCGAGCCCTCGGATTCATCGTCCAGCCAGTAGAGCAAGGTGGCGGAGTATACCGCCGCCAGGGTGGCGCGCTTGGAATACCACGAGAAATCGTGAGCGCGGTCGCCCACCGCCAGCCAGATCGCGTCGGCCGTCCCCCAGGTCAGCCGTGCCGCCAGGGGAAGATTCTGCGGCAGGGCCAGGAGCGAGGTGGCGCGGCGGATGGCCTCGCGGTGCTCGCCCCAGCGCTCGAGGCGCAGCTTCACCGCCAGGAAGACCTTTTCCCCCACGCCGCGCCCTTCCAGCCCGGCCCCGGCCAGATCGGCCTCCATGGTCCGGTTGGCGTGGTCGACGAAATGGGCCACCGCATCCACGGCGCCCCTGGGGAACAGCCGGGGCAGCAGCGCCCGCTCGATTTCCAGGTCGTCGGCCGCCACCGCCAGGGTCGCGGAAGACCAGCCGTCGAAGGTGGCGTGGGGCAGCATGGCGCCCACCAGGGCATCCTTGAGCGGACGCGATTCCATGTCAAAATCTCCCCGGCTGCGAACAAAAGCACTTTCCGGGTTATAGGCCCCGCCTAACCCCTTCACAAGGGGGCGGCACTGTGCTATCAACCCACCTCCCCGGACGGCAGAGATGCCGACCGTCGGGAGGGTTTTCTAGCGTAGAGGAGCGGTGGCGAAACGTGCAAGTTCTCGTTCGTGACAACAATGTCGATCAGGCCCTGAAGGCGCTCAAGAAGAAGATGCAGCGCGAGGGGGTTTTCCGCGAGATGAAGCTTCGCAGGAACTATGAGAAGCCGTCCGAGCGTCGCGCCCGTGAAAAGGCCGAAGCCGTGCGTCGCGCCCGCAAGCTGGAGCGCAAGCGCCTGGAGCGCGAGGGCTTCTAAAGCCTTCAATTCGGCCGCACCGATAAAAGGCGCGGCCGGACCGGAAATTCAAGCGTCGCCATCGCTGGCGCCATGACCCTAGGTCATGGCGCTTTTCGGTCTTGATTTTCAGCAAATTTGCCGCCTTGCCCCTGGGGCCTCATACTAGTAGTTTGTATGCGGGATTGGGTCGTCTGGGGGGGTTCCGGCCATGGAATTACTGCGTAATCTTAGGATTGGGCGACGTATTCTTCTGGCTTTTCTACTTCCGGTGTTCGGCCTTGTCGCCTTCTCTGGCTATGTGATCGTGCTCCGCTGGCTGGTGGTCAACGACACCAGCGGGCTGATCCGCATGGCCGCCATGGCCAACAGCGTCAGCACCGTCGTCCATGAGCTGCAGAAGGAACGCGGCGCCTCGTCGCTTTACGTGGCCAGCGGCCGCAAGCAGTTCGGCGACCGGGTCGAGGCCCAGCGCAAGCTCTCCGACGACATGGCCAAGCGCTTCGAGGAGCAGGCCGGCGTTTCCGCCGCCGCCCTGGGACCGGACTTCGCCTCCTCGCTCGGCAAGGCGCGCGAGGCGCTGGCCGGACGCGCCAAGCTGCGCGGCGACATCGAGGCGGGAACCCTGGACCGCAACGCGGTGTTCCAGGCCTATACCGCCATGATCAAGGTCCAGCTGGACATGGTCGGCCAGATGGCCCGCCAGACCCCCGACAAGAAGGCCGCCGAGGCGGTCAGCGCCTATCTCGCCTTCATGGAGGCCAAGGAGCGGGCCGGCCAGGAGCGCGCCACCGGCTCGGCCGGCTTCGCCGGAACCTTCGATCCGGTGATCTACCGCCGTCTGGTCTCGTTGATCGCCGACCAGGAGATGCTGTTCTCCCATTTCATCCGCACCGCGTCCCCCGAACTGGTGGCCTTCTTCCGCGACAAGATGGGCGACCCCATCGTCGCCGAGGTCAACGCCATGCGTGAAGCCGCCCACGCCAAGGCCCTGGCCGGCGGCGAGGGCGTCCCCGCACCCAAGTGGTTCGAGGCCACCACCAAGCGCATCGACCTGATGAAGGTGGTCGAGGACCGCATCGCCTCGGATCTGGTGGCGTCCGCCACCAAGACCAGCTCGGACGCCCAGCTGTTCCTGTGGGGCCAGATCATCGCGGTGATCGGCGGCCTGGGCATCACCTTCGCCGCCGCCGGCGTGCTGGCCCGCGGCATCACCGGCCCCATCGCCCATATCACCCAGGCCATGAGCCGGCTGGCCACCGGCGACACCTCCATCTCGGTGGACGGGCTCCAGTTGCAGACCGAGGAGGGCGAGATGGCCCGCGCCGTCGAGGTCTTCCGCAACAACCGCATCGCCGCCGAGGCGCTGGCCGCCGAGCAGAAGTCCGAGCAGGAGGCCAAGGAGCGCCGCCGCCAGGCCATCGAGCAACTGACCGCCGCCTTCCGCCAGGAGGTATCCGGCGCCCTGGCGGCGGTGGGCGACGCCACCCGCCTGCTGGACAATTCGGCCAACTCGCTGGGCGCCTCGGCCCAGAGCATGGAGGGCCACGCGGCCGCCGTGGCCGCCGCCGCCGAGGAGGCCAGCATCAACGTCGAGACGGTGGCCGGCGCCGCCGAGGAACTGGCCGCCTCCATCAACGAGATCAGCCGCCAGGTCGCCACCTCGGCCCAGGTGTCGCAGGAAGCGGTGGTCGAGGCCGAGCGCACCAACGCCCTGGTCCACGGGCTGGCGGACGCGGCGCGCAACATCGGCGAGGTGGTCACCATGATCGGCGACATCGCCGGCCAGACCAACCTCTTGGCCCTGAACGCCACCATCGAGGCGGCGCGGGCCGGCGAGGCGGGCAAGGGTTTCGCCGTCGTCGCCAACGAGGTCAAGCACCTCGCCACCCAGACCGCCAAGGCCACCAGCCAGATCACCGAGCAGGTAGGCGCCGTGCAATCGGCCACCGACCAGGCGGTCTCGGCCATCGAGAGCATCGGCGCCATCATCGAGCGCATCAATCAGGTCGCGTCGGCCATCGCCGCGGCGGTGGAGGAGCAGGACGCCACCACCCGGGACATCGCCCGCAACGTGGCCGAAGCCGCCGGCGGCACCCGCGAGGTCTCGCGCCACGTCACCGACGTCACCAGCGAGGCCGGCGAAACCGGCAAGACCGCCACCGACGTGCTGGGCGCCGTCCAGGCGCTCGGCCGCCAGTCGGAGACCCTCAACACCTCGGTCCAGCGCTTCCTGGCCGGGGTGGAGCGGGCCTGAGGAGCCGTGTCAGGGGACCATGTCCCCCGCCCTTCCCTGCAGGTAGGTCAGCAGGAAGGCGGCTTCGGAATCGTCGAGCGGCACCAGGCGGCGCATCATATTGAAATGGCCGATCCAGGCATCGGCGGTGTATTCCCCGGGCGAGCGCCGGGTGTGGCACAGGGTGCAATTGTCCTGCACCATGCGCTCGCCATAGGCCCACAGCCTTTCCGGGTCGCGGGTCCAGCCCGCCGCCGGGGCCCAGGCCCGCAGGCGCTGCGCCGTCCAGGCCTGCCCCGTATCGGCGTCTTCCTTCGTCTCTCCGCTTTCCAGCACGGATTGGGCGGCCTCGGTCAGGCTGGCGACGGCCATGCGCTTGCCGAAGCGGCTGTAGAGAACGGCCGGCGTGCCGTCGCGGACCCAGGCGGCAATCTCGATCTCCACCGAATCGCCGGCCACGGCCAGCACCCGGACGGGAACCGCCGCCGCCAGTTCGCCCACCGGCTCGGCATCGGGCCGGGACCGCAGCATTCTGGGCTCGACGGCATAGACCACGTCGCCCACCGCCGGAACCGTATTCCGCGCCTCGGCGGACAGGGCGGCCAGCATGGCCCGGTGCTTCAAGGTGACGTCGGGCATCTTGTGGGCCACCGCCTTGTGGCAGTCGATGCAGGTCTTGCCCGCCTTGGCCGCTTCGCGCATGGCGCGGGCCGCCTTCATGGACTGCTTGTGAAAGTCCATGGCTTCAAAGGAATGGCAATTGCGGCATTCGCGGGAATCGCTTTCCCGCATGCGCGTCCATTCCCGCGCCGCCAGGTCGTGGCGCTTGGCCTCGAACTTTTCCGGCGTGTCGATGGAGCCCAGCGCCCAATGGAACAGCTCGTTGCTGGCCTGGGCCTTGCGGATCAGCTTGTGGTTCCAGTCCCTGGGCACGTGGCAGTCGGGACAGCCCGCCCGCACTCCCGAACGGTTCTGGAAATGGGCCGATTGCCGGTATTCGACGTAGACCGTGTCGCGCATGACGTGGCAGGAAATGCAAAAGGACGTGGTGTTGGTGGCCTCGAGCGCGGTGTTGAAGCCGCCCCAGGCGACCACCCCCGCCAGCATCCACGCCAATCCCCAGATCACCTTGCGCACGGCCCGCCCTCTCCTCGAAACGATGGGGCCGGAAGAGATTTCCGGCCCCACTCCCTCTCTTGTTTCTTGACCCGATCCCTTACTTGTCGAAGGGCTGCGGACGCGGAGTGTTCTCGTTGGACGGCGGCAGGATGGGCAGGGCGAAGCTGGGCTGCTCGCCGGTCATGGACTTGAGGAAGGCCACGATCTTGCCGTTCTCCTCAGGGCTGAACTTCTTGCCCAGCTGGATGCGGCCCATGGTGTCGACCGCGTCGGCCAGGGTGGCGGCCTCACCGTCATGGAAGTAGGGGTAGGTCAGTTCGACGTTGCGCAGCGTCGGCACCTTGAAGAAGAAGCGGTCGGCCTCCTCCTTGGTCACCGCGACGCGGCCCTCGGCCGGGCTGGACGACTTGTAGGGCTCGATCACGCCCATCTTCTGGTAGGTGTTGCCGCCGGCGGCCGCGCCGTTATGGCAGCCGGTGCAGCCCGAATCCTTGAACAGCTCGTAGCCGGCTACTTCCTGGGCGGTGAGCGCCTTCTTGTCGCCCTTCAGCCACTTGTCGAAGCGCGAGTTGGGGGTGACCAGGGTCTCCTCGAAGGCTGCGATGGCCTTGGTGACGCCGTCGACGCTGATCTTGTCCGACTTGAACACCTTCTTGTACTCGTCCACATAGGCCGGAATGGACTGCAGCACCGACAGCGCCAGGGTGTGGGTCGAAGCCATCTCGCCGGGATTGGCGATGGGGCCGCCCGCCTGGTCCTGCAGGGTGAGCGCACGGCCGTCCCAGAACTGCGCCAGGTTCAGGCTGGAATTCAGAACGGTGGGCGCGTTGATCGGCCCCTTCTGCCAGTTATGGCCGATGGAGGTCTTGAGGTTGTCGGTGCCGCCCAGCGACAGGTTGTGGCAGGAATTGCACGAGATGAAACCCGACTTGGACAGGCGGGTGTCGAAGTAGAGCTTCTTGCCCAGCTCGACCATCCCGGCATCCTTGACCTTGGCCGGCGCGATGGGCTGGATCGGCTCGTTGGCCGCCAGGGCCGGAACCGCTCCCAGTCCCAGGAAAAGGGCGAGCGAAAGCGTCATGCGTCTGATCATGGCATGGTACCCCTGATATCGATTTTCAGTGCGTGACCACTCCCCGGAGGACTTCCCCCCGCCCCGCCGGCTCTCTCCTTCCGGCCGGGCCCGGGATGCGAGCACCCGACCATACTCACAACTTTAATGTGGATTTGGAAGATGTATTTAGAATTCTTCTAACTCTAAACAATCAGCATATGGCCGAAAGCAAAGCGGCGGCCTCCCTTTCGGAAGGCCGCCGCCTGCTCAGGCTATGACTAGGAAGGCCTACACCAAACTGCGATGAGCCCGACTCATTGCAGTTTGGCTAGGTCCAAGGGACCGCGCCGCTTATGCGGCGGGAGCCAACCCGCCACGGGCGGCGCCCGGCGATTGAGGGCGATGCGATGATCGGTTTCGATCAGCGCATCCTGGTATTACGCCTTCAGCGCGCCCAGCACCTCGTCCAGCATCTTCTTGGCGTCGCCGAACAGCATCCGGTTGTTCTCCTTGTAGAACAGCGGATTGTCGACGCCGGCATAGCCGGACGCCATGGAACGCTTCATGACGATGGAGGTCCTGGCCTTCCACACCTCGAGAACCGGCATGCCGGCGATGGGGGAATTGGGATCCTCCTGCGCCGCCGGATTGACGATGTCGTTGGCACCGATGACCATGGCGACGTCCGTGTCGGGGAAGTCGTCGTTGATCTCGTCCATCTCCATGACGACGTCATAGGGAACCTTGGCCTCGGCCAGCAGCACGTTCATGTGGCCGGGCATGCGGCCCGCCACCGGGTGGATGCCGAAGCGGACGTTGACGCCCTTCTCGCGCAGGTGCTTGGTGATCTCGAACACCGTGTGCTGGGCCTGGGCCACCGCCATGCCGTAGCCGGGAACGATGATCACGTTCTTGGCGTCCTTCAGCAGTTCGGCGGTCTCGACGGCGCTGATCGGGCTGACCTCGCCGGCCGGCTGGCCGTCGGCCGCCGCCACCACGGTGCCGCCGCTGGTGCCGAAGCCGCCGGCGATGACGCTGACGAAGTTTCGGTTCATGGCCCGGCACATGATGTACGATAGGATGGCGCCCGAGGAACCCACCAGCGCGCCGGTGACGATCAGGAGGTCGTTGTTCAGCATGAAGCCGGTGGCCGAGGCCGCCCAGCCGGAATAGCTGTTCAGCATGGAGACCACCACCGGCATGTCGGCGCCGCCGATGGCCATCACCATGTGGACGCCGAAGGCCAGCGCGATGCCGGTCATGACGATCAGGGCGAACGAGCCGCCCCAGGCGCTTTCGGCGTTGACGAACACCTTGCCGAAATAGATCACCACCAGCAGACCGGCCAGGTTGAGCCAGTGGCGGGCGGGCAGCAGCAGCGGCTTGCCGTCGATCTTGGCCGACAGCTTGCCGAAGGCGATCAGCGAGCCGGAGAAGGTGATCGCGCCGATCAGGATGCCGATATAGATCTCGACCTCGTGGATGGTCTTCTCGACGCCGACGAAGGTGTGAGCGGTGTCGGCATAGGAGGCGTAGCCCACCAGACAGGCGGCCAGACCGACCAGCGAGTGCATCAGGGCGACCAACTCGGGCATCTGGGTCATCTGCACAGTGCGGGCGGCATACAGGCCGACCGAGCCGCCGATGGCCATGGCGATGACGATCCACGGCACGCCGCCCCAGGTGACTTCCGGCCCGAAGACGGTGGCGATCACCGCCAGCGTCATGCCGATCATGCCCAGCACGTTGCCGCGCCGCGAGGTCTCGGGATTGGACAGGCCGCCCAGGGACAGGATGAACAGGATGGTGGCACCGATATAGGAAACGGTAGCGAGACTCGAAGACATGGTGCCCCCCTTACTTGCGGAACATCGCCAACATGCGCTTGGTGACCGCGAAGCCGCCGAACATGTTGATCGAGGTGAGGATGATGCTGATCACCGCCAGAAGGCCGATGAAGAAGCCGGGACGCGAGACGCCCTCGGCCAGCGGGGGGGAAATCTGCACCAGCGCGCCGATCACGATGATCGACGAGATGGCGTTGGTGACGCTCATCAGGGGGGTGTGCAGCGCCGGAGTGACGTTCCACACCACCATGTAGCCGACGAAGCAGGCCAGCACGAACACGGTGAAATGACCGAGGAAGGCGGCCGGCGCGTAGGAGCCGACGAACCAGAAGGCCAGGGCGCCGATGCCCATGACGATGGCCAGGGTCTTGACGCTCATGGGCTCGCCGGCGCCGTGGCCGTGGCCCGACGACTTCTTCTCCGGCATGGCGGCGGCCGGCTTGGGCGCGGGCGGGGCCGGCAGCACCAGGGGCGGCGGCGGCCAGGTGATCTCGCCTTCCTTGATGACGGTCAGGCCGCGGATGGCGTCGTCTTCCATGTTGACGTCGATGGTGCCGTCCTTGGCCTTGCACATCTCCTCAGTGAGGCGCAGCAGGTTGGTGGCGTACAGCGTCGAGGCCTGCTTGGACAGGCGCGACGGCAGGTCGGCGTAGCCGACGATGGTCACGCCGTGGCGCACCACCACCTCGCCCGGCACGGTCAGCTCGCAATTGCCACCCTGTTCGGCGGCCATGTCGACGATGACGCTGCCGGCCTTCATGGACTTGACCATGTCGGCGGTGATCAGCCGGGGCGCCGGCTTGCCGGGGATCAGGGCGGTGGTGATGATGATGTCCACCTCGCGCGCCTGCTGGGCGTACATCTCGCGCTGGGCGGCCTGGAAGCCCTCGCTCATGACCTTGGCGTAGCCGCCGCCGCCCGAGCCCTCTTCCTCGTAGTCCACCTTGACGAACTCGGCGCCCATGGATTTGACCTGATCGGCCACCTCGGCGCGGGTGTCGTTGGCGCGCACGACGGCGCCCAGACCCACCGAGGTGCCGATGGCGGCCAGACCGGCCACGCCGGCGCCGGCGACGAACACCTTGGCCGGCGGAACCTTGCCCGCGGCGGTGATCTGGCCGGTGAAGAAGCGGCCGAATTGGTTGGCGGCCTCGATCACGGCGCGGTAGCCGGCGATGTTGGCCATGGAGGACAGCGCGTCCATCTTCTGGGCGCGGGAAAGCTGGCGCGGCACGCAATCCATGGCCAGCACGGTGATCTTGCGGGCCTTCAGGGCCTCCATCAGATCGGGATTCTGGGCCGGCCAGATGAAGCCGATCAGGATGGTGCCTTCCTTGATCAGCGGCACCTCGTCCATGCTGGGGGCGCGGACCTTGAAGACCACGTTCGACGCGTTCCAAAGCTCGGCGGCGCTCTTGGCGATGGAGGCGCCCGACGCCACATAGGACTCGTCATCGAAATTGGCGAGCGCGCCCGCCCCCGTCTCGACCACCACCGAGAAGCCCAGCTTGATCAGCTTCTCGACGACGTCGGGAACCGTTGCCACCCGCTTCTCGTTGGGGAACGTTTCCCTGGGAACACCAATGGTCAGAGACATGGCTTCTCCTGTTGCTGGCTGTTACTGCATTTGCCGTACATTTTGCCCAGAACAATGCCTTCTGAGCGGCGGTTTGCCAAGCCCGATCGTGTTTGAAAATCAGTCGTTTGGACCTATTTTACAGTAGACGGCGCCCGAGGGGGCCGCATGACCTTGATCAAGGCGTTGACCGGGCGGATCTTGCCATCCTGGCCGGCGTTTCCAGGAGGAACCATGGCCAGGCCTGCGGCAATCGCCACCGTTCTCGTCGCCGCCCTCGGGGCGGCGTCGCCGGCCATCGCCGACCCTCTGGGCTGGCGCTACGAGATCATGTGGGGCGGCTTTCACGCCGGCGACATGGCGGTGACCCGCGACCAGCAAGGCGAAGCGGTCCGCACCGGCATGACCATCCGCACCGTCGGCCTGTTCGACAAGCTTCTGCGCCTGCGCTTCGCCGCCGAGGGCGGCGGCCGCGACATCGGTTCGGGCGAACTGGGCTCCGAGCATTACCAGACCCGCTTTCGGGGCCGTTACCAGGAGCAGATGCTGCGCGTGCATTACAGCGGCGGCGAGGCGGTCACCGTGCTCGACGAGGTGCTGGCGGTGTTCGCGCCGCCGCCCGAGGACGACGAGCCCGCCCCCGCCGTGCCGCCCGAGGCGAAGAAGGGCGTACGCGACCCGCTGACCAATGTGTCGGTGGTCGGCCGCAAGGCCCGGCAGGCCATGGCCGGGGACGGCCCGGCCAATTTCAAGGTGGCGGGCTATGACGGCCGCCGCGCCTATGATTTCGACGTGGCGGTCAAGGGGGCCAGGCGCCTCGACATCCGGGGCCGGGGATACGATTCCATCGAACTGGCCATGGTGCTGCGCCCGGTGGCCGGCTTCAAGCCGCGCTTCCAGAAGATGTGGTCCGGGGCCGAGTACGTCGTCCACCTGGACCCCGACAGCCTTCTGCCGCTGCGCATCTACACCGACAGCTTCGCCGCCGCCACGGTGATCAACGCCGTCGAGCCCTGCCGGGTGGCGGCGGAACAATGCGCCCCGCTGCTGGCGGCGGGTGAGCCGTAACCCTTGTATCTCATCCTTCCTGCATATTAGGCTGACACCAAAGAGTGTGCGGACGCGCCGGCATGAACCGGGCGCGCCAAGGGAGGCTGGAACCATGGGAATGCTCGACGCCCTGTCCGGGCTGCGGATCACCACGCGTCTGTGGCTTTTGGGCGGCCTGCCCCTGGCAGGCCTCGCCGCCGTCTTCGTCGCCGATTCGCTTCAACTTAAGGAAGAGATGGTGGCGGCGCGCGAGGTCAAGCTGCGCCACGTGGTCGAGGCCGCTTCGGGCGTGCTCGACCATTACGCCGAAGAGGCGAAACAGGGCCGCATGAGCGAGGATCAGGCCAAGGCCGCCGCCATGGGCGCCATCAAGAAGATGCGCTACGAAAAGGTCGAGTATCTGTGGATGAACGACATGGGCAAGCCGGTGCCCCGAATCGTCATGCACCCCATCTCGCCCCAGCTGGACGGCAAGATCCTCGACGATGCCAAGTTCAACAAGGCCACCTCCATGCGGACCGGCAATTCCGGCCCGTTCGAGCCGCTGAACAACGTCAACCTGTTCGGGGCCTTCGTCACGGTGGTCGACAAGGCCGGACAGGGCTACGTCACCTATGACTGGCCCAAGCCCAAGGAGGGCGGCGGCGTCACCACCGAGACCTATCCCAAGATGTCCTACGTCAAAGGCTTTCCCCAATGGGGCTGGCTGATCGGCTCGGGCGTCTACATCGACGACATCGACACCGCCTTCAAGGCCGAACTGGCCCAGCGCGGCATGCTGCTGGCCGCCATCCTGGCGGTGGTGGGCGGCCTTGGCCTGCTGATCACCGGCAGCGTCTCGTCGGGGTTCAGGGCGCTGCATCACGACGTCAACACCCTGCGCACCGGCGAGGCGGGCGACGCCATGCAACTCAGCCCCCAGCGCAGGGACGAGTTCCGCGAGGTGGCCGAGGTGCTGGGCGAGATGGCCGAGACCCGCAGCCGTCTCGACGCCGCTGAAGCCGAGCGCCAGGCGGCGCGCAAGAAGGCCGACCACGACCGCTTCATCATGCAGCGCGACATGCTGCGCTCACTGGTCCAGGCGGCCATGCTGGGCAACGAGGCGATGATCACCCTGTCGCGCATGAAGCGCGAAATCGACATGTCCACCGCCGAGGTGGGCCGCATGGCCCAGGCGGTGGACGAAATGCGCGAGTCCATCGAGGCCATCAACGCCGATTCCTCCCAGGCCGCCCAAGGCGCGGGCGAAGCCGGACAGGCGGCGGTCACCGGCCTGAACGCCAGCCAGGAGGCGCTGTCGGCCTTCGAGCGCATCGTCGCCGCGGTCAACGCTGCCGGCCATAAGGTCCAGGGGCTGGCCGAGGCCTCGGCCCAGATCGGCGAGATCGTCACCGCCATCGAGACGGTCGCCGGCCAGACCAACCTGCTGGCCTTGAACGCCACCATCGAGGCGGCGCGTGCCGGCGAGGCGGGAAAAGGGTTCGCCGTGGTGGCGGGCGAGGTCAAGAACCTGGCCAACCAGACCGCCAAAGCCACGGTGGACATCCGCTCGCGCATCGAGGGATTGCAGGGCGAGATGGGGGCCATCGTCGGCGCCATCGACGAAAGCACCGGAGCGGTCACCGAAGGCCGCTCGCTGGTGGGCGCGCTGGGCGAGCGCCTGCACGGCATCGCCGATCAGGTGGGCTCGGTGCAGACCAGCATGAGCACCATCTCCCACGTGCTGGACAGCCAGTCGGACACCGCCGGAAAGCTGGCCGACGGCACCACCCAGGTGGTCAGCCTGACCCAGGCCAACAACAAGCTGCTGGGCGACGTGCTGGAAGCCATGGGCCGCATGAGCCAGCACCTGGATTCCCAGGTGGGCAACTACGCCCAGTTGGGCTCGGGCGCCCTGCTGGTGGAGATCGCCAAGAACGACCACATCGCCTTCAAGCGCCGGGTGCTGGACGGCGTGCTGGGCCGTACGGACCTGAAGGCCGACGGTGTGCCCGACCACCACAATTGCCGCCTGGGCAAGTGGTACGACGCCATCACCGACAAGGCCATCTCGGGCAAGCCCGCCTATTCCAATCTGGTCACCCCGCACCAGGAGGTGCACGCGGCGGCCAAGCGGGCGCTGACCCATGCCGCCCAAGGCGACCTGGATTCCGCCTTCGCCGCCATCGACGACATGAACAAGGCGTCGGTGGCCGTGGTCGCCATGCTGGAGACCCTGGCCACCGAACTGGCCGCCCTGGAGGAAGCCCGGATGGCGGGGTGATCCCGCTTCCTATCCGCCGATCACGTTCCTGAGCAGGCCGATCTCGACGATCTCGGTCTCCATCACGTCGCCGAGCTTGAGAAATTCCGGGGGCTTGCGCGCGCCACCCACCCCGGGCGGCGTGCCGGTGGCGATGATGTCGCCGGGCTCGAGCGTCAATCCCGCCGACAGTTCGGCGATGATGCGCGGCACCTTGAAGTACATCTGCTCGGTGCTGGCGTCCTGCTTGACCACGCCGTTGACGCGGGTGATCAGATGGACCCGGGTGTGGTCGATGTCCGAGGCCGGCACGATCCAGGGGCCCAGCGGTCCGTGCCCGTCCAGGCTCTTGCCCTTGAACCACTGGCCGCCGTGCTTCTTCTGCTGCACGTCGCGGGCGGTGGTGTCATTGATGACGCAAAAGCCGAAGACGTGCTTCATGGCGTCAGCCTCGGCGATGTTCCTGCCCTTCTTGCCGATGATCACCGCCAGTTCGCACTCCCAGTCGATGGAGGTCGACACCGCCGGGTCATAGGGAATGGGGTCGTAGGGCCCGTTGATGGTCCCCACCGCCTTGGAGAAGAACACCGGATGCTCGGGCAGTTCGGCGGTCTTGAGGCGCATGGCCTCGCCCTCCTTGAAATGCTCGAGATAGTTCCAGCCCACCGCGTAGACGTTGCGGGTCGGTTCCGGAATGGGGGCCAGCAGCCGGACGTCGGACACCATGGGGCCGGAATCGGGGCCTTCCAGCATCAGCTGGCGGGCCTGGGCCAGGGCGAAATCACCGGCGGCGATCAGCGAAACCATGTTCGAGGGATCGAAGGACAGGGTCATGCCGCGCGCCTTGGCCGCCGCGCCCACGTCGACGACGCGGCCCGAGGCCTTGACCACGCCGATGCGCGCCGCCCCTCCCCCCGTCGAATAGGTGATCAGCCGCAGCGCCCCGGCGGCGGCGTTGGGAATGGGGCCGGCAGCCCCGGCAGCGGCAGGCATCAACGCCCCCGCCGCCACGGCGGCCCCCAGGGTCAGGAACTGGCGACGCTTCTCATCCATGACGGCTCTCCCTCCGGAAGTGGTCAGACCACTGCCATATGGGGAGCCGTCCGGAATTCTACATCGCCTCCAGCTCGTCGATGAAGCCGATGACCACGTCCAGGCCCTGGCGCCAGAATTGCGGGTCGCCGGCATCGAGACCGAAGGGGGCCAGCAGGTCCTGGTGGCGCAGCGTGCCGCCGGCCCGCAGCATGTCCAGGTACTTGGCGGGGAAGTCGGGAATGCCGCCCTTGGCGTAGACCGAGTACAGCGAGTTCACCAGGCAATCGCCGAAGGCGTAGGCGTAGACGTAGAACGGCGAGTGGACGAAGTGCGGGATATAGGTCCAGAAGTGCTTGTACTCGTCATGGAAGCGGAAGGCCGGGCCTAGGCTGTCGGCCTGGACGCTCATCCACAATTCGCCGATGCGCTCGGGCGACAGCTCGCCCCGGCGGCGCTCGTCGTGCAGCAAGGATTCGAACTCGTAGAACGCCACCTGGCGCACCACGGTGTTGATCATGTCCTCCACCTTGGAGGCCAGCATGATGCGGCGGCTCTTCGGGGACGTCTCGCGCTCAAGCATGGCGCGGAAGGTCAGCATCTCGCCGAACACCGAGGCGGTCTCGGCCAGCGTCAGCGGCGTGTCGGACATCAGCCCGCCCTGCACGCCCGCCAGCACCTGATGCACGCCGTGGCCCAGTTCGTGGGCCAGGGTCATCACGTCGCGGGACTTGCCCAGGTAGTTGACCAGCAGATAGGGATGCACCGAGGGAACGGTGGGATGGGCGAAGGCGCCGGGCGACTTGCCGGGACGCACGGGGGCGTCGATCCAGTTGTTGTCGAAGAACTTCTTGCCCACCGCCGCCATGTCCGGAGAGAACGCCCCATAGGCGCCCAGCACCGTGTCACGCGCCTGCTCCCACGTGTACTTGCGGTCGTCGTCGTCGGGCAGCGGCGCGTTGCGGTCCCAGTAATCCATCTTGTCGACGCCGAACCACTTGGCCTTTAGCGCATAGTAGCGGTGGGACAATTGAGGGAAGCAGCCCTTGACCGCCGAGACCAGGGCGTCCACCACGCCGTCTTCAACCTGGTTGGACAGGTTGCGGTAGGATTGGGGACGGGCATAGGCGCGCCACTTGTCCTCGATCTCCTTTTCCTTGGCCAGCGTGTTGGTGATCAGCGCGAACAGCGGCGCGTTGTCGCCCAGCACCTTGCCCAAGGACTTGGCGGCCTCCTTGCGCCTGGCACCGTCCTTGTCGCTGAGGCAGTTGAGCACCTCGGCCGAGGTCACCTCCCGGCCGCCCAGGGGAAAGCGCAGCCGGGCCATGGTCTCGTCGAACAGCCGGTTCCAGGCCGCCGTGCCCACCACGTGCAGCTCGTGCAGCATCTTCTCGGCCTCGTCCGACAGCTGGTGCGGGCGGAAGACGCGCAGGTCGCGCAGCCAGGGGCCGTAATGGGCCGCCTCGGGGGCCTTCAGCTTCTCGGCCAGCACGGAATCGTCCAGACGGTTGATCTCGAGGGTGAAGAACAGGGTATGGGTGGAGATGTCGGTGACCCGCTCCTGCATGCCCTGGTAGAAGCGGCCGCGCTCGGAATCCGAGACGTCGCCGGAATAGAGCAGCTGGGCGTAGGACATGGCGCGGTAGATGATCTGGCCGATACGCTCGTACTCGGCGATGGCGCGGCCCAGCTCGGCTCCCGGCAGCCCGGCCAGCTTGCCGGCATAGGCGGCCTCGAAGGCCTGGGAGGCCGCGGACGCCGCCTGCAGGTCGGCCTCCAGCTCCGGCGAATCCGGCGCGGGGTAAAGATCGGAAAGATCCCATTCGGGAAGGGTGCCGAGATCGTTGGCCGGTGCTACAAAGGTCATTCGCTGTCTCCTTGCTGCAACACAATATAAGGAGGCCGCCACGGCGCGAACAGGGAGTTTCGACGCATGGAGGTTGACTTCGCCGCGCAAACCAGCCTGCCGGCCATGTTCCTGGGCCAGGCGGAGCGCCTTTCCGCACGCCCCTTCCTCGGCCACAAGGCGGACGGCGTCTGGCAGGCGCTGTCGTGGGCCGAAACGGCGGAGCGCGTCCTGGCGCTGGCCGCCGGCCTGCGCGCCCTGGGCCTGGAACCCGGCGACCGGGTCATGCTGGTGGCCGAGAACCGCCCCGAATGGGCCGTGGCCGATCTGGCCATCATGGCGGCCGGCGGCATCAGCGTGCCGGCCTACACCACCAACACCGTCGCCGACCACCTGCACATCCTGGACAATTCCGGCGCCCGGCTGGTGATCGTCTCCACCCGTCCGCTGGCCGAGCGCGTCCTGCCCGCCGCCGCCCGCTCGGCCCAGGCGCCCGCCCTGATCGCCATGGAGCCCCTGGCCCTGGCCCAGTCCCCCGGCGTGGACGTCCACGCCTGGGACGCGGTGCTGGAACTGGGACGGCACAGGGCGGACGACATCCGCGGCACGGTCGCCGGCCTGAAGCGCGACGACACCGCCTGCCTGATCTACACCTCGGGGACCGGCGGCGTGCCCAAGGGCGTGATGCTGTCCCACGGCGCTATTCTGTGCAATTGCATGGGCGCCGCCGACGTGCTGCGCGAACTGGGCCTGGAGGACGAGGTCTTCCTGTCCTTCCTGCCGCTGTCGCACGCCTACGAGCACACCGCCGGCCTTTACTTCCCCATCTCCATCGGCGCCGAGATCCGCTACGCCGAAGGAATCGAGGTTCTGGCCTCCAACATGGCCGAGGTGTCGCCCACCATCATGACCGCGGTGCCGCGCCTGTACGAGACCATGCGGGCGCGCATCCTGAAAGGCTTGTCCCGGGTCAGCCCGCTGCGCCGCCGCCTGTTCATGGCGGCGCTGGACCTGGGCACGCGGCGTATGGAAGGCCGCCGCCTCGGCCCGCTCGACCGGCTGGCCGACCGGGTGCTGGAGCGGCTGGTGCGCGACAAGGTCCGCGCCCGCTTCGGCGGCCGGCTCAAGGCCTTCGTCTCGGGCGGCGCCCCCCTGCCCTACGAGGTGGGCGCCTTCTTCCTGGCGCTGGGCGTGCGCATCCTGCAGGGCTACGGCCAGACCGAGGCGGCCCCGGTCATCGCCGTCAACCGGCCGGACCACAACCGCATCGAAACCGTGGGCCCCCCCATGCTGGGCGTCGATCTCAGGATCGCCGGCGACGGCGAAATCCTGGTCCGGGGCGAGCTGGTGATGCGGGGCTACTGGCGCGACGGCGCCGCCACCGCCCAGGCCATCGATTCCGAAGGGTGGCTGCACACCGGCGACATCGGCGAGATCGACGCCGACGGACGCTTGCGCATCACTGACCGCAAGAAGGACATCATCGTCAATTCAGGCGGCGACAACGTGGCGCCCCAGCGCATCGAGGGCTTCCTGACGCTGGAGCCGGAAATCGCCCAGGCCATGGTCCACGGCGACCGCCGCCCCCATCTGGTCGCCCTGATCGTTCCCGACCGCGAATGGGCGCAATCCTGGGCCGAGGCGAACGGCCGGACGGAATCCGTCGATCAGTTGCTGACCTGCGACGATTTGCGCAAGGCGCTGACCCTGGTAATCGACCGGGTGAATCGCCAACTTTCTCCAATCGAGAAAATCCGCCGTTTCATGATCGCCACCAGTCCTTTCGATATAGATAACGGAATGTTGACTCCAACCCTCAAGATACGCCGCCATCAAATCAGGGCGATTTACGGAGCTGCGCTGGATGGTCTTTATGAAGAGAAGTCACAGAGCCGGAATCAGGCTTTCCAGTGAAAGCTTTGCCAACAGATAGCGAATGGACTGTTAACAAAAATCCCTCACTCATGGATTGCGCAGCGTCCCTATCCTTCCGTATTGCTTTTTGACGAAAGCTTGCTTTAAAACGTTCTCGCTTCCAAGATTGAGCCTCCGAGACCGCCTGGACAGATGTCACAAGCACTCCCCGCAATGCCCCTGGCCCCGGCCCCGGCCAATGTCGACTTGTCAAAGGTCAAGGCCCTGGTGTGCGAGCCGAGCTTGCCCATCCGCCAGGGAATTCGGCTGGCGCTGAACAATGTCGGCATCCGTGAGATCATGGAGGCCAGCACCTTCCTGGCCGCCCATCAGGCCTGCAAGGAAGGCGATCACGACTTCCTGGTGCTGAACCAGGAAATCGAGGCCAACGATTCCACCTTCATCATGCGCGAGTTGCGGTCCGGCAGCCTGGGCCGCGATCCCTTCATCCTGACGGTGATGCTGCTGGCGTCGCGCGAGGAGCCCAAGGTGCGCTCGGCCATCGATTGCGGCCCTGACGACCTGCTGCTGATTCCCTTCGCCCCCGACCAGTTGATGAGCCGTCTCAGGGTGCTGGTCGAGCGGCGCAAGCCCTTCGTTGTGACCCACGATTACATCGGCCCCGACCGCCGCGCCGCGCCGCGCCCGGGCGCCACCTCGGCCACCCAGTTCCAGGTCCCCAACCCGGTGAGGGCGCGGGGCACCAATCTGCCCCGCGACCGCTACGACCGGCTGAAGCAGGATTCCATCGTCGCCATCGGCATCGAGCGCATCAAGCGCCTGGCCGCGACCATGGACTGGGAGTGCAACGCGCTGACCGTCAGCGCCCGCGAAGGCAAGATGACCCCGGAGAGCACCTATCGCAGCCTGCTGAAGCTCGAGCAGGTGACCACGGAATTGTCCAATCGGGTCGCCAAGCAACTGGGCCACGCCACAGAGACCATCGACGGGCTAACCGAATTGTGCCGCAGGTTGAAAGCCACCCCAAGCAATGTCATCTTTTCAGACATTGAAACAGTCACGCAGACATCGCGACGAATTTCCGGCACCTATAGTTCGCGATAACAACTATCGACTTCAGTATTAAAGCCTTTTGCCAAGCGCCCCTGGAATACGTCCTGGGCCAGTGCTAAATTATGGTTATTCGGGGACTTTCACCCTGTCGCCCCTGCTTTTTTGGGGGACACTGCATATGCTGATCGGCGATTCCGACACCCTGGCATTCCAAGACCCCGAGGAAGTGTGCGCCAAATCGCCGTTCCACGTTCTGGTGGTCGAGGACGATCTGGTCCACTTCACCTATTGCCAACACGTCCTGCACAGCCTGTACGGCAAAGACCTCGAACTGGAACGGGCGGTTGACTGCCAGGGCGCCATCGACCTGCTGAGTTCCGGCCGTTTCGACATCTGCCTGCTGGACTACATGGTCAAGGGCGGCAACGCCAAGGACGTGCTGACCCGCATCGACTTCGGAAGCGTCGAGACCCCGGTGATCGTCATCAGCGCGCTGGACGACCGCGACACCATGCTCGAGGCCCTGCGCTACGGCGCCGACGATTACGTAGTGAAGGGACGCTTCGCCGAAAGCGACCTGAACCGGGCCATCCAGTACGCCATCTATCGCAAGTACAAGGAAATGCGCCTGCGCCAAAGGGCGCTTTACGACCCGCTGACCGGACTGGCCAACCGCCATCTGTTCTTCGACCGCCTGGACGAGGTTCACCGCTTCTCCGCCCGCCACGGCGAGAAATACGCGGTGATGGTGGTCGATCTCGACCGCCTGAAACACGTCAACGACACCAAGGGCCACGAGGCCGGCGACCGCTACATCCGTGCCGCCGCCAACGCGCTGGTCTGCTCCATGCGGTCCAGCGACACGGTGGCGCGGGCCGGCGGCGACGAGTTCGTGGCCATCTTGAAGAACATCCGCGACAAGCAGAGCCTGATGCGGCTGTGCGCCGTGGTGAAGGACAATATCGCCGCCAAGGCCGCCGCCGAGGAGGATTTGCCCGGCCCGCTGACCTGCTCCATCGGCATCGCCGTCAATCCCGACGACACCGAAACGCCGGCGGAAATGCTGCGTCTGGCCGATGCCGCCATGTATCAGGTCAAGCGCCTGGGCGGCAACGGCTTCCGCTTCGCCTGAGAGCCTGCGGGCGAGACGCCCGCGCTCCGAAACAACGCCCCCCCTTGGAGCACGGGCGTCCCGCCCGCCCTTTCGAAATGAAAGCGCTCCCCCTGGGAGCACGGGCGTCCCGCCCGCCCTTTCGAAATGAAAGCGCTCCCCCTGGGAGCGCGGGCGTCCCGCCCGCCCTAGGCAGGAACCTCGGAGCGGGGCGCGATGAGATCCAGGGTTTCCTGCAGCTGCGCCCGCTGGTCGCGCACGGTGGCGGCCTGTTCCGGCAGTTCCAGGGCCGCCAGGATGGCCGCCATGCTGTCCAGGGTCACGATCAGCGACGGCACCGCATGCACCGGGTCGACGCCGACCACCTCGTGGAACAGGTCGACCGCCTCGAGCGAACGGTCGAGCCCCTCCTTGAAACGTCCGGCATCGTGGCAGCGTCCGGCCAGGTTTCCCGTGGCCTGGGCCAGGGAGAGACGATGGGCGGCGCTGTCCGCCTGGAACAGCATGCGGGCCAGATCTACCGCCTCGGAGGCGTGGGCCAGGGCCTTGTCGGCCTGACCGGCCCCGGCCAGGGCCGCCGAGGCCTGCTGCAGGGTCAGCACCAGCAATTGGATCACGGCGGCCGGCGGCGATTCGCCGAACAGGCCGATCAGCAGCCGGCGGGTATCGATGGCCTCGGGCCACAGGCCGATTTCGGTGAAGGCCATGGCGGCGCGATGCAGGGCCTCGACCATGGAGCCGAGAAATTGCTGACCGACCTCGCCGCCGCCCCTGAAGACGTCCACCGCCTGGGCCAGTTCATCGACGGTGCCGGCGGTGTCGCCGCAACGCATCTTGAGCCCGGCCAGGTTGATCAGCGACGAGACCAGGACGAAGCGCGCCTGGTCGGGACGGCTTTCCATGGCCTGGCGGGCACGGTCCACCGCGTCGGCGCCTACCGCCTGCGCCTCCTCCAGATGGGAGGCCTCGGCCAGCAGGTTGGATTGGGAATTGAGCAGCGAGGCCAGCTGAACCGCATAGGATTCGGGCTGGGCCTGGGCCAGGGCGCGATAAAGCGCCAGCGATTCCGAGACCGCCAGCAGACCGGCATCGGCGTCGCCGCCGGCGATCTGCAGATTGCCCAATTGCCACAGGCACTCGGCATGGGCGGGATAGATGATACCGGGATCGAATTCCAGGCGGCGGCGGAAGTCGGCGGCCAGGGCGCCTAGGCGCGCAATCTCGGCGCCGGGCTCGGCGGGCGGGGACGAGGTCAATGGGATTCTCCTTTCGCGAGGCCCCTTCTGGGCCCGGACTCAACCCGAGCGCATGCGCTCGCGAGGGTAGTCTAGGCGCCCAGGGTTAACACTTCGTTCGAGGCAGGATCTCGATGGATTCAAGACGCCCTTTCAGGCTGAACGTCTTGAAGATCTGCTCGATATCCTCCGCCACGCCGTTGGCGTGATAGTTGAGCGACATCTCGAATTCCGGCAGGGGATCGGTGCTGCCCATGGGGAAGAACGCCATGCGCATGGGCCAGGCCGGCGAATTGAGCAATGGGCTGCTGATGGTGGCGGGCTGCGGCGCCATGGCACGGCCGATCTGGGCGCTGGTCTCCAGCGCGCCCTCCTCGCCCTGCCCGTCGAACAGCGGCCGCGCCAGGATGCGGCCGCCCTTGTTGGCGGTCTCGATCAGCCGGATGGTGTGGGCGGTGGGAAACAGCGTCCCCTTGGGCAGCTTGATGGTCCGCGCCTCGGGCCTGGTATAGCTGGCGATTCCGCCCTGCCCGACGCCCTTGAGCTTGGCCGAGCCCTCCACCTCCTCGGTCACCTGCCCCTCGCGCGACTGGCGCACCCGGAAGCGGTAATTGAGGCCGTCCTTGGATTCCCAGCCCAGGAAATCGGTGGTGGTCGCCACCTGCCCACCCTCGGAATAGGCATAGGTGATCACCAGCCGGAATTCGGTGATCCAGCCGTCGCAGGCGTCGATGAACTGATAGGTCCAGGCGCCGTTGGCGTTGGCCATGCCGCTGCCCGAGCGCGAAGCCGACAATCCCATACGGTAGGTGGCGCGATGGGAGGCCAGTTCAGCGGCATGAGCCGCCTCGGCCCCGACAATCGCCAATGCGGAGACGAGGCACCCCGACACCACCCCAATACTGCGCTTCATCAAATCCTCCGACGGGAAATCCCGTAATCATTATACACCGCCCGCGTCCGCCCACCAGAACAGACCGGGCCCGGCAGAATTTTCCTGGCCTTCCGGCAGGATTTTCCCGCCACGGCGGCTCGCCGCCCGCCGGAACGCCGGTTTTCCGCCGGTTTGGCCTGGCACGCGACCTGCATCTTAAGACATTGGGTTCGGGCCCCGGCTTTTGGAGGAGGTGGCGAATGACATTCGAATTTTCACCCGACTGGATGGAAGCCCTGCTGCGCGCCCCCGACGTCGCCTCGACCGTCATGGGCACCTCGCCGCTGATGCCGCCCGCCGCGCCGCCCACCCATCCCGATGCCAGGGAGGTGGCCGCCCTGGTCGGCGAACTGTTCGCCGAAGGCACCTTGTCCGTCGAACAGTTCCACACCCTGCTGGCCGCCCCCGAACTGGAACCCTATCGCCACGCCACCCTGCAGCCCGCCGAAAAGACGCCATGAATATCGGATCGACCCTTCTGCGCCTGTTCTCCGACCGCCCGCCGCCCGAAGCGCAGCGCCTGGAGCCGCGCCTGGGCAACGGGGTCGAGAAGCAATCCGCCACTGAGACGCCGCCCGAGCCCCTGGTCGCCCTGCCGCCGCCCTCGGCCCCGCCCGAGCCGCGCTTCGACCTGCGCAACATCTCGCCCAAGGAATTCGCCGACGTCACCCACGAGCTCTACATGGAAGGCACCCTGTCCTGGGACGAGTTCCAGATGATCGGCTTCCCCACCGAGCTCCACCCCCGCTACGACGAAACCATCGGCGCCCTGACCGGCGAACCGGCCCGCCCCGACCACCCCAAGGACATGCTGGCCCGCTGGGAATCCCGCGTCGAATTCGAACGCAAATACAACCCCGACGCCGACCAGGTCCGCATCGCCGAGAACGCCCTGGCCAAACTCAACTGGCAAACCCAGCCGCCGGTGAAGATGAGCGCCTGACCCAGGCTGTCATCCTGAGCAGCGCGAAGGATCTTTCACGCACGGCAGGCAGGGGGGGGAGGGACTCCTTCGGAGGCTTCTTGGGCTCCGCCCAAACCCGCCAAAGGGCGCGGCCCTTTGGGAACCTCGGATTTAGGCCGAATAAGCTCTTAGACATATCTTTCAAGCAGCTTGGACACGCGCCATCAACGCCGCCTTCAAAACCTGAAGCGGAGAGCGGCCGTCATTGAGCCGCTCAAGCCACCACTCCGTTTTCCTTTGCAGGCCATCCGCAACGGGCCCCGCACGGTAACGTCCCAATGAAACTGATAGTAATCCGACGGCGTTTCCAGACTCAAATATTGAGTCTGCACTCCGTAACGACGACGCCGCAAAGATCACTTTCAATATGTCATTACCAATAAAATCTAGCTGCGCCTCCACAGAATTATTCATTAAGTTAAATACAGGCTGCCTAGCATACGCCATTGGATCACTGAAGTTTGTTTTTGTATCAATCACAGCGGCGACCAACTCAACCGGCAACAGGGGATAACCATCATGAGCAGAAGCCGGAGGAGGTATATCGCACCCCACTACAGGAATTTTATGGATGATGATATCCCAACTCCTTGAGCGAACACCTTCACGCTCACGCCTAAATATCTGGGACGGGCCAGAAATACACCATCCTGATGGCAGCCAATCGCGGATCATCTGTTTTACTCTAGCTTCCATCCAAGGCCCAACAACAGGCATTCCTTGATGCAAGCTGGTCATTACTGATCTGAGATCATGGCAGAACTGTAATGTCTCCACATCATCAATCTCTTGGGTCTGTAATGAAATGCGGTGAAGATCTATCATTGCATCGGTCCCATCACGACCACTCAGATCAATCCCCCTACACCAACGTCTCTTCAACAATCCTCGGATTGCGGTCCTGCATGGCCAGCAGCACACGGGCGGGCGGGGCCTTCCGGAGTGCGGCGGCGGATGGCGGAGACGTCCGTCTGGGCGAAAATGTGAAGCACCAGGTCGGCAACCGCCCCCCCTGGGCATGGACCAGGGCTTCGCCCAGGCCCTGCATGATCCTTTCGGCAGCGCTACCCATCACTCTTGCTCTCTCCATTCCGCACTACGCCCATAAAAATGGCATACGCCAACCGCATACACGGATCAATGGCATCCTCCATTTGCCATGTTATCCCGAGCGAAGCCGATGGATCTCCGCCTGAATCGACCCGAACACCATGGAGCAGGATGAGATCCCTCCTCCCGATGGTCGTCGGGATGACAGCTCGCCACAACTCTCTCCAACCAACGGGCTCCCAAACTTTGGCGGGCATGGGCAGCGCCCATGAAAAAGGGGGCCATGAAGGCCCCCTTCCTCACTTCGACAGGACGGAAGGGCCCTCAGCCCTCCTTCACTTCTTTCTTCGGCTTGGGCAGGTCCACCTTGAGGTGGAGCTCGCGCAGGCGTTCCATGGTGACCTCGGCGGGGGCCTGCATCAGGAGGTCCTGGGCCTGCTGGTTCATGGGGAACAGGATGATCTCGCGGATGTTGGGCTGGTCGGCCAGCAGCATGACGATGCGGTCGACGCCGGGGGCCGAGCCGCCGTGGGGCGGCGCGCCGAACTTGAAGGCGTTGAGCATGCCGCCGAAATGCTCTTCCACGTGGGCGGCGGAATAGCCGGCGATCTCGAAGGCCTTGTACATGATGTCGGGGCGGTGGTTACGGATGGCGCCCGACGACAGTTCGACGCCGTTGCAGATGATGTCGTACTGGAAGGCCTTGATGGTCAGCGGGTCCTGGTTGAGGAGCGCGTCCATCTCGCCCTGGGGCATGGAGAACGGGTTGTGGGAGAACTCGACCAGGCCGGTTTCCTCGTTCAGCTCGTACATGGGGAAGTCCACGGTCCAGCAGAACTTGAAGACGTCCTTTTCCAGCAGGTCCAGCTCGTTGCCGATCTTGGTGCGGACCGCGCCGGCGAACTTGGCGGCGGGCAGTTCCTTGTCGCAGGCGAAGAACACCGCATCGCCGTCCTTGAGGTTGGCGGCGGCCTTGATGGCCTCGACCCGGGCGGGCTCCAGGTTCTTGGCGATCGGTCCTTTCGGACCGTCGGCGGCGAACTGGATGTAGCCCAGGCCGCCGGCGCCGTTCTCGCGCGCCCAGTCGTTCAGCTTGTCGAACCACGAGCGCGGCTGGCCGGCGGCACCCGGCGCGGGAATGGCGCGCACCACGTTGCCCTTGTCCACCAGCTTGGCGAACAGGCCGAAGCCGGAACCCCGGAAGGGCTCGGTCACGTCGGCGATGACGATGGGATTGCGCAGGTCGGGCTTGTCCGAGCCGTATTTCAGCATGGCGTCGGCATAGGTGATGCGGGGGAACGGCGCCGGGGTGACGGCGCGGCCCTTGCCGAATTCCTTGAACACGCCTTCCAGCACCGGCTCGATGGCGTTGAACACGTCGTCCTGGGTCACGTAGCTCATCTCGAAGTCGAGCTGGTAGAACTCGCCCGGCGAGCGGTCGGCGCGGCCGGCCTCGTCACGGAAGCAGGGCGCGATCTGGAAGTACTTGTCGAAGCCGGCGACCATGAGCAGCTGCTTGAACTGCTGCGGCGCCTGGGGCAGGGCGTAGAACTTGCCGGGATGCAGACGGCTCGGCACCAGGTAGTCGCGGGCGCCTTCCGGGCTGCTGGCGGTCAGGATCGGGGTCTGGAACTCGGTGAAGCCCTGGCCGATCATGGCCTGGCGCAGATAAGCGATCACGCGCGAGCGCAGCATCATGTTGGCGTGGACGTCCTCGCGGCGCAGGTCGAGGAAGCGATACTTGAGGCGCATGTCCTCGGGGTATTCCTGGTCGCCGGCCACCTGGATGGGCAGCACGTCGGCGATGGACTGGATCTCGATCTCGGAGACCTGCATCTCGATCTCGCCGGTGGGCAGGCGGGGATTGACGGTCTCGGCCGAGCGCTTGACCACCTTGCCGGTGACGGTGATGACACTTTCGGGCCGGGCCTTCTCCAGGGTGGCGAACACCGGGCTGGAGATGTCGATGACGCACTGGGTCAGGCCGTAATGGTCGCGCAGGTCGACGAACAGCAGATTGCCGTGGTCGCGCTTGCGATGAACCCAGCCGGACAGCCGAGCCTGGATGCCGGCATCCGCCGCCTTCAACTGACCGCAGGTGTGTGACCGATAGACGTGCATGAAACCCTCGTACGCGATGCGCCAATTCAAAGCGGGAAGAAGGCATCCCGGGCCATATTTTGTCAAGGCGGGATAACCCATTATTTACGAGTCGGGCAGCAAACTCGTTCTTGCCCCCCGGCCGGAGCGTGGACGGGATGCCGGCGACCAGAAGGTTCGTCGAATCTTGCCAGGATGGTGAGCCATGACCCACAACGCCACAGGTATGCGCGCCCTTCTGCGCAATCTCGATTCCCGCAGCCGCGACGTGGTCGCCCGCACCCTTGGGGTGCTGGGCTGCCGGACGCTACGCGTCTCGGACCAGGACGACCCCCTGGACGATTCCGAGATGATCGATCTTCTGGTGATGGACGCAGATTCCGACGTGGAGGCCACCTGCGCCATGGTCCGCGACATGCGCAGGGGGGTGGGGACCGAGAACGCCTTCGCGGTGACGGTGCTGATGACCTCGCTGGCCCAGACCGAGCATCTGGCCCGCCTGCTCGATTGCGGCCCCGACGCCATTTTGGAAAAGCCCGTCGATCCGGTGAAGGTCGCCGAGCGTATCACCGAGCTGACCCGCAAGCGCCGCTGCTTTGTGGTCACCGAGACCTATGTGGGCCCCGACCGCCGGGCGCGGGGCATGCGTCCCGGCTCGCCGCCCGCCGCCCGCGTTCCGGTGCCCAATCCCCTGCGTGAGACCACGCTGTCGGGCATGAGCCGCGACGAGTTGCGCGACCTGATCCGCATGACCCGCGAAGCCCTGGACCGCAAGCGTGCGGGATACGCCGCCGCTTGAGAAGCCGCCCGCTTGCCGGATCGCCCGCCAGGGTGTATCTGTGGCAGCCATGCCGATGATCTCCGACACCGTGTCGCTTGCGGCTTTTTGCCGCCGACTGAAATCCGCCCCGTTCGTCACCGTCGACACCGAATTCATGCGGGAGAAGACGTACTGGCCGCAGCTCTGCCTGGTGCAGGTCGCCGGCCCCGACGAGGCACGCGCCATCGATCCCCTGGCCCCGGGCATGGACCTGGCGCCGCTGTTCGAGCTGATGGCCGACACCAACGTCTTGAAGGTGTTCCACGCCGCCCGCCAGGACGTGGAAATCTTCCTGCATCTGGCCGACGCCATCCCGACCCCCATCTTCGACACCCAGATCGCCGCCATGGTCTGCGGCTTCGGCGACGCGGTGGGCTACGAGACCCTGGCCTCGCAGCTGGCCAAGGCCCGCATCGACAAATCCATGCGCTTCACCGACTGGTCCATGCGCCCGCTGTCGGAAAAGCAGGTCCAGTACGCCCTGGCCGACGTCACCCATCTGCGCGTCGCCTACGAGAAGCTGGTGCGCAAGCTGGAAAAGAACGGCCGCATCGAATGGCTGGCCGAGGAAATGGCCCTGCTGACCGAGCCCGGCACCTACCGGGTGGACCCGGAGAACGCCTGGCGGCGGTTGAAGCCCCGCTCCACCTCGCCCCGCTTCCTGGGCGTCCTGAAGGAACTGGCCGCCTGGCGCGAGCGCGAGGCCCAGGAGCGCGACCTGCCGCGCCAGCGCATCCTGCGTGACGAGACCCTGACCGAGATCGCCGCCCACCATCCCACCGACACGGCCGAGCTGGGCCGCACGCGCGGCATCGGCAAGGGCCTGGTGGAGGGCAAGATGGGCCTGGCCATCCTCGACGCGGTCAAGCGCGGCATGGCGCTGCCCGAATCCGACTGCCCCAAGCCCGGCGACCGGGTGGAAGTGCCCAAGGGCCTGGGACCGGTGGTCGAGCTCTTGAAGGTGCTGCTCAAGATGAAGTGCGACGAGCACGGGGTGGCGGGCAAGCTGATCGCCAATTCCGCCGACATCGACGCCATCGCCGCCGACGACGATGCCGACGTCCCCGCCCTGCACGGCTGGCGGCGCGAGCTGTTCGGCGAGGACGCGCTGAGGCTCAAGCACGGCCGCCTGGGCCTGGGCTTCTGCACCGACGGAAGGCGGCTGCGCACCGTGCCCATCGAGCCGGTGGAAGCGTGTACCGAGCCGGCGGCGGCCGACTGACTTGGCCGGGCTCGGTTATTCCGACGCCAAACGCCGGGCCGCCCAGGCCGCAACCGAAGCCTTTAATCAGGGCAGGGGGCTGGCCGCGGCCGCCCGCGCCGCCATCGCCGCCACCGATTCCTTCTTCGATCAGGTCCGCCGGGCGCTGAACCTGGATGAACAGGTGAAGCGCCAGGCCTGCGCCGCCGGCTGCGCCTGGTGCTGCCATCAGATCGTCGCCGTCTCGGCGGCCGAGCTGGAGCTGGTGGCCGAAGCCATCGCCGCCAAGGAACCGCAAGCCCGCGCCGCCATCGCCGCCCGCGCCAGGGAAGCGGCGGCCAAGGGCGCCGGCCTCGACCAGCGGCAATGGTGGGCGGCGCGCATCCGCTGTCCGCTGCTGGAAGACGACGGGCTGTGCGGCATCCACGAATCCCGGCCGCTGCCCTGCCGCGCCCATAATTCCGCCGATGCCAACGCCTGCCGCCGCTCCTTCGAGGGCGAGGCGGTGCGCACCCCCGTCCTGGCGGCGCAGCAGGGCGTCTGGGCCCATGGCCAGATGGGGCTGCTGGATGCCTTGGCGGCCGGCGGCTGGGAAGCCGCGCCGCTCAATCTCGCCCTGGCGCTGAACGCCGGCCTCAGCCGCCGCCCGTGAGATCCTTGGGCAGCCGCACCTGAAAGAGGCTGCCGCCGTCCGCCCCCGCCTCGACGGTGATCGAGCCGCCGTGCCCCTCGGCGATCTTGCGGCAGATGGCCAGCCCGATGCCGCATCCGTCATAGGCCTCGCGCTCAACCGCCCGCTGGAACACCCCAAAAATACGCTCGGCGGAGTCGGAAGGCACCCCGATGCCGTTGTCTTCGACCGTCACCTGCCAGAAATTGCCGAGGTCCGCGCAAGCGATCCGCACATGGGGAACGCTTCCCGGCACCACATATTTCAAGGCGTTGCCGACCAGGTTCTGGAACAGCCGCAGCAATTCCATGGCGTCACCCTGGACCTTGGGCAGGCCGGGCTGCACCTCAACCACCGCTCCGGACGAGGAAATGGCCGGTTCGAGATTGCTCAGCGCCTCCTGCACCGCCCGCGCCAGATCCACCGGGGCGAACGCCCGCTCCCCACGGCCGATGCGGGAATAGTCCAGCAGGCCGACGATCATGGCATCCATGCGCCGGGCCCCGTCCACGGCGAAATGGATGAAGTCGCGCAAATCGCCATCCAGCGCGCCGCCCAGGCGCCGTTCGACCAGGCTGATATAGC
This sequence comes from Magnetospirillum sp. XM-1, assembly GCF_001511835.1. Taxonomy (NCBI): domain Bacteria; kingdom Pseudomonadati; phylum Pseudomonadota; class Alphaproteobacteria; order Rhodospirillales; family Rhodospirillaceae; genus Magnetospirillum; species Magnetospirillum sp. XM-1. The sequence goes on from NZ_LN997848.1 coordinate 3,694,712, forward strand.
TGCTGACCATGCGCAAGGGCTGGCGCAGGTCATGGGAGGCGACATAGGCGAACTGCTCCAGTTCGGCATTGGATCGCGACAGCTCGGCGGTGCGCTCGGCGACCGTCTCCTCCAGCCGGTCGCGGTCGCGGCGCAGGCTCTCGGCCTCGGCCGCCAGCGCCGCCCCCACCCTTTCGGCTTCCAGGCGATACTGGACCGCCACCATCACCACCGCCGAGATGCTGGAGATGAATACGTTGACGGCGGTCAGGCCGCCTTCGCGCAGATAACTTTCCCCCACCGCCACACCCAGGCCGCCGGCAGCGGCCCGCACCGCGAACCAGAGGGTGATGAACCCCAGTACCCACCGGAACAGACGGTTGGTGAAGCTGGGCGGTCCGTGCCGCAGCAGCAGCGCGCAATGCCCCAGGAACGGCGCCATGATGAGCGACAGGATGGCGATGCGGATCTGAACATCGGGCTGATGGAAGGTGAACCACAGGAACGAGGGGATCAGGGCGGCCAGGGACAGCCCGTACCAGCGGTCGGCCGGCGGCCGCCCCACATGCACCGCAACCCCGCGATGCAGCAGGCACACGCTGCCCAGCAGCAATGCGTTGGCCAGAATGATCGACAGCAATGGATGCCAGTACCCCCTGAGGGAAATCAGCACCATGCCCAGGCCGGAGAGAATGGCGCTGGGCGCCCATTGCCGGCTGGGGGCATAAATCTCGCCCGGCCTCCAGCCGCCCTGGAACATCAGCCCAAGGACGATAAGCAGAAGCCCCATGGCGAATATGGCTGTGGGCACGTCTAGCACGAACATCGCACTAGACTTTAGTATTCACGCTTCCAACCGCCAAGCCGCAACTGGGCATAGCTGCTATGGCCGGGGAATGACCCGTTTTGCCTGATGGACCATGGTGTCCAGCGCCGACAGGAACCGCGAGCGGTCGGCCTTGGCGAAGGGCGCGGGACCGCCGGTCATGGTGCCGGTCTCGCGCAGCGTGTTCATCAGGTCGCGCGTCGCCAGGGCGTCGCCGATGGAATTCTCGGTCATGGGCTTGCCGTTGGGACGCAGCACCAGGGCCTGCTTGACCAGACAGCGCGACCCTAAGGGAATGTCGTTGGTGATGCAGATGTCGCCGGCCGCGATCAGTTCGGCGATGCGGTCGTCGGCGGCGTCGGGGCCTTCGGGCACGACGATCATGGTGATCAGCGGGTCCTGGGGCAGCCGCAGCCAGGCGTTGCCCACCACGGTGACGGCCAGGCCGTAGCGCCCCGCCACCTTGAACACCTCGTCCTTGACCGGACAGGCGTCGCCGTCGATGTAGATTTTGGTCATCTCAATTTCGCCCCTCAGGCGCCGGGCGGGCCAGCTCCGTGGCCCTTGGCTCACGCGGCATAAGCCGCGGCGGCCTTTGGCCTTGCCTCCTCGCGCCGGCCTTTGGCCGGCCCTTCGTCGGAATCACGTCACCCGCCGGAAGATCAGGGCCTCGCAGTCCAGAACCTTGGCCAGCCGGTCGAAGGAGCGGTCGCCCTCGAAGGTGAAGGCCGGGTTGTCGGCGGGCACTTCCAGGATCAGGTACTTGTCCTCGACGAACAGCCGGGTCTGGCGCAGCAGGTTGGGGGCGCCGCCCGACAGGGTGTGGGCCAGGCGCAGCGCCAGGCCCACCGTGCGGGCGCGGCGGAAGGCGCCTTCGTCCAGCAGCTGGATGAAGCGCGCCACCTCGGGCGAGTCCTCGTTGCCTTGGTAGCGGCAGAACACCGCGAAAGCGATTGCCGCGCGGTGACGGTGGCCCACCCCCATGAACGGCAGGCGCAGGATGCGCAGGAAGGCCTGTTCGGCGCGGTAGTCGGGATGCTCGTTCCAGAAGATGTCCGACACCAGGCAGGCGGCGTGGCGCAACTGCATCTCGCGCTTGCTCTCGGCGGGGAACAGCGGCGCCATCCAGGCCAGCAGCTCGTCGCCGTGCTCGGGAAAGCGCGAATTCAGCAAGGCCATGTGGCGGCACACCGACAGCAGCGGGTCCTCGTGCTTCAGCTTGTCGGGCAGCCGCTTGAGGAACTGGCCTTCGCGCATGCCGTAGATGGAGAACACCAGCCGCGACGGGCCGACGGCGCGGATCACCCGGGCCAGGATCAGCGCCGCCATGGGCAGGCCGCTGGTGCGCTTCTTGGAGATTCCGGGAATCTTCTCCAGCGACTTGCGGCTTTGGGTCGAGACCAGCTCCAGGATGGACAGCGCCTCGCGGGCGTCGAGGGAGAAATTGTCGAGCACGGTCAGCGGATGCTGGGTCTGACTGATGCAGATGCGCGCGATGGAGCGCCACGCGCCGCCCACGGCATAGAGGTTGCGCCCCCTGCCCTCGCCCAGCCAGGGAATATTCTTCAGGTGGCCATCGACGATGTCGGCGGCCTTGCCCTTGTCGTCACCCGAGGCCTCGGTCAGGCGCAGAAGACCCAGCGGCATGGTGACGTGCAGGCCGAAATCCTGGTCCTGGACCGTCACCAGCTCCAGCGAGCCGCCGCCTAAATCGGCGACGATGCCGTTGGCGTCGGGCGTGCCGCACAGCACGCCCATGGCGGCCATCTTGGCCTCCTGGCCGCCGGACAGCACCTTGACCTCGACATCGAAGCGCCGCTCGATCTCGCGCACGAAATCGGCGCCGTCGGCGGAATCGCGCACGGCCGCCGTGGCCAGCACGTCCAGACGCTCCACCTCCATGGCCCGGCACAGGGTGACGAAACGGCCCACCGCCACCAGGGCGGCCTCGACGCCTTCGGGCGACAGGCGGCCGGAACTGCCCACGCCCTGGCCCAGGCCGCACACCGCCTTTTCATTGAACAGCGGCACGGGCACCCGCTGCGCCATGTCGTAGACGCAAAGGCGGATGGAATTGGACCCGATATCGACGATGCCGATGGGTTCCTGGCGGAGCTTGATCTTCATGTCGGTCTAGGCAAGCTGCAGGTGTTTCGACTTGCGCCCGCGTTCGCCCGCGCTGCCGCGCCCCGACAGCGACGGATTGGTCATGAAGTAGGTGTGGGCGTTGAACGCGCCTTCCTCGGCCTTGAAGCGCTCGTAGACGCCGTCGGGACGCAGGATCCAGGTCTGGGCCTGATCCTTGAGGTTGGCCACCATGATCTGGTCGAGAATCTGGCGATGCACGGTGGGATTCTCGATGGGAACGAAGGATTCCACCCGCCAGTCCATGTTGCGCGGCATCCAGTCGGCCGAGGAAATGAAGATCTTGGCGTGACGCGACGGCAGGCGGTGGCCGTTGCCGAAGCAGATGACGCGGGAATGCTCGAGGAAACGGCCGACGATGCTTTTGACCCGGATGTTCTCGGACAGGCCGGGCACGCCGGGCCGCAGGCAGCAGATACCCCGGATCACCAGATCCACCTTCACCCCTTCCTGCGAGGCGCGGTAGAGCGCGTCGATCAGCTGGGGGCAGACCAGCGAGTTCATCTTGGCCCAGATGGCGCCGGGCTTGCCCTCCTTGACGTTGGCGATCTCGGCCTCGATCAGGGACAGCACCTTCTTGCGCAGGAAGATCGGCGCGATGGCCAGGCTTTCCATGCCGTCGGGCTTGGCGTAGCCGGTCATGTAGTTGAAGGTCTTGGCGGCGTCGCGGCACAGCGCCGGGTCGCAGGTGAAGAACGACAGGTCGGTATAGACCTTGGCGGTGATCGGGTGGTAGTTGCCGGTGCCGAAGTGGACGTAGGACACCAGGGTGCCGCCCTCGCGCCGCACCACCAGGGAAATCTTGGCGTGGGTCTTGAGTTCGAGGAAGCCGAAGACCACCTGCGCGCCGGCGCGCTCCAGGTCGCGGGCCCAGCGGATATTGGCCTCCTCGTCGAAGCGGGCCTTCAGCTCCACCATGGCGGTGACCGACTTGCCCGCCTCGGCCGCCTCGACCAGCGCCTTGACGATGGGAGAATCGGCGCTGGTGCGGTACAGCGTCTGCTTGATGGCCACCACCGCCGGGTCGGCCGCCGCCTGGCGGATGAACTGCACCACCACGTCGAAGCTTTCGAACGGGTGGTGGACCACGATGTCCTTCTTGCGGATGGCGGCGAAGCAATCGCCGCCGAAATCGCGGATACGTTCCGGGAAACGGGCATGGTAGGGCGGGAACAGCAGGTCCGGGCGCTCGTCGACGATCAGGCGCTTGGTATCCACCAGCCCCAGCAGGCCGTCGATCTCGAACACGTCCTCCTCGTCGGCGTGCATCTCGGCGATGGCCAGATCCTTGAGGTCCTGCGGAATGCCGGCGCCGAACGACAGGCGGATGACGTGGCCGCGCCGCCGCCGCTTCAGGGCGGATTCGAACACGCGGACCAGATCCTCGGCCTCTTCGTCGATATCCATCTCGGTGTCGCGGATCACCCGGAAATGGCCGAAGGATTCCATACGGAAACCGGGGAACAGCTGGTCGAGGAACAACAGCACGAACTCTTCCAGCGGCAGGAAGCGGATGCCGTCGCCGGGCAGGCGGGTGAAGCGCTCGATCTGGCTGGGCAGCGGCAGCAGGGCGCGCAGCACCTCGCCGTCATCCAGCTTGTAGAGATGCAGCACCAGGGCCGAACCGCCGTTGGGCAGGAAGGGGAAGGGATGGGCCGGATCGATGGCCAGCGGCGTCAGCACCGGGAAGACATGCTCCATGAAGCGGCCTTCCAGCCATTTCATGTCGGCCTTGGACAGCTCGGAACGGTCGATCACCGCGATGCCCGCCTGGCGCAGCTCCACCTTCAGCTCGCGCCAGCACTTCTTCTGGGCTTCCAGCAGCCGGGCCGCCTCGGAATTGATGGCCGCCAATTGCTGGGCCGGAGTGAGCCCGTCCTGGCTGGTGGTCATCACGCCGGCGTCCACCTGACCTTTGAGGCCGGCGACGCGCACCATGTAGAACTCGTCCAGGTTGGCCGCCGAGATGGACAGGAAGCGCAGCCGCTCCAGCAACGGATGGTGCGGATTGAACGCTTCCTCGATCACCCGGCCGTTGAAGGCCAGCCACGACAACTCCCGATTGATGAAGCGATCCTTGGATTCGATGTCGATGACCGGGATGTCGACGGCCTGCGCATGAGTCACGGCGTTTCTCCATTGGACGAGGCGTGGTGCGCCCCCGTTCATTTATATATCCTGATCGAAGCCCTGTCATGACCGAGGCGGTTACGGATATGAGAAAACTCTTTCTGCTGCGCCACGCCAAGTCCAGTTGGGACGACCCCTCGTCCGAGGATTTCGACCGCCCATTGAACGGGCGGGGCCGCAAGGACGCCAAGCGCATGGGCCGCCACATGGCGGAACAGGGATTTCGCCCCGGCATCGCCCTGGTCTCGGCGGCGGCGCGCACCGTGGCCACGTGGGAATTGATCGAGCCCCATCTGGAAGGCGTCCCGGTGGCCATCGAGGAGGAATTGTACGAAGCGGGCAAGTCCAGGCTGCTCGACCGCCTGCGCCGGATGGACGAGCACATGGATTCGGTGCTGCTGGTCGGGCACAATCCCGGCATCGGCCGCCTGGCCGAGGTGCTGGTCGACCATCACGGCGACCCCGCTTTGCTGGCCGAACTGGCCGCCAAGTTCCCCACCGGCGCCCTGGCGGAGATCGGCCTGGACATCGGCCATTGGGGCGAGTTGGAGGCCGGGCGGGGTCGGCTGCTGTCCTTCGTCCGCCCAAAGGATCTGGAGACGGCTTCACCCGTCGCCGATTCGGCTCTATAACCGTCGCCGCACAGTTCCGGCAGCAGGGCTCTCCTTTCCCATGTCCGCAGACCTTCAGTTGATCTTCCGCCAAGGCATGGGCGCCCTGCAGCAGGGCCGCTGGGACGAGGCTGCCCGCCAGTTCCGCACCCTGAACGGACGCAATCCCAACGCCCCCGAGCCCCTCTATTACCTCGGCATCGCGCTCTTGTCGGGCGGCAAGCCGGCCGAAGCCGCCGAGGTGCTGAACCGTCTGGTGCGCAAGCACGGCGACAACCCCATGGCGCTGAACGCGCTGGGATCGGCCCAGGCCGCCGGCGGCCACAAGGGACATGCGGAAAAGTCGTTCCGCCGCGTCCTCGCCCTGGCCCCCGACCTCGGCGACGCCGCCGACAACCTGGCCCGCCTGCTGATCGAGACCGGCCGGGCGGCCGAGGCCCGCCCCCTCCTCCAAGGCCTTCTGGCGCGCGAGCCCGGACGGGTGCCGAGCCGCCACCTCCTCGGCCGGGCGCTCCGGGACACCGGCGACGTGGAAGGGGCCCTGGCGGCCTTTCAGGCGGTATTGTCGGCACAGCCCGACTTTCCCGCCGCCGTCAACGATCTCGGCCTGCTGCACTACGCCTGCGGCCAGGGCCAGGAGGCGCTGGACTGTTTCGAGCGCCTGCTCCGCCTCAATCCGGCCGACCCGGTGGCCGCCAACAATCGGGCCATGGCGTTGCGCGTCCTCGGCCGTCAGGAGGATGCGGAACAGCAGTACCGCTCCCTGCTCGAGCGCTTTCCCGACGCGGCCGAGGTCAACCTCAATCTCGGCAAGCTCCTGGCCCGCACCGGCCGGGCCGTGGAATCGACGGCCTTCCTGGAAAAGGGCGGCTGTATCGAGGCCCGCTGGTGGAATGCGCTGGTGCTGCCCAACCAGTACGAAACCGAAGAGCAGGTTGCCCAATGGCGCCGCCGTTTCGCCGAGAAGCTGGAAGCCGTCGCGGCCGAAATCCACGCCCTGCCGGCGGCGCAATTGCCCGCCCAGGCCGGCATCTTGGAGCTGGACGTGTTCTTCCTGGCCTATCAGGGCGAAAACGACCGCGACCTCAACCGTCAGCTGCGCGGCGCCCAAACCCGTGTCGCCCAGGCCTGCCACGGCTTCGGCGCTCCGGTTCCGCCCCGCCCCGCCCGCCCCCGCATCCGGGTCGGCTTCCTGTCCGGCAGTTTCCATTTCCATGTGGTGAACCAGCTGATGCGGGGCTGGATCGCGGGCCTGGACCGCGACACCTTCGAGGTCTTCGTCTTCCACGCCGGCGCCACCTGGGACCAGGGGACGGAGGCCACCGCCGCCATCGCCGAGCATCTGGTCGACGCCTACCTGCCCACCGACCAGCTCGCCCGCAAGGTGGCCGAGGCGGAACTGGACGTGCTGATCTATCCCGACGTGGGGCTGGACCCGCGCATGGACCGCCTGGCCATGCTGCGCCTCGCCCCCATCCAGTGCGCCGCCTTCGCCCATCCGGTAACCACCGGCATGCAGAGCATGGACTATTTCCTCAGCGGCGAGCTGATCGAGCCCGAGGATGCCGACGCCCACTACACCGAGAGGCTGGTCCGCCTGCCGGGCATCGGCTTCAATCTTGCGCCTCCCAAGGTGGACGAGGCCGTCGAGCCTCAGCCCGATCCCGACCGCAAGGGTCCACGGCTGTTCTGCGCCCAAAGCCTGTACAAGATGCTGCCCGGCCGCGACCATCTGTTCCCGCGCATCGCCAAGGCGGTGGGGGAATGCTCCATCGAGTTCATCGACCGCTTCGGCATCTACAAGGAAGTGTTCCTGAAGCGCATGGAGCACGCCTTCGCCGCCCATGGTCTCGACGCCAGGCACTTCGTGCGCATCCACGGCGCGGTCACGTCCAAGGAATTTCTCGGCATGATCAAGACCGCCGATATCTCGCTGGACAGCCTGGACTGGTCCGGCGGCTACACCACCATGGAAGCCCTGGCCTGCGCCACGCCCATCGTGGCGGGAAACGGCCGCCTGCTGCGCGGCCGCGTGTCGGCCGGCATCCTGCGCGCCGCCGGACTGGGCGAACTGGTGGCGCCGGACGAGGAAGCCTATGTGGCCCTGGCCGCCCGCCTGGCGACCGACCCGGCCTACCGCGAGCAGGTCTCGCAGGTCATGCGGGCCAACGGCCCCGGCGTGTTCGACAACCCCGCCCCCGCAGCCGGGCTGGCCGCCTTCCTGAAGTCGGTGGCGCGCCCCGCCTAAAGCGTGCCGGGAAACGCCCCGCCGTCGATCAGCAGGTTCTGGCCGGTGATGTAGCCGGCCTGGGCCGAGCACAGGAAGGCGCAGGCATCGCCGAATTCGGCCGGGTCGCCGAAGCGTCCCGCCGGATTGGCGCCGCGCCGCTCGTCCAGCACCTGATCAACGGAAAGCCCGCGCTTGGCCGCCTGGCCTTCCATGGTGACGCGCAGGCGGTCGGTGTCGAAGGGGCCGGGCAGCAGGTTGTTGATGGTGACGTTGTGGCGCACCGTCTGGCGCGCCAGCCCGGCGACGAAGCCGGTCAGCCCCGCCCTGGCCCCGTTGGACAGGCCCAGGATGTCGATGGGAGCCTTCACCGCCGCCGAGGTGATGTTGACGATGCGGCCGAACTTCCGCGCGATCATGTGATCCACACTCGCCTTGATCAGCTCGATGGGGGTCAGCATGTTGGCGTCCAGCGCCTTGATCCACTGGGCGCGGTCCCAGTCGCGGAAATCGCCGGGCGGCGGGCCGCCGGCATTGGTCACCAGAATGTCGGGATCGGGCAGGATGGAGAGCAGCACGCCGCGCCCCTCGGGCGTGGTGACGTCCACCGGCACCGTCTTGATGGCGGCCCCGGTCCTGGCGCGGATTTCCTTGGCGGCCTGTTCCAGCACGTCGGGGCGGCGCGCCGCCATCACCACGTTGACGCCCTCGCGGGCCAGGGATTCGGCGCAGGCGCGGCCCAGGCCCCGCGACGCGCCGCAGACGATGGCGCTACGGCCCTTCAGTCCCAGATCCATGATCCTCACCCTCCAGAATGCGCCGGGCCAGCGGCACGGTGACGGCGCGCCGTCCGGCCAGGGCGGCGCGGTCCAGACGCTCCACCACCCGGGCACAGGCGGCGAAGCTGCGCTCCATGCGGCCCACCAGAAAGTGAACCACATCCTCGCCGATGCGCAACTGGCGATCATCGAACAGCTTGACCAGCAGGGCGGCCAGCAGGGAATCGTCGGGCGCCCCGATGGACGCCACCGGCATGGCCAGCAGCCGCGAGCGCAGGTCGGGCAGCCCCACGCCCCAGGCGGAAGGCGGCACGCGCGCGGTCAGCAGCAGCCGGCGTCCCAGCTCGCGGCCCTGGTTGATCAGGTGGAACAGCGCCACCTCGTCGCGGGGGGCGCGGTCGCAATCCTCCACCGCCAGGACCGGCACCGTTTCCAGCAGGGGGCGCGTCGCCTCTTGCGTCAACTCGGCGGCCGAGACCAGCACGCCGCCGCCGTCATGGGCGAAGAGATGGGCCAGATGGGTCTTGCCGCTGCCGGCCGGGCCGACCAGGATGCTGGCCGGACCGGGCCAGCGCTCGGGCGCGGCCACCCAGGCATGGGCCTCGCCGTTGCAAGGCGCCACCAGGAAGTCGTCCGCGGCCAGCGAGGGCACATGCCCGAACGCCAGGGGAAGCTGGGCGTCGCTCATGACTTGCTGTAATCGTCCCCGATTCCGTCGTAGAGCGAGCTTCGCATGTAGTTCTGCAGCGCGAAGCGGACCAGCACGCCGATCACCGAGGCGGCGGGCACCGCCAGCAGGATGCCGACGAAGCCGAACAGGGCGCCGCCGGCCAGCAGCGAGAAGATGATCCACACCGGATGCAGCCCCACCCGGTCGCCCACCAGCTTGGGCGTCAGGAAGTTGCCTTCCAGGATGTTGCCGAACAGGAACACGACGCCGACGCCGCCCAAAAGGTGCCATTCGCCGCCCTGGGCCAAGGCCAGCCCGACGCTGGCGATCAGGCCGATCAGCATGCCCACATAGGGAACGAAGGCTCCAAGCCCGGTGCCCAGGCCGATCATCAGGCCGAGGTCCAGACCGGTCAGCGTCAGCCCGACGCCGTAGAACACGGCCAGGATCATGCAGACCATGGCCTGGCCGCGCACGAAGCCGGCGATGGTGCGGTCGATCTCCTTGAGTTCATGACGGATGGTGTCGGCATGGTGGCGGGGCAGCCAGTGATCCACCTTGACGACCATGTGGTCCCAGTCGCGCAGCAGGTAGAAGGTCACCACCGGGGTGATGAACAGCAGCGACAGGATGCTCATGGCGGCGATGCCGCCCGACAGCACGCCCTTGACCACGCCCAGGCCCCATTCCACCGCCGTGCCGGCATAGGCCCCGGCCGAGGCGCGCAGCTTGTCCAGATCCTCGGGCGACAGGTGGCGATAGACCTCCTCCAGCAGCGGCAGGGCGCGCTGATGCAGGGATTGGGCATAGGTCGGGACCTTCTGGACGAAGGTCACCACCTGGCTCTGGATGACCGGGGCCAGCAGGGTCAGGCCGATTCCCAGCACGCCGAAGAACACCAGGCAGATGATCCCCGTGGCGAGCGTGCGCGACAGCCCGGCCCGCTCCATGCGATCGGCCAGCGGATCGAGGAAATAGGCCACCGCCATGCCGGCCACGAACGGCAGCATTACGCCGCGCAGCATGTAAAGCAGCACCAGGAAGACGGCGCCGCCGATCAGCCAGAAGCGCAGCCGCTGCCCCGAACTCATGCTCATGGCACCCCCTTGAGCCGCATCACCCAGAATCCCTCGTTCCAATCCAGCAGCAGCCCGGCGGCACCTAAGGTGGTCTTCACCTGCTCGGGCTCGCCCACCGTGTGCAGCATCAGGGCCGCCTCTTCCCGAGACAGCGAGACGATCTCCCAGCGACGCACCAAGGTGACGCGGCCCAGCCTTTCGCGCACCGCGATCCAGTCCTCCAGGCCCTTGAGCGGGGCCATCACCGCCATGGAGGCCGCCCGGTCGAAGGACAGCAGGTTAGACTGCTTGTAGGCGTTGTCCAGGGTTTGGCCGGCTTCGGACGCCGCCTGGCGCAGCGCCGCGTCCAGACCGGCCTCGCCGATGGGATAGGAGCGGGTGTCGAAGGGCTTCATCACCCCGGGCATGCCGGTGGCGGTCACGTCGACGGCGTTGGTGGCGCCGTTGACCATGGCGGTCATCACCAGCACGTCGGGGGTGCGGAAACGGGCGCCGAGACCGGCCAGCGCCTCGGAATCGCCGGCCAGCGCCTTCTCCACCGTGAGCGACTGGATGTCGGCGATGTCACCGGTGGGCACCGCCAGCGGCACCAGACCGCCGCTGCCCAGGCCCAGCCACGCGGCCCGCCACGGATTGGGATCGTCCCACAGCAGGGCGCGGCCGACCCCGATGGGACGGAACACCGGCACGATCACCACCGGACGGGGCCGGGGTTCGGCATATTTGACGCCGGCGCCCTGGAGCAGCTTCTTCACCGCCTGCGGATTGTAGCGGACGGTGAGCGTGGCGATGTAGCGCACCGCCGACGAGCGCTCGTGCTCGATGGCCACGTCGCGCACGTATTGCAGCGCGTCGGCATGGGGCAGGCGACCATGGTCGGCGGGCATGGTGAGACGTTCGAGCAGACGCCGGAAGCCGACCCTCTCGGCCTCGGCGATGGCCTGTTCCTTGGCCGCCGCCACGCCCTGGGCGGTGACGTCCACCTCGATGCCGCGCACGGCGAAGGCGTCGGCGGCCATGGAGACGCCGGGAAGCGCCAGCAGCGCGACAACAAGGACCAGCCAACCGAGCCGGAGACCGCGAGAAGACATTGCAAACCGTCCGGGATGAAGTATTTTGACCCACTCGATTTTCGCCGAGACCATACCACACCCATGCCCACGAGGAAGCCCATTCCCGCGCAAGATAAAAGCACCGGCCTGACCTACCGCGATGCGGGCGTCGACATCGACGCCGGCGAAGCCCTGGTCGAGGCCATCAAGCCGCTCGCCAAGTCCACCGCCCGTTCGGGGGGCGCCGCCGGCCTCGGCGGTTTCGGCGCGCTGTTCGACCTCAAGGCCGCCGGGTTCAAGGACCCGATCCTGGTGTCGTCCACCGATGGCGTCGGCACCAAGCTGCGCGTCGCCATCGAGGCGGGCAAGCACGACACCGTGGGCATCGACCTGGTGGCCATGTGCGTCAACGATCTGGTGGTCCAGGGCGCCGAGCCGCTGTTCTTCCTCGACTATTTCGCCACCGGCAAGCTGGACGTGAAGGCGGGCACCGCCATCGTGTCAGGCATCGCCGAGGGCTGCCGCCAGGCCGGCTGCGCCCTGGTCGGCGGCGAGACGGCCGAGATGCCCGGCATGTATTCCGACGGCGATTACGACCTGGCCGGCTTTTCCGTGGGCGCCGCCGAGCGCGACGCCCTGCTGCCCCGTGAAGACGTGGCCGAGGGCGACGTGCTGCTGGGCCTCGCCTCGTCGGGCGTGCACTCCAACGGCTATTCCCTGGTGCGCCGCATCGTGGAAAAGGGCGGCCTGTCCTATGATTCCGACGCGCCCTTCGCGCCGGGCCGCAAGCTGGGCGAGGCCCTGCTGGAGCCCACCCGCATCTACGTGAAGAGCACGCTGGCCGCCATCAAGGCCGGCACGGTGAAGGCCATGGCCCACATCACCGGCGGCGGCCTGATCGAGAACGTGCCCCGCGTCCTGCCCGAAGGCGTGGTCGCCGAGATCGACGGCTCCGCCTGGGCCCTGCCGCCGGTGTTCAAGTGGCTGGCCAAGGAGGGCGGCGTGGTCGCCCACGAGATGGCGCGGACCTTCAATTGCGGCATCGGCATGGTGGTGGTGGTCGCGGCATCCAAGGCCGACGAGGCCGCCCGCATCTTAGGCGCGCATGGCGAGACCGTGGTGCGCATCGGCCGCATCCGCGCCCGCAAGGGTGACGAGGCCCAGTCCCAGGTGCTGAACCAGGGCGATTGGGTGTAGCGCCCGCTTGTCATCCCGAGGCGCAGCCGAGGGATGACGGTCAAGGATCGAGGACGATGAGCTTGAAGAAGAAGAAGGTCGGCGTTCTGGTCTCGGGCCGGGGCAGCAATCTCCAGGCCCTGCTCGACGCCTGCGCCGATCCCTCCTTCCCGGCCGAGATCTCCCTGGTGATCTCCAACGTGCCCGGCGTCTACGCCCTGGAGCGCGCCGAGAAGGCCGGCGTGCCGACGCTGACCATCCCGCACAAGGGCTTTCCGAGTCGCGAGGCCTTCGACGCCGAGATGGACAAGGCGCTTCGGGCCGCCGGCATCGAGATCGTCTGCCTGGCCGGCTTCATGCGCCTGCTGTCCACACCCTTCGCCGAAGGCTGGCGGGGCCAGATGATCAACATCCATCCCGCCCTGCTACCCTCGTTCAAGGGGTTGCACACCCACGCCCGCGCCATCGAGGCGGGGGTGAAGCTGCACGGCTGCACCGTCCATCTGGTGACGCCGGAACTGGACGACGGCCCCATCCTGGTGCAGAAGGCGGTACCGGTCCTTAGCCAAGACGACGAGGACACGCTGGCCGCCCGCGTGCTGGAGCAGGAGCACAAGGCCTACCCGGAAGCGCTGCGCCTCTTGGCCGAGGGCCGCGTCACCGTCGAAGGCAACCGTGCCCTCATCCGTGAGTGACCCCGCCTCCATCCTGATCTATGTCGGCCTGGACGCGGTCGGCGACGGCTTGATCAAGCTGCCGTTCATCCGCGCCTTGCGCGCCGCCTTCCCCAAAGCCCGCATCACCTGGATGTCGGGCAAGGGACCGACGGTGTTCGAGGATATCCTGGCGCCGCTGGTCACCGGCCTGATCGACGAGATCCTGCCCTTCACCCGCATCGGAGAGCGGCCTTTGGAACTGATGGGCCGCCGCCCCCTGCCCGGCCGTTCTTTCGACCTGATCATCGACACCCAACGGCGCGGCCTGACCACCCTGGTGTTGAAGCGCATCCGCCATGGCCGCTTCATCTCGGCCACCGCCGGTTTCCTGTTCTCGGACGGCAAGCCCGCCGACACCACCCGGCCGGCGGCCATGATCGGCCAGCTGATGCAGCTGGTCGAGGCGGCGGCGGGCCGCAAGGTGGCAGAAACCTCCCCCCTGCCCCGCGATGCGGCCATCGAGGCCGAGGCCGAACGCCTGCTGCCCGCCGGGCCGCGCTATGTGGGGCTGGCGCCCGGCGCGGGCGGGCGCTGGAAATGCTGGCCGCTGGAGCGCTACATCGCGCTGGCCGCCGGGCTGAAGGACGCCGTGCCGGTCTTCCTGCTGGGTCCCGCCGAGGCCGAGGACTGGGCCGCCACCATCCGGGCCGCCCTGCCCCAGGCCTTGCTGCCGCTGCAGGACACGGCGAGGCTCACCCCCATGCTGACCATCGCGCTGGGCCGCCGGCTGGCGGCGGCGGTGGCCAACGACAGCGGCACCGGCCACATGCTGGGCGCCGCCGACATTCCGCTGGTCTCGCTGTTCGGGCCCACGGCCGCCCACAAGTTCGCGCCCCACACCCGCCGGGCGGCCATCGTCCGCGCCCAGGATTTCGGCGGCGAGGCCATGGACTCCATTCCGCTGGAGGCCGTGGAAAAGGCCCTTCTGCCGTTGTTACTTTGACCCAGGTCAAGGCTGGGTCTACCATATTCCCGCAACCGCAACACCGAGTGCCGTCATGAATATCAAGGACCATATCCGCGGCGTTCCCGACTTCCCCAAGCCGGGCATCCTGTTCTACGACATCTCCACCCTGCTGGCCCATCCCGACGCCTGGCAGGTGGCCATGGGCCGCCTGGCCCGCGACATCATCCGGTTCCAGCCCGACGTGCTGGCCGGCATCGAATCGCGCGGCTTCCTGGTGGCGGCGCCGCTGGCGCTGAAGCTGGGCTGCGGCTTCGTCATGCTGCGCAAGAAGGGCAAGCTGCCGGGCGAGACCATCCGCCACGACTACGCCCTGGAATACGGCACCGACACCATCGAGATCCAGAAGGGCGCCATCGAGGAGGGCAAGCGGGTGGTGATCCTCGACGATCTGCTGGCCACCGGCGGCACCATGGCGGCGGGCGTCGAGCTGCTGCGCAAGATCGGAGCCCACGTCACCGGCGCGGCCACCATCATCGACCTGGCCTTCCTGCCGGGCAAGCAGCGGCTCAAGGAACTGGACGTTCCCTTCACCTGCCTCGCCTCCTACGACGAATAGGAGCGGGAGATGCCCTTCGCGGGGATCGAGGCGGCCTTGGCCGGAATGGCGGTGGGAGCGGCGGTGACGCTGCTCGCGCTCGGCCGTCGCCGTGCCCGCCCCGCGACGAACGGAGAGGCAGCGCTGGACGCCCAGCGGCTTCTGGTCGAGGCCCTGGGCAACAGCCGGGACGGCGTCGCCCTCTACGACGCAGGCAATCTGCTGATCACCTGCAACGAGCGCTATCGCCAGCTGCTGTCGCCCATCAAGGATCTGATCGTTCCGGGTGCGCGCTTCGACGACCTGATGGCCGAACTCGCCCGGCGCGAGAACAAGGGCGGGGACTGGCTGGGGCGCAAGATGTCGGGCGGCGGGCTGACCGACGCCACCGCCGGCGACGACAAGTTCCGCGACGGACAGTGGATCAGCGTCGCCGCCTACGCCACCCAGGAAGGAGGCCAGCTGCGCATCCTGCGCGACATCACGCCGCGCAAGCAGGCGCAGATCTCGCTGGAAGGCACGGTGTCCTGGCTGAAGGGCGTGATGGACACGGTGGTGGACGGCATCGTCACCATCGACGAGACCGGCACGGTCTTGAGCTTCAATCCGGCGGCAGAACGCCTGTTCGGCTGGACCGCCGACCAGGTGGTGGGGCGCAACGTCAGCATGCTGATGCCCGATCCCCATCAGAGCGCCCATGACGGCTACATCCGCTCCTATCTCGAGACCGGAATCCGCAAGATCGGCTCGGCGGGGCGCGAGGTGGAGGGCCTGCGCCGGGACGGCACGCGCTTTCCCATGGAACTGGCCATCGCCGAGATGCACCAGGGCGACATGCTGACCTTCATCGGCGTGATCCGCGACATCAGCGAGCGCAAGAAGAATGAACAGGCGCTGATGGACAGCCAGGACCGCCTGCGCCAGGAGGCGGACCGGCTGCAGGCCATCATCGACAACATGCCCCAGGGCGTGGCGGTGTTCGCCTCGGACGACGCCCTGATCGCGCTCAACGAATCGGCCATCCGCATGCTGGGCCTGCCCAACGCGGAGATCACGCCCGGCACCATCGACATCTCGCTGTTCATGGCGCTGCTGGCCGCCAACGACACTCCGCCCGGCCGTCACAGCGCCCAATTGACCGCCGATCTGGCCGAAAGTATCCGCGAACGTCCGGAAATGGTGTTCGAGCATTTCGCCCCCAGCGGCATCATCATGGAGGTGCGGTCCTCTTCCATGCCGGGCGGCGGGCTGATCCTCAGCTTCACCGACGTCACCTTCCGCAAGCACACCGAGCAGACGCTACGCGACGCCAAGGAGGAGGCCGAGCGCGGCAACCGGGCCAAGAACACCTTCCTGGCCAATATCAGCCACGAGCTGCGCACCCCCTTGAACGCCATCATCGGCTTTTCCGAGATGATGAAGCACGAGATCTTCGGGCCGCTGGAGCCGGCCAGCTACCGCACCTACGTGGACGACATCCACGAAAGCGGCCAGCACCTGCTGGAACTGATCAACGACATTCTGGACATGTCCAAGGCCGAGGCCGGGATGACCGACCTGATGGAGGCGGCGGTGCATGTCCCCGACATGATCCGCACCGCCATACGGCTTTTGAGCCGCCGGGCCGACAATGCCGGCATCAGCCTGGTCGAGGACCTGCCCCCCTCGCTGCCGCTGCTGCTGGCCGACGAGCGGCGACTGCGCCAGATCATCCTCAACCTGGGCTCCAACGCGGTGAAATTCACCGACGAGGGCGGTCGGGTCGTCATCGGCGCCCGCGTCGCCAAGGCCGGGTTCACCATCACGGTGACCGATTCCGGCATCGGCATGACCTCGGAGGAAATGCGGCTGGTGATGGAACCCTTCGTTCAGGCCGACACCAGGCTGTCGCGCAAATACGAGGGCAGCGGCCTCGGCCTGCCGCTGACCAAGGCCCTGGTCACGGCCCATGGCGGGACGCTGGCCCTGGACAGCGAGCCGGGACGCGGCACCACCGTGACCGTCACCTTCCCGGCGTCACGCATCGTCACCGACAACATGGCGGCGGTCGATATCTAGAGTCTGCCCGGGTTTCACAGAATCGATTTTTCGTTTCGTCACCCCCGGACTTGATCCGGGGGTCCATGGATTGCCGGGTCAAGCCCGGCAATGACGGCCAATGGAGATGCTTCCTTCTAAGCCGAGCGGACTCTATCCCTACCTCCGGCCCAGCTCGATCTTGGGACAGCGGTCCATCACCACCGCCAGTCCCGCCGCCTCGGCGCGGGCGGCCGCCTCCTCGTTGATCACGTCCAGCTGCATCCAGACCACCTTGGCGCCCATGGCGACGGCCTCGTCGGTGATGGGGCCGGCGGCGTCGGAATTGCGGAAGATGTCCACCATGTCCACCGGAAACGGGATGGACGCCAGGTCCTTGTAGACCGTCTCGCCCAGGAATTCCTGCCCGTCCAGGCCGGGATTGACCGGCACCACGCGATAGCCGCGCTGCTGGAGATAGGCGGCAACGTAATGGCTGGGCCGCGAGGGATTGTTGCTGAAGCCCACCACGGCGATGGTGCGGACGGTCTTGAAGATATGGTCGATCAGGCTGTCGCTGGCAGGCACGTGCGTCTCTCCCGGAAGTCCGAAGGAAACTATAGCGGCCTTGCCGCCTTTCGCCAGCCTTCCTAAAGTGGCGCACTGGCCGGGGAGGAAGGGATGGACGTCACGGTTCAAGGCAAGGCGGTGTTCGCCAGCGCGTTCGGCAAGGACTCCGATCCGGCCGTGCTGCTGGCGTACGGCGCCGGCGGCAGCCATTCCACCTGGAGCGGCATCGCCCAGGGCTTGGCCGCCCAAGGCTGGCGCGTGCTGGTTCCCGACCTGCCCGGCCACGGCGCCTCGCAAGGCCCCGCCCTGGACACCATCGCCGCCCTGGCCGGCTGGCTGGCCGATTTCCTGAACGCCGCCGGGGTGGAGAAGGCCGTCCTGGCCGGTCATTCCATGGGAGCACTGGCCGCGCTCGAGTGTGCCGCCCGCCATCCCGACCGGGTCCGTTCCCTGCTGCTGCTGGGCGCCGCCGCGTCCATGCCGGTCAACCAGGCGCTGCTGGACATGGCCCGCGACGATCCCAACGCCGCCTGCGCCCTGATCGCCAAATGGGGGTTTGCCAAGGAGCCGCCCGCGCCCCCGGAGCTGATCACCGCGACCGCCGCCCATCTGGCCCAGGCCGCGCCCGGCGTGCTGCACGTCGACCTTGCCGCCTGCAGCGCCTATGACGGGGGCGACGCCGCCGCCGCCAGGGTCGGCTGCCCGGCCACGGTGATCGTCGGCGGCCAGGACCGCATGGCCTCGCCCGATGCCGGGCGCGCCCTGGCGGCGCGCCTGCCCCAGGGCCGCGCCGTGGTGCTGGAGCGGGCCGGACACCTGATGATGGCCGGACATCCCCAGGCCACCCTGGCGGCCATGGCCGACGCGCTCGATTCCGGCCTCGACCCCGCCGATTGGGAAGGCCTGCGCGCCCAGGCCCACCGCATGCTGGACGAAAGCCTGGACTTCATCCGGGACGTGCGCCGGCACCCGGTGTGGCGGCCCATGCCCGCCGAGGTGCGGGCCGCCTTTGACGCCCCCCCACCCAGGATGGGCCAGGAGCTTGCCGCCATCGATTCAGAATTCCGCCAACTGGTCGAACCTTTCGGCCCCGGCAACGTCCATCCCGGCTTCATGGGCTGGGTCCATGGTGGCGGCACGGTTGAAGGCATGCTGGCCGAGATGATGGCCGGCGGCCTCAACGCCAATCTGGGCGGCCGCGACCACGCCCCCATGGAGGTGGAGCGCCAGATCCTGCGCTGGATGCGGAACCTGTTCGGCTATCCCGAGGGGGCCAGCGGCCTGTTCGTCACCGGCACCTCCATGGCCAATTTCCTGGCCCTTCTGGTGGCGCGGACCAGGGCGCTGGGGACCGGCATCCGGCGGACCGGCCTGTCCGGGGCCGAGGGGCTGGTCGCCTATGCTTCCGCCGCCGCCCATGGCTGCATCCCCCAGGCCTTCGAGATGAGCGGGCTGGGCGCGGCTTCCCTGCGCCTGCTGCCCACCGATTCCGCCCACCGCCTCGACATGGAGGCGCTGCGCCAGGCGGTGGCGGCCGACCGCGCCGCCGGGCGGCGGCCCTTCATGGTGGTCGGCAGCGCCGGAACGGTGGACGTGGGCGCCATCGACGATCTCGGCGCCCTGGCAACCTTCGCCGAGGCGGAAGGAATGTGGTTCCACGTGGACGGCGCCTTCGGGGCGCTGGGCATGATGTCGCCCGAACTGGCGCCGCTGCTGGCCGGCATCGAGCGCTCGGATTCCATCGCCTTCGATTTCCACAAATGGGGACAGGTGCCCTATGACGCGGGCTACCTGCTGGTCCGTGACGGCGAGGCCCACCGGGCCGCCTTCGCCTCGCCCGCCGCTTACCTGAGGCGCGAGACGCGGGGACTGGCCGCCGGTTCGCCCTGGCCCTGCGATTACGGCCCCGACCTGTCCAGAGGCTTTCGGGCGTTGAAGACCTGGATCACGCTGAAGGCCCACGGCATGGACGCGCTGGGCGCGGCCATGGCCCGCTGCTGCGAGGTGGCCCGCCACCTGGCCGCCCGCATCCAGGCCGAGCCGTCGCTGGAGCTCCTCGCCCCGGTGGCGCTCAACATCGTCTGCTTCCACCGCCCGGGAGCGGATTGCGCCCAAATCGTCGCCGATCTGCATGAAAGCGGCATCGCCGCGCCGTCCACCACCACCATCGACGGAAAACTGGCCATCCGCGCCGCCATCGTCAATCACCGCACCAGGAAAAACGATGTCGATCGCATGGTCGATGAGGTTCTACGCGTGTCAACGAAGTAATGCTTAACCATTTCGAGATAGTCTAGAGCGTCCCATTGCCCAAGGAATCCCCGTGACCGCAGGACAGGACAGGCCTTGGCCGCCCCAATCCATGGGCATGGCCCGCTTGACCACCATGGCCTTTCATGGCGAGAACATGGTGCCGTCGGCCATCTCGCTGCTGAAACGGAGCGAGGCCGATCACGGCGATTCCGCCGCCCTGCTCGACCTTGCCACCATCCATTTCCTGCTGGGGCACGAAGAAGCCGGGCTGACCTACCAGGAGCGCGCCCTGGCGCTCGATCAGGTCTATCGCGAGCAGACCAGCGCCGCCACCGACGACGACGACACGGTCCGGCTGCTGGCCTTCGCGGCGCCGGGCAACCTGATGTCCAACGTGCCCATCCAGTTCCTGCTCGAAGAGTCCGACATCCGCCTGGACCTGCTCTACGTGGTGCCCGGCGAGGATCTGCCCGAACGGGTGCCCGGCCACGACATGGCCATGGTCATCGTCGGGGAATCCGAGGCCAACCGCGAAATTCTCGAACGCATCTCCGCCTTCGCCGACCTGTGGCCCTGCCCGCCGGTCCTGAACGATCCGCGCAAGGTGCTGCAATTGTCCCGCGACGGGGTGAGCACCCTGCTGGCCGGGGCGCCGGGCATCCGCATCCCGGCAACCACCCGCATCGATCCGGAGGACCTGGCCCGCCTGGGCCGGGGTGAAATCGCGCTGTCCGACCTGCTGCCCGACGGCACCTTCCCGGTCATCACCCGGCCGGTGGATTCCCATGCCGGCAAGGGACTGGCCAAGCTGGACGCGCCGTCGACCATCGGCCTTTACCTCGCCGCCCATCCGGCCGAGGCCTATTACCTGTCCAGCTTCGTGGATTACCGCGGCGAAGGCGGAATGTTCCGCAAATACCGCATCGCCATGATCGACGGGCGGCCCTATGTCTGCCACATGGCGGTATCCAGCCACTGGATGATCCACTACCTCAACGCCGACATGCGCGAAAGCGCCGAGAAGCGCGCCGAGGAGGCCCGGGCCTTCGCCACCTTCGACGAGGAATTCGCCGCCCGCCACGCCGGCGCCTTCGCCGCCATGGCCGAACGCATCGGGCTCGACTATTTCGCCATGGATTGCGCCGAGACGCCGGACGGCCAGTTGCTGGTGTTCGAAGCCGACACCGCCATGATCGTCCACGCCATGGACCCGCCCGACATCTTCCCCTACAAGGCCCCGCAGATGCGCCGCATCTTCAAGGCCTTCCAGGACATGCTGCGGCGGATCAAGCAGTCCAAGACCGCCTGATCATGGACCTGGACGGGCCTACCGACCTTTGGCTCACCACCGGCGGCGACGAGCGGTTGCGGGTCGATCCCGACAGCGGGCTGAACCGCTACGGCTGCTCGCCCAAGCCCCGGCCCTGGGCCATCACCTTCGCGTCCACCACCGCCACCTCGGTGTCCGACGGTGCCTTCGCCCATGTGGAGGCCCTGCGCCGCCGTCTGGCCGACGCCGCCCGCTCCGGCCGCCTGGACGCGGAATACGCCGCCGCCATGGAGGAGGTGCGGACCGAAATTCCCCGCCAGTGCGGCATGGTGCCCGGCACCGAGGCCATCGTCACGCCATCGGGTACCGACGCCGAGTTCTACGCCCTGCATCTGGCCCTGGCCGCCGACCGCAGCCCGCTCACCAGCATCGTCATCGCGCCCAGGGAAACCGCCAGCAACGTGCTGCAGGCCGCCTCGGGCCGCCATTACAACGCCACCACCGCCATGGGCCACCATGTCGCCGTGGACGCGGCCGTGGACGAGGCCACCGCCGCCCGGGTGGAACTGGCCATCCTGCAGGTCCGCGACGAATCGGGACGCCCCTTGCCCGTGGCGGAGATCAACCGGGCGGCCGAGTCCCTGGTGGAGCGCGAGGTGGCGCGGGGCCGCCGGGTGCTGCTCCATCTGCTCGACACCTCCAAGACCGGGCTGGTGGCGCCCGGCGCCGATTTCACCGCCCTACTGGCCCAGCGTTTCGCCGGCCATCTGGACGTGGTGGTCGACGCCTCGCAGCTCCGCCTGTCCCGGCAAAGCGTCGCCGGCTATCTCGGCCACGGCTTCATGGTCATCGTCACCGGCTCGAAATTCTTCACCGGCCCGCCCTTCGCCGGCGCCCTGCTGGTGCCGCCCGCCATCGGCGGACGGGTGCTGCTGGGCCAGGCCGCCCTGCCCCAGGGCTACAACGCCTATACCGAACGCCATTGCTGGCCCGATGCCTGGGAGAACTGGTGCCGGCCCATGGGCGGCGAGCCCAATATCGGCCTGTTGATGCGCTGGTGGGCGGCGCTGTGGGAGATGGCCGCCTTCCACGCCGTGCCGCCGCCCGAGGCGCGGCGCATCCTGGAGCGTTTCCTCGCCTCGATCCGCGCCGCAATCGAGGCCGCGCCCCGCCTGCGTCTGCTTCCCTGCCCGGCTCCTAAGCGCGGCGAGGCGGCATCCTGGGACGGGCTGGCCACCATCCTCACCTTCACCGCCACGCCGCCCAAGGCCAAGGCGCCGCTGGGCATGGAGGATCTGCGCCGCCTTCATCTGTGGCTCAACCGCGACGTCTCGGCCCTGTTGCCGGACAATGCGCGGGAGCGGGACCGCCGCCTCGCCGCCCTGGCCTGCCATATCGGCCAGCCGGTGACGGTGGGCGAAGCCTTGAGCGGCCTGCGCCTTGCCGCTGGCGCCCGCCTGGTCTCCGGCGCCCGCCAGGCCATGCTGGCCGGACGTTCGGTGGAAGCCTTCCTCGACCTGGAAATCGCCGAGGCCAAGCTGGTGCTGGCCAAGCTGGACATGCTGCTGCGCCATTGGCGGCACCTGTCGCGAACCGCCTGACCGGCAGAGTTTGCCGGGTGAGCGGCATCCGGCAAAATAAACACTCAACATTTTCAATGCTCTACCAAATGGCACGGCCGTTGCTTGGATAATCCGCAAGGATTCTCTCTTCAGCGGGCGCTGCCTGCGCCCCGGAGCACAAGGCCATGAGCACCAACGCCGTATCCGCCCTGCCGACCGCCCTTGCCGGCCTGTTGAAGCAATACGCCAACCCGACCCAGAAGGGCGACGGCGCGACGACGGCGGCAACCGTCGCCAACGCGCTGGCCAGCCCGCTCAGCCTGGGGCGCGACGAGGCCTATTCCCTGTCGCTGGGCTCGGCCCAAAGCGGACAGGCCATGATGGGCTATACCCGCCTCGCCACGCTGGGCGCGCAGGTGGACAGCGACCTGCAGTCGGTGGCCGCCCACGCCACGGATTCGGGCGGCTCCGGTTCCGTTCAGGTGGAGGTGGGCCAGTTGGCCCAGGCCCAGACCGTGGTGACGTCCCTGTTCGGCGATCCCGATTCGGTGTCGCTGGGCACCGGCACCCTCAGCGTGCTGCTGGGCGAGCTGGACGGCGAGACCGGGGCCTTCAACGCCACGGGCGAGCCGGTGGAGATCGCCATCACCGGAGGCTCGCTCAACGACATCGCCAAATCCATCAACGACGCCGCAATCGGCCTGTCCGCCCAGGTGGTGGAATCGGGCGGCGGCTTTGAGCTGGAAATCAGCGGCAAGGATACCGGCGCGGCCAAGGCCTTCTCTCTGTCGGGCCTCGGCGAACTGGAATTCGACCCATCGCGGCCCAACCTCTCGCCGCTCACCATCACCAACGAGGCCCAGGACGCCGTCTACACCATCGACGGCACCGACTTCACCTGGCCGTCCAACACCGACGTGCCGGTCGCCTTCGGCACCACGGCGGCCTTCACCCAGACCGGATCGCAGAGCGTGCCGAAATCGTCGCTGACCGACACCGTGCAGACGATGATGAAATCCTTCAACGGGCTGCAGCAGGCCATCGTCGAGATGACCGGCGACAAGGGCGAGCTGGCGGCCAACGCCAATCTCGCCGCCGGCATGTTCAAGCGCATCGGCGACGCCGCCATGGCCAGCTATTCCACCGGCGGCGACGTCTCGACGCTGGCCGATATCGGCATCTCGGTGGAAAAGGACGGCACGCTTTCCATCGACCAGTCCGTCCTGGCCCAGGCGCTGGGCAAGGACCCGGCCGCCGTGCAGTCCCTGGTGGCCCAGGCCGCCAAGGGCATGGACGACGCCATTCGGCCCTATCTCGGCAACAAGGGCGCCATTTCGTCGCAGGTGACGGTGCTGGGCTCGCTGCTGGGCCGGGGCTCCAGCCTGCTCGACTATCTGGGCGGCGGCTCCAAGGCCGGCAGCGGCCTGGCCGGCAACGCCAACAGCCTGCTCGCCGCGCTGGGCTGATCCTCAAACAAACATCAACGGCCCCCTTCCTCGCGCCGGGAAGGGGGCCGTCGTCATTTGAGGGGTATTACTTGCCGGTCGCCGGGGCGGCCGGGGTGGCGGGGGTCGCAGGGGTGGCCGGGGTCGCCGGAGTGGCGGCATGCTCGGCCTTCTTGCCGTGGTCCTTGGCGTCCTTCTTGGCGTGGGCGGCGTCGCTCTTGCCCTTTTCCATCTTGGCGGCGGCGGCGCCGGTGGTCTGGCTGGTGGCGGCCGGGGCGGCGGGGACGGCGGTGGTGGTCGACGTGCTGCCCTGGGCCCAGGCGGCCACGGGGAGCAGCGAGGCGGCGACGAGGGCGGTGGCGAGGAAACGGGTGGCACGCATGGGAGGCTTCCTTTTCTATCTCGTTTCCGACGGCCGTCATGGCGCGTTCGGTAGACATAAAGGTCGCTCCCGCCCGTGGCGGAATAAGGGACGAATTGTGATTCTTTCAGGGCAGATCAGGGCAGTTGCGCCACAATCGCCACGGTGCCATGGTGGACGCAATCCTGACGCAACCCTTCGCCATGACGAGGCCCGCCATTTCCGCCGATTCCTGCCGTCTCTACCTGATCACGCCCCCGGTCATCGAAAAGCCCTTCGAATGGGTCAAGACCCTGGAAGCCACCCTCGATGCCGGCGACGTCGCCTGCCTGCAGATCCGCCTGAAGGGCCTGGACGACGATGCCATCGCCCGCGTGGTGGACGTGCTGCGCCCGCCCGCCCAGCGGCGTGGCGTGGCGGTGCTGTTGAACGACCGCCCCGACCTGGCCTTCGAGACGGGCTGCGACGGCGTGCATGTGGGCCAGTCCGACGCCTCCTACAAGGCGGCCCGCCAGGCGGTGGGCCCGGAAGGCATCGTTGGCATCACCTGCCACGATTCGAGGCACCTGGCCATGGAGGCCGGCGAGGCCGGGGCCGATTACGTGGCGTTCGGGGCCTTCTTCCCCACCGAGACCAAGGACGCCCCCACCCGCGCCGACATCCAGATTCTGGACTGGTGGCACGGCCTGTTCACCGTGCCCTGCGTCGCCATCGGCGGTATCACGGTGGAGAACTGCCGCCCCCTGGTGACGGCCGGCGCCGATTTCCTGGCGGTGTCGGGCGGCGTGTGGAACCACGCGGAAGGCCCCGAGGCGGCGGTGCGCGCCTTCGCCAAGATTCTGGCCGAAGGGGCTTGAGATGAAGCGGGTCTGCGTCTTCTGCGGCTCCAATTCCGGCGCCAATCCGGCCTATGCCGAGGCGGCGGTCCAGCTGGGCCGGCTGCTGGCCCAGCGCGGCCTCGCCCTGGTCTATGGCGGCGGCAACGTGGGCCTGATGGGCATCCTGGCCGACGCCGCCCTGGAGGCGGGCGGACAGGTGATCGGCGTCATCCCCGAATCCATGCTGAAATGGGAGGTGGGCCACCCCGCCCTCACCGAGCTGCGGGTGGTGGCCAGCATGCACGAGCGCAAGGCGACCATGGCCGAGCTGTCGGACGCCTTCATCGCCCTGCCCGGCGGCGTCGGCACGATGGAGGAGCTGTTCGAGATCTGGACCTGGGGCCAGCTGGGCCTGCACGCCAAGCCGCTGGGCTTCCTGGACGTGGCGGGCTATTTCGAGCGCCTGCACGCTTTCCTCGATCACATGGCCGATGAAGGCTTCGTCAAACCCCGCCACCGCCGCATGACTGCGGCCCATCACGACCCCGTCACCCTGCTCGCCCTGCTGGAAAGCTACCAGCCGCCGGAGACCATTCGCGTCATCGACCGCGAAACCGCGTGAAAGCCCGCTTGACAGGCCCGGCGGCGCGCCATATAAAGCGGCCCTTCCCCGGCGGTCCGCTCCGCCAAGGGAATACGGAGGCAAGCCTCCGATGGAAGAGATGGGCGATTAGCTCAGCGGGAGAGCACACCCTTCACACGGGAGTGATACGTTAAGGCAATCCGCCAGTTTGCGGGGAGCCAATCGGGACAGATTTCCGGACAAGTACCGGTTTTGCCCCAGTAGCGCCGTTGGACTTCCAACGGTTGAAGATGTAGATGGGCGATTAGCTCAGCGGGAGAGCACTCCCTTCACACGGGAGGGGTCACAAGTTCAATCCTTGTATCGCCCACCATCTACCTCTTATTTTTCAATGAGTTAGATCTACACGGCTTACGAAAACCGGACAATTTTTGTCCGGAAATTTCCGACATTATCGTCGAAAAGCGAGTTCGCATTCCGCTGCGGAAATCGTTTGCTCCCTGTCGGGGCATGGAAGCAAAAACTCAGAAGGTTAAACGGAATTAAGTGGCTACCGCCCTGGCCCACTCATCCGATTGCAGCCCCGACGGCAGTAGCCTCTTTCCCACCAATTCCCCGATTCTGCCAAAATCTGGCCGCTCCCTTCGGCCAATAGCGTCGCCATACTCCTTGGGCGAACCACTCTTCAATCTGCGCTTTAGAGCAATTCGCGATCACACTGGTTCATATCCGGCAGCCTTGAAGAAATTTCGGCACTCTTGAGGTTCGTAGAGATCGCAGATTCGGCCGATGGCGTCCCATAGGTCCTGAATGGTCCTGGCAGCCGTTTTTCTGAGGTGTGCCTTGAGCTTCGAGAAGGCCATTTCGATGGGATTGAGGTCGGGGGAATACGGCGGCAAGAACAGCATGAAGGCACCACGATCTTGGATGATCCGTTCTGCCCGAGGACTTTTGTGAGCTGAGAGATTGTCGAGGATCACGACGTCGCCCGGCTCCAGGGTTGGGGCCAGTTGGGTCTCGATATAGGCCTCGAACATCTTCCGGTTCATCGGGCAATTGATGACAAAGGGCGCCACCAAGCCATCATGACGCAGCCCGGCGATGAATGTTTCCGTCTTCCAATGTCCGAAGGGCACAGCGGCTTTCAACCGCGCCCCTTTGGGTGAGCGGCCCCGCAGACGGGTCATTTTGGTATTGGTTCCGGTCTCGTCGAGGAACACCAGGCGATGGGCCTGACGCCGCATCAGCGGTTGGCGGCCTTTAATCCACTCCTCGCGCAGCAACCGGACGTCCGGCCTCATCTGCTCGGACGCGACCAAAGTTTTTTTTATAGGTCAGCCCCTGTGCCCGGAGAAACCGGGCAAGGTTGGAAAGATGGATTTGAACGCCCCGCTCGGCCAGTTCTTTGGTTAAATCGGCCAGCGAGATATCCGGAACCTGCTTAACACGCAGCAGCACATAGGCCCGATGGTCGCCCAATTTACTGCGCCGATCACCGCCTTGCCGCTTTGGCGCCACCGTCCCACTCGACAGATATTGCGCCACATAGCGTACCGCCGAGCTCACCGAGATATTGAAGACACTGGCCGCCTGTCGGCGCGAATGGCCAGCCAGAACATATCGCGCAACACGGTCGCGCAGATCTACGGATAAAGGTCGAGTCATCGTGGGCCACCTCCACAGGAAGTGAATCACGATTAGCCGCGCCTGTGAATCTGGAGGGTTCTCTGAGGTCCGGCCGGTACGACGGCAGCCTCAAAGGAGCCGGACCTCTGAGAAGCCGGATTGAACGAAACCGCGGGACGCAGACGAGGTCTATGGGGATTTGGCCGTGGCGGTGGGTGCGCCGGGCGGCTGGGGCGGTGAGATGACGGCCGAGGGGGCGTTCACGGGCGCGGCGGCCAGGACCAAAATTGCGGCGGCGGTTGCCGTGAGGTGCCGATCGGCGGCAATCGCGCTGACCATGATGGGCGCCAGGACACGATGTGGGCGACCGAGCGCGATGCCGACGGCCAGCGTCGGTGCGAGCACGGTTCCCAAGAGCAGGCACGGTACGGCGGTCATGACGTGTCGATCCGGTAGGCGGCATGGCCGGCCGGTGATCGAGGGATGGCGCCGAGCGGCGCCATAGTGCCGCCGCAGCATGGGCAGCGGCGGAGGTCGTGGCCGGTGAGGCGGTGATGGCGGTCGCGGTAGTCGTCGGGCGTCCCCGCCGTGACCGTTGCCGGCGCCGGCACGGCCAGCAGGCGACGGCAGTTTTCCAGCTTGGCCGCCCGCTGGCCGTTGGCGAGGAATCCGTAATGACGGATGCGGTGGAAGCCGTCGGGCAAGACGTGGAGCAGGAAGCGGCGGATGAATTCGCCGGGCTGCAGCGTCATCACCTTCTGCTTGTCGTGATGACGATAGTCTTTCCAGCGGAAACGGACCGAGCCGTCCGCGATCTCGACCAGGCGGCTGTTGGCGATGGCAACGCGGTGGGTGTAGCGGCCGAGATAGGCCAGCACCTGCTCGGGGCCGCCGAATGGGCGTTTGGCGTAGACCACCCAGTCGGTTTTGCGCAGCGGCGCCAGATGGCGGGCAAAGGCGGCCGGCTCGGCGAGGGCTGCGAGGTCGGAGAAGAAGGCGAGCTTGCCCGCCAGGAACGCCGCCGTCATTTGGGCCAGAAACAAGCGGCGGAACAACCGGGACAGCACACGCACCGGCAGGAAGAAGCCCGGACGGCAGGCGACCCAGCGGCTTCCGTCCGGCGACAGGCCGCCGGCCGGCACCACGCAATGGAGATGGGGATGGTGCTGGAGCGCCTGTCCCCAGGTGTGCAGCACGGCGACGAAACCGGGTTCGGCGCCGAGATGCCTGGGATCGGCGGCGATGGTGCGCAGTGTCTCGGCTGTCGCCTTGAACAGGATGTCGTAGACCACCGCCTTGTTGTGGAAGGCAATGGCGGCGATCTCGGCCGGCACGGTGAAGACGACGTGGAAGTATGGCACCGGCAGCAACTCGGCTTGGCGGTCGGCCAGCCACTGGGCGCGTGCCAGCCCCTGGCATTTGGGACAATGCCGGTTGCGGCAGGAATTGTAGGCGATGCGCACCAGCCCGCACGCACCACAGGACTCGCTATGGCCGCCCAATTGCGCCGTTCGGCAAGCCTCGATGGCGGCCATCACCCGGCGGCGGCCGCGGTCGAGATGTCCATCCTGGGCAGCCCGCCATGCACTGCCGAAGCGGCGGAACACGTCCGCCACCTCCAGTCCCCCGGCCATGGCTGCCATCTCAGGACGGCGGCACCACCATCAGGTCGAGGCCGTCGAGTGGGCTGGTCGTCTTGGCGATCATTGCGTTGGAGACCTGGGTGTAGCGGGCCGTGGTCGACAGATTGTTGTGGCCGAGCAGCACCTGAATGATGCGGATGTCGGTGCCCGCTTCCAGCAGATGGGTGGCAAAGCTGTGGCGCAGGGTATGAACGGTGACGCACTTGTCGATCCCGGCGGCGGCACAGGCCGAGCGGCACGCGCAATTCAGCACATTCGGCTCGATCGGCTTGTCCTCGCGGCCGGGAAACAGCCAATGCCCGGGCCGCGCCAGCCGCCAATAGGTGCGCAGGATGCCGAGCAACTGCGCCGACAACATGACGTAGCGGTCCTTGCGCCCCTTGCCCTGCTCGACCCGGATCACCATCCGGCCGCTGTCGATGTCGGCCAGCTTGAGCGCCACCACCTCTGATACTCGCAGCCCGGCGGCATAGGCCGTGGTCAGCGCCGTGCGGTTCTTCAGGCTGGGCACCGCCTCCAGGAAGCGCACCACCTCGTCGGCGCTCAATACTACTGGCAACCGCCGCGGCTGGCGGGCATAGGTGATCCGCTCCGGGGTCTCGGGGCACCGCAGCGTCACCCCGTAGAAGAACCGCAGCGCCGCCACAAACTGGTTGAGGCTGGCCCACGAAATCCCCTGCGACACCAAGTGGACCTGCCACGTGCGCACGTCTTCAAGGTCGAGCCGATCCGGCGATCGATTGAAGAAGCGGCTGAACTTCGAAACCGCATGAAGGTAGGATCGTTGCGTCGCCGGCGAAAGATTGCGGACCGTCATGTCCTCGATCATGCGGCGACGCAAAGGGCTCAATTCGGCCATCGGGGGCCTCCTGTCTGTAGGGGGGGGCGTGGAAAACCAACCTTCTCAGACAGGAGCCTTCGCCGTCCCCTCAGGCTCCAATACCGCGCCAGCGGTTTCGTTCAATCCCCTGCGATTCCGTTAGATCGCGAACCGCTCTAGCATATCGAGCGCCCGCAAGATTATCTGAGACCTATGGCACGGAAGTTTGGCTTAGACGAACCCCAGTTCCTCCGCCAGCAACCTCTCCATCTTCTAAGAATTTAACCCCCATCGCCTCCATTGCCTCCTGAAGATCTCGGAGCGTCCGATCGTAGGGGCGGCGAGCCCCACGCTCAAAATCAGCAATGGTCTTCTTGTTCACTTTTGATGCCGCAGCAAGTTCATCTTGCGCCCATCCCAAGAGCGCTCTCGCGGCTCGACACTGCGCAGAATCCATTTTATTACCCAACCTTCCATTATTTATGTTGTCCTTGGCGCTCGAACCTGCCATTATAAATGCAAGGTTATCACGCGGCGAGGCAATGACAAATAATGTCTCGCGCCACTGGAAGCAGGAGCAACCCAGATGAAATCTGTTACCGAACCCTGGCTCAGCCGTCGCCCGGACCTTTGGCTGCCGGACATTTTGCATAAGACTGCCACGGGCGGCCTTCGGGCTGGGTGTGATGCTCAATTGCTTGCCATCTGCCTCACCACTGGGGTGATCCGGTTCGCTCCTTTCGCCATTCCTTGCCCAGTTGGCATCGATGACGCCGAACTGCCCGCCGTGCGCAGACAGGAAGGCCCACATCACCGTCGCCTACGCCTCCTCGGCTTGTCGCTGGCCCAAGCCATTGATCCGCAGTCATTGATCATCGAAGAACACCGCGCACCAATTCGTGATTCCCACACGTTCGTTGACGTCTATGCCGAAAGTCGGTTCGGCCGATTGGCAATCGAACTGGGCGCGCGGGACGGACGCGACATCCCGCCTTTGTTGCGGTGCGTCGTGGACCATGTGCTGGTCCTGCCATTTTCTGGCTGGAGCGGCGGCACTTTTCTTGGTGGACACTTTTTCCGCCCTGACTCCCGACCATTGGCTAGGCCCTCATTCGAGGCCATGACCGATGCTTTCGAACACTAGACCACCACAATTACCCAAACCCACTAATCAAGGAACCTACACTATGTTTATCCCTGCTGACCGCCCCGTCTCCGCCGATATTCTCCTGTCGGCGATCGACAACCTGCATCTGCCGTCGCCGATCAAGTTCGGCATTTTCGGCCTCTCTCAAAACGCTGTTGGTCGGCTGAGATCGGCGATCCGTGCCGCCAGGGCGACATCGCCCAGGGTGGAGACGGCCACGGTGCAATTAGCACCATGGCACAGCACGAAGTAATCACCAGGAACCGGCGGCCAACCCTCCCGGACCTCGAAGCCGCAGGCGGCATGGAGGTCGATCTGTGGGAACGCCTGGGCCAGGGCATTGGAGGCCACCGCCGGATAGCAGTGGGAACAGCCGAGGCAAGGATACGCGACGGCCTCCATCTGCTACCGCCCCGCCCGAGCCTCTTCGGCCAAGGTCATCGCTTCACTGGGCAGGTTTGCCACCACCGCCAGACCGTCAAGAAATTCGACAAGACAGCCACATTTCCGGCACTTGGCAAGACTGATGGCCGTCTCCAACTCGTGACGAATGGTTTTCACGGCAGCCTGCATCAAACGCTCCTGTTTGCTTCGCAAATTCGTCGCCCCTCATTGCGAAGCTTCAAAAGGTAGCCCGGCACCCGGAGGCCATGTCGCCAAGTCAGACTCACAGGTGCTGTGATCAATTGCCATGAACCAGTGGCTTAGTATCGGCATAAATGGAGCGATCAATTGCTGTTAAGGCCGCTCCACTTAGCAACTAGCGAAAAGCTCATCGCCAGCGATGTCATTCGAAAGAGGCCAGAAACATAGCCCAAAATATTTTAGTCTCTGTTTCTGGCCTTCCAACTCTTGATTAGTGCCCCATGCCCGCGTGATGGCTCATCATCAGAGCGTCGGCAGTCTTTTTTTGCTCTGGGGTCAGTGTGTCGTAGAAGCCGGTCATGGCGGGGATCACCTTACCCATGACGCTGACACGCACCTCCATCATCTTGCGCATACGCTCCATATGGGTCGGGAGTGTGGTCGCGGGGGGCTGGGCAACGATCTCGGCACAGACCTTCTTCATGGGTTCGTGAGCCGCCTTCATGGTTTCTTTCAGCTTGGAAAAAGCCACCTTCTGAGACTCGCCCAACCCCAGCTTTACCTCAGCATAGGCCAGATGGCCCGCCATCTTGGCGTCCATGTCACCGCACATGACCTGCATGTGGTCCGGCGTGACTGGATTGGTCGCCATATGAGCCATATGATCCATATGATCAGCGGCACGGGCGGCACCAGTCGCGGCCATTACAACAGCCATAGCAACGGCGCAGCAGGAAAGAATCTTCATAGTGCTACCTCCAGGGGGGAATTCATCCTTAGCATTATAGAACCCTAATGTAGATGGTGGAACCACCATTTCTGCGCACTTGGAACAGCCGCTACGCCTTCGCCAATGGAAACTCGAACCCCAGCGCCTGGCCGGCCACGTCA
Source organism: Magnetospirillum sp. XM-1 (assembly GCF_001511835.1). Classification (NCBI taxonomy): domain Bacteria; kingdom Pseudomonadati; phylum Pseudomonadota; class Alphaproteobacteria; order Rhodospirillales; family Rhodospirillaceae; genus Magnetospirillum; species Magnetospirillum sp. XM-1. The sequence continues at coordinate 3,727,194 of NZ_LN997848.1, forward strand.
CGGTTGGCGGTTGCACGATCCATAGCCGATGTGGAATTGATCCTCGATGGCGTGTCGTTGGTCATTCACGGCGTTCAAGTTCGCGCCGATGCCAGCAAGACCGAGATCACCCTTCCCAATTATCGAGCGCCCGACGGTTCATGGAAGGCCGCCGTGACGCTGCCCAACGAGGTGCTTGGGCCAATGGGGCGACGCTGTGATTGCAGCGGCCATGGAAGCTGGCTTGCTGGTGGAGAAAGCCGCGGTCGTGTAACACGTCAGTCGGTCACGCGCATTGGATCGGCAAGGTAAAGAAAAAGCTGCTTCCTTCACCGACCGTTGATCGCAGCCAGATACGACCACCATGCTGCTCAGCGACCTTCTTACATACAGACAAGCCAATGCCTGTTCCGTCAAATTTTTCGCGTGTGTGCAGCCGCTGAAAAATCAGGAAGATACGGTCAAAATAGTCCGAACCAATGCCAATTCCATTATCAGACACTGAGAATTGCCAAAACTCGCCCTGTCGCTGGCAGGTAATTTCTACAACTGGCTTCCGCCCCTCGGCGCGGAACTTGATCGCATTTCCAATCAAATTCTGGAACACCCGTGTAATCTCGTCTTTTGAGCAGACGATGACAGGTAGGTCGGAACATATTCTGACATCCGCCTCCGCCTCTTCAATGGAGGTATGGAGAACATGAACAGCCTGGGCAACAAGGTCAGCAATGGAATTTGGCTGCAATGGATCGGCAACGCGACCGATCCGCGAGAAGCTAAGCAAGTCCTGAACCAAGGCGTCCATGCGCTTGGCCCCATCTTCGGCGAAATCCAGAAACTCATGAGCTTCGGCATTGAGCGAGCTGCCATAGCGACGATCCAGCAGTGACATGTAACTGCTCACCATGCGCAAAGGTTCGCGGAGGTCATGGGACGCGACATAGGCAAATTGCTCGAGATCTGTGTTTGTGCGCTTCAAGTCCGCGTTTAAAGCTTCCAACTCAGTGCTTCTGGTTTCCAATGCCTTTCGGTCCTGCTGTCCTTTCATGAACAACACAGCCACCAATGCGCCATCAGATGAAAGACTTATTATGTAGAAGTAGTAATTTGATAGATGCGTCCTGGAGATATCGTCAGAAAAAAAGCCGAGGCCATATATCGCCCCAATGAATGCCTGTGCCGCTGCTACGGTTATGGTGATCGTCGTGCCAATTGGGCCCAAACGCAGGGCTGCCAAGGTCACAAACAGAAACATCCAATATCCGCGAGCAACCTGACCGACTGTCCCATGAAGCCAATCGAGAAAAATTACCTGCCCAAATAACAATGATAGGCCAATGATCAGTGGGCCTTCCCACAAGCCTTGCTTTGTCCTTTCAATATTGGGCCATTCTCGCGCGGCGAGCAGGGGCAGCATTGTGATAATGAACCCGAAGGCGGCTCCAGCCGTCCGATGGACAGCATCTTGAGAAGCGGCTTCCAAAAATCCAACTTGCACCTGAAGGGTGCTGATGGCGGCCACGGAGAGCCCCATGAGCAAGCCGACCCCATAAAGCCGAAGGTAATCTGCGACATTGCTGAAGGTCAGTGCCGCACCACCCGTGCGCCTGTAAATCCAAGCGCCCATGAAGAGTACCAAGCCGTAGCGCCCTCCATCTACGAACATGGAAGCGCTTGCGTCTTGTAGCCAGCGTCCAAGGACCACCCCAATGACTGCCAAGGTAATTACGCCATATCCGTGACGCATGGTCAGAAAGACCGCTGGACCGAGCAGCAGCCACGGAAAGCGCATTACATCATTGGTGCCGAAGACTTTGATGACCAATATGGACGCCAATCCATAGGCCAGCATCAAGAGCGCGCCATCACGCAAGAATGCTCTGCTGATGGTCACAGCCTCATCCTGACAAGCGTCATTGGGATAGCCAGATTATCCCTCAAGAAGATGTCCCGCTATGTCTTTCGTCAAGGCAGCAGGGTCAAGAGGGGAAACTATATGCGGCAGTTTCAAATCACAGGCCATCCACAGCAGCCTTCATCATCTGGTCGTTGGCCTCGATATAGCGCTGGGCGGTCAATAGGTGACGATGACCAGCCTGCGCGTAAATTTAACCGAATTACGGGCAAAGGGTGCTCGCCGAGGTGCGATCCCGATGGGGGATGCTGTGATTGCAGCGGCCATGGAAGCTGGCTTGCTGGTGAAGAAGGCGGCTGTCGTGTAACACGACAGCTCCCCACGTCTCCGTAGTTGCTACGGATGCAAATCCGATCTGTATTGGATCAGCACACCTCATTCCGTTGCTTCTTCGAGATTCAAGCCCAACAAATAGCAGATCAATCTCCTCTTAACTCCATGAGCCTGAAGAACTGTCTCTCCAATTTGGCGGCAGCCGTCGCCTCACACCGATCCTTCGCAGGCCAATAAGCCTTGATGTCAGCTTTGCCGCGCTTGACGTAACAAACCATATCATAACTCCGCACCTACTTAATGTGGCACTGAGCTCTGAAAAGGTCTATGTGGCCGCATTCAAGGCAGAGTGTTTTCTGCGCAACTGACCGTATACGGCAGACTTCCATTGAATATTTTAGACAATCAATTTCGGTGAAATAGACGTGCTTCCTGAATTATAACAACGGGACAACATCTGCTTAACTTCCGGCGAGTAGGCAGAATTACTCAGACTGCCACAAAAGGCGGTTTGCTAGAGCATATTTCCACCTGAATGAAACGCAGGGGATTTGGTTGCAGGGACACGCCTTGGCTTATACCGAACTCGGATTTCCCCCGCCCTTCCCCCACCCCAACACCATCGGCAAAAACGGCAAGATCACACCTGAAACAAGGCAGGATTACCCCGGCACTGCGGTTGACGACTGTAGTACCCCCAACAGCCGTCATTCGGGGTGACGGACTGCTACGGCCCCGTTGTGCCATTTGCGGTCATCCACGATCCCTATGAACAAGCCCCACTTGGTTCTGCCTGCCAACTTAGCAGCCTCCTTGGTGGCAATGAGTTACTACTGCGAGTTGTGTCCGGGACTCCAATGAGCAACCACCACATTTCCCGTGCCTAATCCAAAATTTCAACTTTACAAAATCTCGAAGAGGCAGTGTCAAACGGGACTAGTGTGAAAAAAATATTTCAATAAAGTTGTTATGGACAGCAGCTCCCTTGTTCGGTCGCCATCAATGGAAATCACACATAAAAAAATTGATATCGGCCTCATTTTATACATGAAGGTGTGCGGCGCTGTATATTCGACTATAGTCACAGATTCCGCAGCCGCGTCACTCATTCGACTAAAAACACAAGCATCGCATGTGCCATCTGGGGCTATTTATATGGTGCCAGAATCCTGCAAGTCGGCAATGATTGAGTTGGCTGCCGGGAGCGCATGGAGAAAAGAATATTCGTTAAAATATATTCTTAAAAATTGCAATATTAATTAATTTGCACTAGCCACAACAATATGCGCAGCCATTTTATTTATATATTTTAAAATATTGTTATGCTGCTTTGCAGATTAAGCATGACCTAATGCTAGAATCGAAAGCGATCTGCGAGGGATAGTGCATTTTGAAATAGGGAATTCTGCCAATGGAAGGGCCAGTTCTCATAGTCGACGACGATGCCAATTTGCTGCTGTCGCTGCGTCGCCAATTTGTCGGTAAATTTAACCTAGCAACGGCCCAAGGCGGGCCGGAAGCCATTGAGTTGGTGCGAACAGCTCAAGATCGAAACGCGTCTTTTGCCGTCGTCGTCTGCGACATGCGGATGCCTGAAATGGATGGGCTTCAGACACTAGCCCATATTCACGAAATTTCGCCCCAAACCATCTTGTTGATGTTGACGGGAAATTCAGACCAGCAGACAACGATCAACGCCATCAACAGTGGCCATATTTTCAGGTTCTATAACAAGCCATGTCCAATTCCGATTCTCGAAAGCGGAATAAGCGAGGCCATCACAAAATTCAAAATGCTTCAAGCAGAACACGAGATTCTGGAAAAGACCCTGGCAGGTAGCATCAAGGTTCTCATCGATCTCGTATCTTCTACTAATCCAGTCATATCAAGTCATGCAAGACGGATACGTGACTATGCCAGGAAGCTGACCTCTGATGGCCAGTTCCCCCGTCACTGGCAGTTGGAAATTGCAGCGTCCCTTGCATTGATCGGCCAGCTATCGCTCCCAGTCGAATTGGTTCAAAAGCGGCACGCTGGCCGATCCATGAGCGTTGATGAACAATCAACGTTGGCCAGTGCCCCGGAAATAGCCAGCAACCTCATCACCAATATTCCGCGCTTGGGGAAGGTAGCCGAATCCATTTACCTCCAGGATCGTGGATTTGACGGTAGCGGCTTCCCTGACGGCGGCCCTGTTGGAGCGGATATTCCTCGGGATGCACGGATCCTCAAGGTGCTTAAAGACCTCAGCGAGGCCGTCGATGAGATTGGCGCGCCCAACGAAAAATCTTTTGCCCTTCTAGAGGGCAAGAAGGCGCAATACGACCCCGATATCTTTGATAAAATCCGTAAATGTCTTGAAGTGCCTCTGGCGGAGGGCCAAAACTCTTCCGATGACGATCGCAATCCGACTGCCGATGGCATAGACAGACCGGTAGATGAAGGCTCCGGATCTTCCTTACCAATCAAAAATAAAGCTGCCCGCAATATATCCGGAATCAGCTCTTTTCCCACGACAGAGACCGGCCGCAAAGCCTCATTATCTAGAAAGCGTCGGCGCCACCGCATAATCGCCGTCACTATTGCTTCTATTTTTCTTACCGCCATAGGAAGCATAGCAATCTTGTACGACAAGAGATCATCACCGCCGCTCAACGAGGTCAGTGCATCCGAATTAATCTTGCAAATGCAAATGGCTGCGAAAGGTGATGTTGCTGCTGCGAGCAATGTTTACGGTGGAAAGTTGTTGGTCAAGGACGGCCATATCCAAGTAGATAGTATTCCGCGATCAGCCTGTATTCAGGTCAGTTGGAAGCTTATTAAGACCGGAATGCTTAGCATCAACGGGCTGGTTGCCCAGCGAGTTACAGGCACTTCCATATCAAAGCAGTGCGACTCCCAGAACGCGAACATTTTAGCGTGGACTCCCTACCAGGCCAACGAGAAAGCCGAGGAGGAATGAGGACAAGCCCCCGTCTTTCAATCATTGATTTTCCAACGGTGGAAATCTATGCCACCGGGAGCCGGATTGTGAATACGGCTCCTTCCTCCTTCGAATCTCCGACGATAATTTGGCCGCCGTGCTTAACGACAACTACGTCATAGCAAATTGCCAGCCCCTGACCTGTACCCTTTCCCACGTCCTTGGTGGTGAAGAAAGGGTCAAAAATCCGGTCCTTGATGTCGTCCGGTACACCCGTACCACTGTCGGAAATGCGGACTTCGACAAAATCCCCGAGACTAAGAGTTTCGACGGTAATTTTGCCTGGTTTAAGCCTTCCTGATTCATCGATGGCGTGGGCCGCATTGATGATGAGATTTAAAAACACCTGATTCATCTCGCCGGGATGACAATTAACTCTTGGCAGTTTAGGGTCAAGTCTGGTCTCTAGGTCTGCAATATGTTTCCACGTGTTCCGTGAAACCGTTACGGTATTTTCTAAGGCACGATTGAGATCGACCACTGATTTTTGGGTCGTTCCTGGGTGGGAAAACTCTTTCATGGACAATACGATTCTTGCAACCTGCGCCACTCCCTCCAACGACTGGGAAATTGCGGGGGGCAGCTCATTTATCAAAAAGTCTAGATTGGCCTGTTTAACGCGCTCAAAATACTCCAGGACAAGCGCATCCCGGCTGGAGTAACGCTCCAAATCACTGGCCACTTTCCGTGCCTCGTCCAGAAGGGGGAGAATGTTTTTGGAGGCGTCTTGAATGAAGCTGAGATTGTCGCCGATATACTGGATCGGGGTGTTGATCTCGTGAGCAATACCTGCCGCCAATTGTCCGACACTGGCTAGGCGAGACGCCTGCAAAGCCTCACGCTGGGCTTCCTTGAGAGCGGCAGTCCGTTCCGTTACCAGATGCTCCAGCTCGGCATGCTGGTCGGCCCGGATACGTTCATATTGGCGTCGCTGGGTTAGATCGCCGACGGTTGCCACCACCATCGTCAGACCATCCACCGCCACCCGACTGGCAGTAATCAAGGCGGGAAAGCGGCTCGCATCAAAACGAACAGCCTCGATCTCCACACCTCCCGCCCCCACTATGCCTTCGAACGGGACCAACTGATTTACATCAGACCCAATAGCTCTGCTGGCCGGAACACCGAAAATGCGTTCGGCGGCATTATTGAACGATACAATTCTGCCTTGATCATCCAGCGACAAGATAGCTTCCGCCGAATTGTCGATGACCGCTTCCAACCGCCGCTCGCTTTGCCGAAGCGCTGCTTCGCGACTGCCGACGGCGTCACGCATGATCTGAAAGGCGCGAACCAACTTTCCGACCTCGTCGCCGGACGACATGGGTAAGGCGACATCGTAACTGCCTTCCGAAAGAAGGTGGCTGGCCTTGGCCAGCTTTTTCATCGGCCGGACTACCGAGTTGTTTTGAAGCCACACCACGGCCAAGGTTCCAAGCAACAAGATCAGCGCGACCATAAGTTCAAGCTGCTGCAAAACGGCAAAGGCAGGGGCCACTAGGCTATTTTCCTCAAGATCGACCGTGAGCATTCCCAGTGACCGCCCCGCCCAATCCAGCGGAACGCTAAGCCGGGTCATCGCCTCACTCCGCTCTGGCCTACCCAGGGGATAGAGCTGCCTTCCCGCTGGGGTCGTCAGGGTTAATGACCTCCACCAGGGATGGTTTTGCCTAACTTCGGAGAGCGTCTCATAAATCTTGGCCAGATCGCTGGCTAGAAGGTCCGGAACGATGGCCAGACCGACCAGGGTCAACGCGCGCTTCTCTCCATTCACCCGTTCCACCACCAGAATCTGCTTCAATGAGGCGAAGGCAATGAAATGCATGACCGCAAGTACGCTGCCTGCGACGAGGAGCAGAGGAACGAGAAGCTTGACGCGAATGTTCATTGGTCGACGTAAAACGCCTCCAGCCCAAGATGACGTAAGGTCTCATACTCCTGATCTCTGGCGGGCCCGACCGACTTGATCGGGATATCGGCGAGAAGCCTCGCCCCGTGACGATCCCGTCCGAGTTCCAGCAATGCCTTCTGGATACGAAGGACGTCTGCGGGGGGAACCCGCGGGTGAGCCGCCAGCGGATGCGGTGGAAAGCGTTCTGTTTCGTGAATGATGGTTAAGCCATCTCGGATTTCCGGCTTTAGCTGATCGAAGGTCGCACGGATTCCCCCCGCCGCATCCGTCTGGCCCAGTAAGACGTTCAAATAGGCCGAATCATGGGACTTTACATAGACCTCGGAGATTTTGATATGGAACTTGCGGACGAATTCGGCGCGTGGGATCAATGAAGCTCCCATGGCATTGGGCGCAGGGAACGCAACTTTACGGCCATCCAGCATCGCCACATTGATCAGGCCAGTGCCTTTCGCCACAACAACGACACCATACAGATCGTTTTCCACATCGCGGACAATTGGCTGATATCCCTGGAGGCGATGGGCGACCACGTAATGATAGGGGTTCATATAGGCGAAGTCATAAGCCCCGGCATTGAGGGCTTTTTCAAAGGCAGGTATGGTCGGCTCCATCACTAGTTGAAAGTGAAACCCGGTCATGGGTTCAAGCCGTTCGATAATTGGACGCCAAATGGCCTCGATGCGCCGATGATCGAACTGAGGCACGATCGAGATACTGTATGTCGGAGTATCGCCTGCCCGAGCTTCCGAATACCAGGCCGTCACGGCGAACATCAAGATGGCAACTGCTTTGCGATAACCCGGCATAACCCTCTCCTGACTTAGTTAGCCCTGGGCCTCGAGGCAAAGCGGCGCACCATGATGGGCTCCTTCAGCCGCGCCATCGCGTTGATGTTTTGCAGTCTCAGAAACAGCAGATCACTGATGGTTTCACCGGCGGCAAGTACCAGCCGTCCACTCTCGAGCGTCAGATCGCTTACCAAGACATCACCAGCGCAAATGCCAGTTGCGGGAACGGCAATGCGGATTTCAGCCCCGTCATCAGACTGACCGCTAGGGGTTAAAAGACAGGCCCCAACTGCGGCAAGAACAGCGAGATCATATCCGCCCTCTTTTTCGAGCGCGACAAGGGCCTCCTTGGACGGATTAGCTCCAGCGATCCGATCCAAATTGAGCAGTACTTTGAGAATCCGCCCAGGCAGAGTGGCCAGGGAGCGTTGATCAAAATCACGTTCTCCCCCGGCGGAGAATTGTACGGCCCGAGCGACTGGCTCAAGGCGGGGAATCTTCTTGATAAGGGCCGCTCCGACGGCAGGAACGCGGTGGATCATCTCTTGTTCCATCGCAGAAAGATGCTGGCCTGAATGATGCCGAGCAAGCACTTCGGGAGGAACTGCAATGGCTCCCAGTTGAGACAACTCCGCCGCCATTTCTACAACCCACGCATCACCAAGCTTCATATGACGCGCAATCTCTACGGCCCAGCCATGAATACGTCGGGAACGGTGAAAAATGTCCGGGGCCACCAGCGACAGAACATCACTCAGCAAGGAAATGCTACCGGTCAAAGTTCCTTCCAGAAGAGCTCGCTCCCCCTGAATTAACTGGTGCTGGCGGATAGCCGCTTCGATGCCGTCGATAAGCGTCGCCATGGGGCAAGGCTTGTTAAAGAAACGAAAAATCTTCCCGTCATTGATGGCATTGATAGCTGTCTTCTGGTCCGCATTGCCGGTCAGCATGATCCTAACTGTATCTGGCGATATCTCCTGAAGCCGACGGAGGACCTCTACACCGTCCATGCCGGGCATGCGCATGTCGCAAACGGCGACCGCAAAAGGTCCAGAACTCTGGGCAAGACCCAATGCCTCAATACCGCCCTCAGCAGTCATCAGATCAAACTTTTGCCCGAGGTGACGGCGCAGGCCTGCCAGCAGGTTGACGTCATCATCGACGATCAAAATCTTTTCGGCCAGCCTCATGATTCGTACTCCTCACGTGCGCGCTCGGCGACGGCAATCCAATCCTCAACTCTGGAAACAGCGCCAGTTTTTTGCAAAAACACCATATCCAACCCATTGAGCCATTCGGCCTTTTCCGCTTTGCCTGAGGGCGGAGGTTTCACCAGATGCTGAGCCGCATGCACGGCGGTAATGGCCCCCATAGTGTGGGGCGAGAAAAACTCGCAGCGACTTGGTTCGTGATGAAAAAGTACCGCCTCAACAACCGGATCAGTAAACCCCCACAGCCCCAGAAGTGCCGCCCCCAATTCTGCATGACATGCTCCCAGTGCGTTCCGTTCAGCCGCTACGATGCCACCGCCTGAGCGGTCCAGCGTATTACGTAGATCAGCCATTTGGACCGGACATTTCGCAAATAAAAGCAGGGACCCGACATGGGATAACATCCCGGCGCATTGAATGAGATCAATTTCATGCGGGTCAAGGCGGTCGCTTTCAGCGATCCTGCGAGCCAACAGCCCGATCTGCAGGCTTCTTTTTTGCAATTGCTTGACGGCAAGGCAGTCGATACCGGTACAACTGAACGATTCGAACACGGTCCCGAGGACGGTCAAGGTTCGAACCATTTCGAAACCAAGTAACTTCACGGCCTGCATTACATCCGAAATGGATGACGGCAGATAGAAAAACCCGGAATTGGTCAGCTTAAGCAAATTGACTGTCAGCCCAGTGTCCGATGAGATAATCCGTGCGACTTCGGCAGTCGATCCGTCTTGAGACTGCAGCGCACTGAACAAGTCCGTCAAAGCTTTTGGGAGGGCCGGAATGGAGGTCGCCCCTCCCACCAGGGCCATCAAATCTGCTGATCGAATAATCTGGCGCACGCCCAAGGAGCGCCTAATCGCCTCAGCCAGGGCATGAGGGGTGCAGGGCTTCACAAAGTACTGATGTGCCGGGCCAATGGTACGAAAGATTGCTTCGCGTTCAGAAAAGCCGGATAAAATTATTCGAACTGCTTCAGGCTGTATCATTCTGACCCGGTCCAACAGTGTTGCCCCATCCATTCCAGGCATGCGCATATCGCTGACCACTACAGCCACTCGCTCCCGAGCAAGAATTTCGAGAGCTTCTGCGCCACTGGTGGCAAACACCTGATTCCATTCATTGCGTTGGCCATAAAGGCTTCTGCGTAAGCCGTCCAAGACGCTTTTCTCATCATCGACAAACAGAACGGTGGGAAGGGATGTGGTCATGAACCTTATCCTTACGATAAACTAGCGTCTTCAGACGAGGCTGCGGGTATTTCAATAGGCAGGCGGATCCGGAAGCACGCTCCTGACCCGGGTTCGGACTCTGCGGTGATCTGGCCCCCATGGCGATGAATGATTGCTTTGGTAATCGCCAGTCCTTGCCCCGTTCCCTGGCCAGGAGCTTTCGTGGTGAAAAACAGCTCAAAGATCTGCTTGAGATTTTCCGGCTCGATCCCGACGCCAGAATCCCTGACGGTTAATTCGACGCCATCACCCAAACTCTGTGTCTTCACTTTGATCCGGCCTAGAGATGAAGAGCCCAGTTCCGCTATGGCATGCGTGGCGTTAACCAGCAGATTAACGAGCACTTGGTTGATCTCGCCTTCGATAGCAGAAATTTTCGGCAGGTCAGGGTCTAAATCAAATTCCAACTCTGCCACATATTTCCATTGATTCCGGGTGACAGTGGCAACCACGTCAATCAGGTGATTGAGATCGATGGGATGCGGCAGTTTGGAACTGGGATATGAGAATTCCTTGATTGCCTGAACAATCTTGGCGATGCGAAGTGTCCCGTCCTGGGCCTGTGCCGCGGCAGCGGGCAACTCGGCCTTGAGAAAGTCCAGGTCAACGCCGTCTAGATTTTTTGTCACGGTGACCAAATCGGCTTCCGTTGATTTTGCAGCCTTCACGCTCTCGGCCAGATCAAGGAGGCTTGAAATTCCGTCACTCATAAAGGCGATATTGTCACTGACATATTGGGTCGGCGTGTTGATCTCGTGGGCAATGCCGCCGGCAAGGGTGCCAAGGGCTTCCATTCTGTCCGACTCTGCAATCCGCTCGATCATGGCCGCTCGCTCTTGCTCGGCGATAATCCGGTCGGTGATGTCCTGAAGCGTCATGACGACCATCGCGGGGGCGGCGGAGTCGCTGCTGACCTCGCCCAGAACGTGGAGTGTCCGCACCCCAATCCGCAATTCGAGTTCAAAGCACGATCCCGACCTTCTCGAAAGCAGGTCCATAAGCCTGACCCTGTCGTCGGATGCGACATTGAAAAACACATCCTCCTCCGACCCAGACTTCCGGGCGGGATCAATCCCGAGCATGTCCTGGGTGCCCTCGCCAAGCAAATAAACGCCAGTGATCAGATTCAACTCGATGAATCCAAGCCTTGCGATGCGGTGTGCCTCGCTTAGTTGCTGCTTCGACCTAGCGATTTCCCTGACCAGCTGGGCCGAGTTGTTTGCCTTCTTAGTCAGACCGAATAGCCGCCACAACAACCAGACCGAACCGACCGACAACAGCAAAAATGCCGAGACGATAACAACGGCTTTAGTGACATCTGAGCGCCATTGGGCAAGGTAATCTTCTGTTCCCATCCCAACGACGAGATGGAACGGTGCCGCCGACAGGCGGCGATAGGCGTTGAGCCGTTCGACCCCGTCGCCGGTTCGCTGTGTATGAAAAGACCTAGCCTGATCGCTCGAGGCGATGGCCTGCGCCAATTCGTCAGAAAAAACCTTGGTGCCGATCTGCTGGGATGGAGACGAGCTGGCCGGATACCGGGTGATCATGCCTGTATCGCCGTCGCGTAACAGAGCGACACCATTTGCCCCAAGTCTCGCCGCTGACAGCAGGCTATTGAAGTAATCAATATTAACTGTCGCGGATATCACGCCAGCGAAACTACCGTCTTGGCTGTTGTAACGCCGTGACAGCGAGATACCCCATTCATGGCCGATACGCGTCAATATGGGATTGCTGACAAAAAGTCCGGAACGGCTATTCTCGCGGTGCACAATGAAGTGGTCGCGATCAGAAATGGATGTTGATTCAGAGGGTAAGGTGCCGGAGCCATACAAGATGGTGCCGTGCTCATCAGTTACGCGAAAATTGGCCAAACCCGAAAGCCAGGACTTTCGCTTGTCCAGAAACATTTTGGCTTCCCGGTCCTCGATGCGCCCCTTTACTCGAAGCTCGTGCTCCAGCCAGTCCTCGATCTCGTGGAGGGTCAGGTCAATTTTACTGACTGATTCCGAAATATTGTGATCGAGCAGGAGAGCCGTACTTTCCACCGTGGCGCGGATCTCTCTTTCCTGAAGATTTCTCGTGGCGTTCAAGCCATAGGAGAGCAGCCCAACAACGGTGATGTCGACCGCCATCGTAATCAAGATCAGAGCAGCCATTACCGACCGGGACAACGTTACACTGGCGGCAATACGCTGTCGCCAGCTTGGAGACGATTTCGCAATCTCGCCCCCCCCCTCTTTTCTCGCGATAAAGCGGGCGTAGTCTTTATCGCTGTTCTCGATATGAGAGCACAGCCAATTGCTGATGAAATCGAGCTCGCCGATCTCCAATTCATGCTTGTCATTGCTGTCGGCACTGGCAACTAGGGCGTCCAATTCTAACAGTAGCTTTTGATGTTCGAGAACATGCTCGCCGAACCGCGGATACCCCCATTCCTCCAACAGTGATTCCTCGTGGCGGAGGTGATCTCGCATCGTCTCGGACACACGATGAATTGCATCAGCGGTGGCTTGCTTGTCACTGCCCCGTTCCGTAGCCGCCCAGAGATCATTAAGAACGCCAAACAACGCCTGGTGTTCGGCATCAATTTCTGGAATCTGAACGCTGTATTGGGGCGCCCAGTGGAGAAGAGCCATCAGGATTGTCCTCGGAAATGATTAGATCGGTCCTTAGCTGGGTCTGAAAGTGACCGGCTTCCAATGATCCAGCTACTCCCATATGGGACTTATCAAGCAGCAGGTGACGATGGCCATAATGCCCCATGATCGCCGATAGGCGTGGCAGCCCGTCTACTAAAGGACCCCATCATATGAACGCCCAGTCCCAGCCTAATTCGACTGCCTCCATGGGCCCCGGAAGTACGAAATCCCCATCGGTCAAGTTCTTAGGGCAAGACCGACGGCGCCACAGCCGCAGAATCGGTGATGGAATGGTTGTCATTATCGATAATCGGATATTCCCAATCTTCGACATCTCAGTTTCGGGCATCCGATTTCAGGGCGATGGCCGACAAGTGGGGGATATCATCAGGTTCCGGCTTGCTTGCCTTCAGAACATGAACGATTTCGTCGATTGTAAAATAATCGTGCGCGCTGCCGATGAAAACTCGATTAGAGCGGAGTTCAGGCCAACTTTTCGTCTTATGAAATTTTTACTTGGGCACTTTGGCGAGATCACTGGGCCTCGGCCACTTTTCTTTAGATAAAGACATAAGCAACTCGTAAGGCCATCAAATGCAAAAGCCTAGCGTATTATTCGTTGACGATGAGCCGAACATTTTATCGGCTATCAATCGCATCCTTAATCCGCACAGAGATAAATGGGATATAAATTTCGCCAGCAGCGGAAATGATGCTCTAGATTTTATGGCCAACAACGTCGTCGATGTCATTGTCACTGACATGGCCATGCCTGAAATGGATGGGAAAAAGTTAATCTACAGGCTTCATGAGTTATTTCCAGATACCATTCCAATTGTTTTATCAGGCCATTGGGACATCGCCACATCGCTGCGTGAACTTGGTCCTAATGTTCGTTTTCTCAGCAAGCCTATTAATCATGACCTGCTGGTCTGGGCGCTTAAAGACGCAGTCACTGATGCGCGCTTGTCACCCGCCACGCTTCTAGAGATCGCACAACCACGACCAAGCGTCCAAGATCCGCATTCACAGAACTTGAACAAACCTGATTCCGCCAGTTGGATAGCCGTCATCCCAAATGCAGAGTGAATTCTCTGTCTCTAAAAGTAGCCGAGGATCATCCTGACAACATCAGATTGACGAGTTGCTCCAGTCTTAAGAAAGACCCTCTTGAGATAGTTTCTGGCAGTTCCAACGGCGATGCCAGAGACGGCTGCCGCCTCCTCCAATGAGCAACCCAATACGAGAGAATGGGCAATCCGTGCCTCCGCTGGGGTCAGGCCGAACAGCGTCGACAATTGCTCAGCCCCTGGAATGCTTTTGCTGAGGGGGTCGCGGAGGTAAACACTTACTTGGGCATCCATCGCCTGACTATTCGGTGCGCGACTGACTGTTGCAGATAAGGATGTGCCAAGCTTAGGGCGTTCGATCAAAATGGTCCCACCACCATCACCTAAGGCTGTGCCACGAATCAATTCATGCAATTGGGCGGTCCCCACTATGGCCGCTAGGCGAAGAATCCGGTCCGCACCGACGTACAGACCATCGGCCGCAGCGCATAAGTGCGCCGCCACGCTATTCATAAACAGAACATGGGCCTTTATGTCGAGAACGAGAACTCCGACAGCAAGGGAGTCCAGTGCTATTCTTTCCGGAGATGAGCCCAGAAGGGATTGTGCCTTGCTCTGGTCATCTAAGGCGGCCGCAATGCCCTCCACCAGCAAATGCTTTGGGCAGGGCTTGGGAAAAAACCTAAAAATCTCGGCACGATTAATGGCCTCTACGGCCACTCCCATGTCCGAAACGCCGGTTAGCATTATGTAAGTGGATCGCGGGGACACCTGCTTCATCTTCACCACAAGCTCAATCCCATTGAGCCCGGGCATCATCATGTCAACAACAACGACGTTGAACGGTTGGGACCTAAAGAGTTCAAGAGCCCTCTCAGGGGAGTCGCAAAATGTCAAATCCCAGCGAAAATATTCTGTCGCTAAATTTCTTGATAGAGCCTCTAGGACATGGCTCTCATCATCAACAAATATAATGGATGGCTTGCCAGTCATTTTAGGCGCTCACCTTGATGTGGTGACGTTTTGTGGCCGATCTCTCCACTTCTCTGGTCAATGACCAAAGTAAAAACTTATCTCCCGAGAGACCCTCGGCTACTTTTGGGCAGTGTGAAGTTGAAGATTGTCCCGCCAGATGGATTCGCCTCATACCAGATCCTGCCCCCGTGATGGTGCACGATCCGCTTGCAAATTGCCAGCCCGACACCGTGGCCAGTATAATGGCCGTGCCCATGAAGGCGCCGGAACATGTCAAAGATATTGTGGCCAGTTTCTTCAACACCTATACCGTTATCGGCTACTTTAAATACCATAACACCTTCGACTTCTGTGTGAAAAATGCGCACTTGAGGAATTGACATCGGAAGGCTGAACTTGATGGCATTTTCAATAAGGTGCCGTAATAACTGAACAATAGCCCGTTCACTGCCGAAAACAGAAGGTAGTGCGGACACTTCCACCAGTGCGCAGGAATCAGAAATGTCACTCATCAGCGGCTCCAAGGCCAGTGCACAAGCCCGTCCCATGTTAACATCAGCAAATGCCGTGTGGTCGGTAGCGATCTGGGTGTAGGCCAAAAAGCCTCCGGTTAGAGCATCCATTCGATTGACGCCGCTGACGATGAATTGGACATACTCCGCAGCCTCACCGCTTAAGGACGGAGCATGGTGCCGATCCAGTAGCTGAGCATAGGAAATGACTTGGCGAAGCGGTTCTCGCAGGTCGTGCGCCGCGATAAAGCTCAATCTCTCCAGTTCTTGCTTGGCCTCAGTCAAGTCCACCACCAACTGACGCAGCATGGCATTGTTACGCGAAAGAGCTTTTGCATTGGCCTTCTCCGCCTCTTCCATCGCCTTACGTGAGCGGATTGCCAGATCGATCCCTTCGATCAGGACGGGAATGGGGCATGGCTTAGTGAAGAAGCGAAAAACCTTGCCTTCGTTGATAGCCGCCACAGCCGTCTCCTGATCGCTATTCCCAGTCAACAGTATGCGAATGATATCGGGATGCCGTATCTGGAGCTCGTGCAGCAACTCAAGTCCTGTGATTTTCGGCATGGTCTGGTCGGTCACCACCACATCAACTGCCCGTTTTCCGATGATCTCTAGCGCCTCAACGCAGCTATGGGAGAATATCATAGTCCAATGTTTGTCATATTCGCGGAGCTTGCGCCTCAAGGCATCAAGCACATTCGGCTCGTCATCAATGAATAATATCGTTGGATTGTCGTGGTCCATGGTAATTTCCATTTATTCCCTTGCGGCACTCGGCAAAGTTCATTTCCCGAGCTTCCTTTCATCACGCACCGACCAGATTAACCCTAGCCATGAAATCGCGGATCTCTCCGTTCAGCTTTTCGGCATTTTCGGCACCTGCAGCCGCGCGTTCGAACAGGCGCTCGGCTACGGTTGCCGCCTGCCTCGAGGTTGTCGAGACTAGTTGAATGGAGGATGCGGAATGCTCTACGCTTTGTCGCACCTGGGCCGTGGCCTTGGCGATCAGGTCGGTAGCTGCGGTCTGCTGGTCGATGGCGCCGTCGACCTTCTGGGTTATCTGGCTGATCTGTAGAACGGTTCGTCCAATCGCTGCCATGACGTCAACGGCACCAGCCACCGAGCTTTGGATCAGAGCGATCCGCTCGCGGATATCGTCCGTCGCCTTGACCGCCTGAATGGCCAGCGATTTTACCTCATGGGCCACCACCGTGAAGCCCTTGCCTGCTTCCCCGGCGCGGGCCGCCTCAATTGTCGCGTTCAATGCCAGCAGGTTCGTCTGGCCAGCGATGTCGCTGATAATGTCTACCACATTCTCGATATGTCGGGCGGTGTCGGCCAGATTGGCGAAGACCGCATTGGCGGCATCCACATCGGCGTCGGCGTCATTGGCAATGCTGGATGCCCGGGATACCTGGCCGCGCACATCGATCAGCGCCGCATGGAGCCCTTTGGTCGACGCCGCGACGGATTCTGCCTCGCGCAGCGTCGCCTGCGCCTCGTCGCACACCTTGGCGGACAGGGCCGATGCGCTGTTCACCTCGGCCTTCATGGCGTCGGCTTCGACCCAGGTGCCCTTACTGATGCTAACGCCCTCGTCGACCCGCGCATTGACCGCATCGCGGAATTGGCCGGCGAGAGAGCTATTTTCGCGGATCCTGATGCCCAGGTTTTCGGTCATACGGTTGATGGTCGTCGCTGAATGCCGATAGGCCCGATGCATGCCAGCGACGAGTATGCGTCGGTGGAACCGTCCCGCCGTTACCTCCCTTAGCGAGGCATTGCTTTCACGCGCGAAGGAATCTGCAGCATCAAGCACGTTATTGGTGGCGCGGCACAATCGACTCAGGGTATCGCGCCCCCGCCCGATATCGACCAGCCTTTGCTCCAGATTGCCGACGGCACCACCTTCCAGGACGCGAACGACCAGTTCGACGGTGGAATACGTGCGCCGAAGCGCGTACATGCTCCAGCCAAAGGCTACTACACCGCCAGCCGCCAGAACCAATCCATAGACCGGCAGGGTGGCAATCGCGATTATCGTGGCGCCGCCCCCGAGAACGCAGCACAGGATCATTGTCAATGTCAGCGTGTTCAGAGGGGACGTAAACAGTGGATGACGCACGATGAAGTTCATACTGAAATTTCCTCATCTATATCGAGAAAATGAACTCGGAGTAGCTGAGGCCGGATTTCGCGATCTTTGACAACAGGAATTCCAGACCGCGCTCGACGCCGTAGCGATCATGAGATTTCTCGATTACGTTGACCGCGTCATACAACGGGCTGATCGCGTCGATGGCCGTGCGAGACGGAGCTCTCCGGTTGGAGTGAAAGCCGATGATCTTGCCCGTTCGATTGACTGTCGGGGTTACGTGCGCGAAAACCCAGTAATGGTCACCACACTTCGCCCGGTTGATCACATATGCGAAGACCTCCTCACCCTTGCTGATAGTCTCCCACAGCAGTTTGAAGACAGACCTCGGCATGGCGGGATGACGGATGATCGAGTGGGGCGCGCCAAGAACCTCGTGCTCCTCATAGCCACTGATTTTCAAGAATTCTGAATTGACGTATGTGATCAACCCGCCCACATCCGTCTTTGAGACGAGCATTGCCCCGGAATCGAGATGCCGTTCCGTCCCGGTCACATTCTGCCGGATGGCCTTCGCCTGGAGAAACGCTTCCTTGGACGCCGTGGTTACTGCCCCCTTGAATGTAGAAATCCGCATAACGCCATGCCCCCATCCACCAAAGATCAAGAAGTACCGAGCCGAATGAACACCGGCAGGTCCAACTCTACCTTTATGCAGAAGGCCTGCCGCCGATACTCCCAAATGGGAGTGCCAAAATGCAGACGTTGAGTGTTGTTATTGTGGCGTCAAACTGCTTTTCGGTTTGTTGATGTGTGCGCGCGCGTCAGCCGAGTGGTGATAGCATCGGCATCTTCACCCGGCCGACGCGCGAGGCAGAGCTCGTATATCGATACGCGACGGCAAACATCCTCGCTCGGGAGATTTGTGGGAGTTGAACAGGCGAGCTCCGAGATAATGGTGGAGAGGCGCATGGCGTCGAGTGGTGGAACAGTGATCTTATCAGCGACCGGGTTGGGTCAACCTGAGCCGGTCGGCCACGGCGCGGCAGGCGACAGCTGTGCCCCGGCAACCGCCAGTCAGCGGGAACGCCCGCTATGCCGGGTCAGTGTCGCTATCGGACCCAGACTGCCACCACCCCCGCAATAGCTGCCATCACAGCCATCCACGCAAACCATGGCTTGGAGCGGCGGCGAATTGGCGGAGGCGCAGATAGACCAAAGTGACGCATGAGTGTTCCAAAATGCAGATGGCCGACCGGGTGGCTGTCGAAGGCGGCCCGGTCGGCCTCGCGGGGGGCCGAATTGGCGAAACTGCTCCCCTGAAGGAATTGTGCTCTATCTCCAAGAGCAGTCAAGCAATTGATACCAGCAGACAAGACGCGCGGTGAGCCCGTTGGCAGCCGCGCAGCAAGTGACCGCTATGCCCCCCAGGTTGGGCTGATCCCATAATCTTGGTTTCAATCTGTCACTTGATCAGACCGTCGTCAGTATGCAATGAAACGCTCCCAAGGGGAGTGGATCATGAAAGCAGTTGCCCTTGGCGATCTTTATCAGAGTGACGGTCGGAGCCGGACGGTTTGGTCGGTGGACAGCATCATCGACGTCCCGAAGTCGGGAACCATGGTGCGGCTGGCGAAGATTGATGGTTATGGCTCGGTAACCGTCCATCTGTCTCAACTGGGAGTCGGCAGCGGCTTCACCAAGATCGATGAGGTCCTCATCCAGGCCCGTTGACACGCCAAATGATGGAACTGCGTGTTTATAGTGTGTGCCCGAATTTCAAGTGGATCTGCATTATCGGGTGCATTCCAGACGGAATCGAAGCATACTTTGGGCGTGGCTCTCATATAGCCAATGGCGTGAAAAGTGGGCTTGGCATTTCCGATGAAGATCCTTATTGCCGATGATCACCAGTTGTTTCGCGAGGGTCTGCGTCACATCCTCACCCTGTACGTGGAAGCTTCGCAAATTGTGGAAGCGAGCACTTTCGCAGAAGTCATTGAGGCGGGAGAACGTGTATCTGGCATCGACTTGGCTCTGCTCGATCTGACAATGTCCGGTGGGCCTTGGCCTGAATGTCTAAGAAAATTGCGTCATTTGCTTCCGTCGCCAGCGCACATCGTAATCGTTTCTGACGTCGCTGACCGGTCCGCCGTCAATCTAGCTATCGACCTCGGAGCGTCGGGATTCATCACAAAAGCATCATCTAGCCAAGTTTTTCTGGCGGCGCTAAACTTGGTTTTGGCTGGCGGCATTTACCTTCCTGCGGAGTATGCCGATTCCGCTAATCAGCTGGTTACTGCCTCATTTGAGGTGCCGAATATTACTCACCTCACTCCGAGGCAACGTGAGATTCTCAGCCAATTAAAGACTGGAAAGTCGAACCGGGAAATAGCCACAGATCTTGGTCTGGCTGAGGGCACTGTGAAACTTCATGTTACAAGCATTCTAAAGGCTCTGTCGGTTCGATCTAGGACACAAGCCGCTTTGCTTGCTTAAAAGTTGCTGTAATCTGTTTGCAGATGACTGCGGATTGCCTGGGGTTGATCGTGCGGCCCGTGTGAGGTGCTGTCTCGCCGAATGACCCAATCGGGTCAGCCTGAGCTGGTCAGCCGGTACGATGCGGCCGACCGCCCTACCCCAGATACCCGTCGTTCGGCGAAAACGGCTGCTGCGGCCCCCTTGTGCTGTGTCCGGACTTTCGGCCCCATCGTTGCAGGGAATTGCCTCGAGGAAGTCATGGAAATTGAAAAGGCCACCTCCCTTTCGGGAAGCGGCCCTTTGCCACGGTAGCTCTAATCAGAGATTAGGCGGCCTTCGTCACGATCGCCTGGACCGCTTCGGCCTGCTTCTTGACCGGCTCGAAAGCGGCGGTAAAGACGGAGGTAGTCAGTTCGGCGATGGCGCGGCTATCGGCGACGGCGGCATCGAAGCCTTCCTTCACCAGCTTGGCCTGCAGCTCAACGAACTCAACCGGCGACTTGACCGAGGACAGCGCCTTGACCGCGTCATTGAACTTGGCGACGTTGCGGTTCGCCAGATCCTGATAGGCCTTGGACAGCTTCTCGAAACCGGCCAGGGCGAAGTTGCCGCTCTTGGTCAGGGCCTCGGCGTTGTCCTTGGCGACAATGGTCAGCTTCTCGACATTGGCCTTGGCAGCGGTGCTGAACTGTTCGATGGTGGCGGCAGCCATAATGCATGCTCCTTAGATTGGGTGGGGCAGTCAATCGGCGGCCGATTGCTGCGCTGCAACATGACGCCTTTATACATGCCCTCCCTATGGGGCGCAAGACTTTTGTTGCAACGCAGCATTTTGCATGAATGCTCGCCCCTCGGAACTTCTGAAACCGCTAATTTCCTGGGAAGTGGCTCGCACTGGCCTCGGCCGAGTAAGCCTTTCTGCGTATCACATCACAAGCTGCCGGTCACCCAGGCCCCAATGCGATAAGGCAGCACACTGAAATCGCCAGATTACATAGAAAATATGAGACTTATCATGCACACAAAGACAGAAAAACACCACGCACATACACTTTGAATCGATACAAAGATGCTCAAACGCCATCTAAAAATACTTTATAACAACGCAAAGACACCATGACACCACGAAAACTCCGCAAAAAGACAATTTTATTAACTTTTAGAAACATCAAGATACCCTGATTGTCTTATCATGGTGTTTTTGTAGCATTAAAGTAGCCGAAAATGACTTTCTTACCGCTTTTTATCGCTGCATACCTCCTATGGAGGTGCTGCATGAACGCAAATTTTGGCACCCGCAGGTAATGCCGAACCTCGGCGCGGTCCATTCCGTCTAATGCATCGGGGATGTCGTAGCCCCAAAAGATGCCAAGCCGTCTCCACAACGCAGAGCTTAGCCTCCCCAGATCCATCGTTCGCGGCATGGTCAGACCATGTCACGGATCAAATGCCCCGATATGTCGCGCAGAAAAGACGATATGCGATGGACGAAAACACTCAGATCCCCGTCGAATTGCCCTATAACGGACGAAACGAAGGAGACGATAAGCTATGGCCTTCCCGCTATTACACCTCGGCGATCTCGAGGTTCTTGAAAAGCGACCGCGCCTCGACAACGGATTTGATCTTTTAATTCAGGCAACGATCGAAGGTCTGCCGCGCTACTTCGCGGTCCGCCACCACCCCGCCAGCGAAATCGCTTCTGGACGTCGCGGCACCCTGGCCGTCTGCGTGCCGGATACGGTCGCAGCCATGCCCGCAGGTCCATTGGAATTTCAGTATCCAGACGACATCATCCCGAGTTTCATCGAGGCACCAATCAGACGCGACCTGGTCAGCACTCTGGCAGAACTCATCGCCTTTCGTCCGAAGATCGCCCGAGCGGGCCGAAATGTCGCCGCGAAAGACCTCCAGGTTCTTAACCGCGACGACCGGCTGGCGCAGCAGCGCCAGTTGCGGCAACAACGAGAATGGGAGATTCGCGACCTTGCGGTTCTTGGCGATGGCCGCTTTGCTGCGCGATTGTCATGCATCGAAGTGGAAGGTCTGGCTGCTGGAACGGAGCATGTCGTCCTCGTGGTGCCCGAATTTAATCCCGCGGCCGTTGCCGCCCGCAGTGGTTTCGGCGGAACCATCATTTCCACAGTCGAACCACCCAAACTGCTCAAGGCTCTTCAATCGGAGCATCATGGGCAATTGGCCGCGCTACTTGCCAACATCGATTGTGGCTGGGACTGCGAGGCCGATGCCATCGTCGACTTTGATGCCGCCATCGCTGGAGAGGAGATCGCTGATCGGCGGGTTAGCGCCATAACCCCGGCAGACAGCAAGCCGTATGGTGAGGACATTCAAATCGCAGAGCAATATGATGGTGATCGGCCAGCCTATTTGCTGCATACCCCGTTGGGCTGGCATGTTATGGAGACCCGACCGATCGGCCTATCATCACGTCTTCAGGCCAAATTGGCTGGCGACGACAAATGGGTTTTTCTGATCTCGCCGTTACGCGCCGCTCGCGCGCTGCTGAACCAGCTTCCAGATCGGCGTGGCTTTAACGAGTTTATCGCGCGCGACAAGTTCACGGCCGTGATCGAGGCCGACCTGCGCCGCCGACTTCGCGATGAACGGTGTGGGGCAATCTGGTTGATCATCCGGCGAGCCCACCTGCCCGAAGGAGGCATTGCGATGATGGCTGTCGCATTGCCTCCTATCAAACTTATGGCCCCGCCACAGATCCCTCGTCGAAGCTGGGTTATCCTCAGTGCAAGCAAGTGCGAGCCGGATCAAGCCGATGGATGGTATGTAACCGACATCAGTACCGGTGCTCAGTTGGAGGGCGGCTATGGCGCACGATCCGTCAGTCAATTGCGGGACGCGGTACTGGCTCTAGGAGGGACTGACGATAAGATGGCACGACGGCTGCTTGCCGAGCATTTTCTCATTGATGCCGTCGGCTTCGACAATCGGGTGGCCGCAGACCAAGCATGGTCAGAGCTCACCGGCACAGCGAAGACCGAAAATATTGACGAGGATGCGTCTCCCGTCTCGACCGCCGTCCGGCAGACGGCCTTCGACTCAGTGTTGGCCACGCGCCGCACCGAAATCCTGGTCGCGGCCGATTCAGGACGAATTCGAATCGACGATATTGCTGAGGCCGTTCGGCAGCTTGACCAGCATGCGATTTGTCCGCCGCAATTGATGAATCTGGCAAGCCAGATGATGGAGGGCCGTCCAGAATGTCAGGCCGACGTAAATAGGGCATCAGGTGACGTTTCGACCGCGACGAAATGTGACGAAAGTCATGGTGAAGAAGGTCGTGATGCGCACCCCAATCCCATGACCTGTAGTGGAAACGTCGAAACTGCAATCGACGTAATTGAAACCTCGAACGTCCAGCATCGCAGGAATTCAGCAGCGAATGAGCTCGTCGCAAACAAGGTCTGCAGCCCGCGAGGCCGACCGCGTATCCACGCAGATGAAGCAGAGCGGAAGCGCATATGGGCGGCAAAAAGGCGGGTGGCCGAGCGAGAGGCCTTAGGCGGCGCCCAAATCAAATGCAGCGGCCGTCCACGCAAGTGGGGCAGCGATGCCGAACGGAAAGCGGCTTGGCGAGCGAAGCAAAAGAAATAGGCGCTGCGGTTGGCGTCGAACCATCAAATGCATTGGCGTAAATACGAGGTTGTAAAATTCGCCGATACAGCTTGACTGCAATTCGCCAAAAACTGCGAATAAACGCACCATCAAGTAAGCCAACAATCTTGAAACTCTTAGATTTCGGAATTAACGCGACAACAAGTATTGCAATTAATTAGGGAATCTCATATCACAAACACACCGCAATTTTGCGCTTTTCGCCCGCGCGCTTTTGTTGATTCGGTAGGAATCAACAGGAGCATTAGCTCCATTTTGATTGATTGAGCATTTTTGCATGCTGGAAGTTTTGATAATGGCTGCGTGCGGTGCCTGCTGTGAGGTAACCAACCGCGACAAATTGGTATGAGGCGATGGGGCATATCAACACGAGGCTCACTTCCTCTAGGAGTGACGAACCGCCTCTGGGAGTTAGGCGTGCTCAAAAGGTTTCTCCATGAGGCATCGCTGGTGAGAATGGGCGCTCCCAGACGATGAAGTCCCGACTGGGCAGCTAAATCAGCACGAGACGATGATGGTGTCGATTCGCACCCTGGAAGACCCGGAGTTCTTTAAGGCGGCTCCATCAATAGTGTCCGGGGAAACTTGACGGTCCAAGCGCCTCGTGCAATTCATGAAGCTATACTTTTTGCAGGGAGGGGCACATGAACAAGTCCGAATTGATCGCCGCCGTCGCCGATGGTGCCAACATGACCAAGGCCGATGCAGGTAATGCAATTGATGCTATTTTTGCAGCCATCACCACCGCCATGAAATCAGGCGATGATGTGCGTCTGGTTGGCTTCGGGTCTTTCTCTGTTGCATCGCGCCCTCATCGCACTGGCCGAAATCCGCGTACTGGTGAAACCCTCGTCATTCCCGCAAGCAAGTCGCCGAAATTCACTGCCGGTAAGGGGCTGAAGGACACCATCAATGGCCGATGATCTCAAGTCTCTGACCACCAAAATTGTTGCTGCCTACTTAGGCAGCAACACTCTGGCGGCCACGGAAATTCCAACCTTGATCACGTCCGTTTATTCGACCTTGGTCAGCACGGATGCCCCGACATCTACACAGACAGAGCAGAAGCAACCTGCCGTTTCGGTGAAGCGGTCGGTGACCCCCGACCATATCGTCTGTCTGGAATGTGGTGATCACCAGAAGATGTTGAAGCGACACCTCCAGACCAGCCACGGACTGACCGCCGACGAGTATCGGGCTAGGTGGTCCTTGCCCAGGGATTACCCCATGGTCGCCCCGGAATATGCAGCACGCCGATCGGAACTCGCTAAAGCGGCTGGCCTTGGCTATACGCGGAAGAATCGTCGGCCCAAATCAGCCATCTGATGAATAAGGAGGCGTTCAGCATGCCGCCACGTAAGAGCACCAAGCCCGCGACTACCCCTAAGCCTGCCAAGAAGGCGGGGCGGTCTACCCGTGGCCGGTTGGCAGATGGCAGCGCCAATCCCATTGATGTCCATGTTGGTGCCCGCATTCGGCTTCGTCGTACCCTGCTGGGCATGAGCCAGGAAAAGCTCGGCGAATGTCTGGGACTGACCTTCCAGCAGGTGCAGAAATACGAACGCGGGGCCAATCGGGTCGGAGCCTCCAGGCTGTTCGATCTATCCCGTGTTCTGGATGTGCGGGTTGGCTATTTTTTCGAGGAAATTTCTGCGACCGCACAGGCGGCATCGCCAGTCGAGGTGATTAGGGGCAACGTCACAAAATCCGTTAATGCCCCTGACGAGAACCCAATGACGAAGCGGGAAACCCTCGAATTGGTCCGGGCTTATTTCACCATCGCCGATCCCAAGGTTCGAGATCAGGTTCTGGCAATGGCCAAGGCGTTGGCTTCTTGATTCGTTAAGCAGCTTGACCTGTGCCTTGATTGCCACAGAACGTGAGGACAGCTATGTCAATGGCCCCTCAGTTTGACCGGCTATCAAACGGCAACGCCGTCCCGGTCGGCCATGCCAGCAGATGAGATGCGCAAGTCTCGCAGTCGCTGGAACCAAACCCCGGAATCGGCACCGGCATTCCGGCCAACATGGCCACCAGTTCACATTCATCCCTGCCGGGAAACACCCAGGCCCCCAACGCGGTGCCCTTTACCGTGAGCCTATCCACATGCCACCGGATGGACTTGTCCTTCTGCATGTGGCGACCCACGCGGGCCTTGATGCCGCCGGGACCTCGAGCGCTACCGCAATACAAGTAATGACCAGGAGCCAGGATGGCCTCAGGCCGCCCCACCAGATTCACCGGCAGACTGTCGGCCAGATGGATCAGCAGCACATAGGCCCCCGACACAGAAGGGAGGTCTAGCGCATCAGCATGAAAATCAGGGCCGTTCATGGCATTAGGCAACTCGACTAGGAACCGTCGCCTTCTTCGGCTTTTACCCTCTCCCAGAATGCCACTGTATCTGGGTTCGAAAAAGCAAGAATCTCAGGCATTCTATCGTCGCAAAGACGTTCGTCGCAAAGACGTTCGTCGCACAGGGCTTTATCTTGCTTCTGGCCATCGGCAGCGAAAGCGGACATCTCGTTGCTTGCCCCGTCTTGCGTTCCCGACCGCCCAGCCAAAGACACCGTCACATCTCCTGGCGACCAAACGAAGCGGGATCCCCTCCACCGCGACATCAGTCTCATCGAAATGCTTCGCCCGGTCAGTACCATGAACAGCCGCAGGTCCACCGCCCGAACCAAACCTCTCGGTCAAAATTAATACTAAAATCATATTCCGGAGTTTCCGAGCCAATTGTTCAGAGCTATTCTACTCCTGGGTGGGCAGGTGATCCGCCCCAGGGGTTGATTCATGGCGTTCTCCGGTCTGAAAAGACGCTTCCTTCTCTCCATCGTCGCCATCTATCTCATCACGGCTCTGGCGTTTCTTGGGGTTTTGAACTGGGTGGCGGGCGGCATTGTCGCGCAGTTGGGCAGCGGCTTCGCCGAGCGCCAGGTCCGACTCAGCCAGATGCAAAGCCTGTCGCCGCTTCTGCGCGAAATCGCGCTGGCGCGAAAGATGGCGGATTCTCCAATTCTTCGCGAGTGGGCTGCAGCAGAGACCATTCCTGAACTGCGGAAACGGGCGCTGACGGAAATGGAGAGCTATCGGCGGTCCTTCCGTGATGGAAGCTATTTCTTTGCCATCGCCGAGTCCGGCAACTACTACTTCAACGATGCCAAGGGTTCCTATCGTGGGCAGGAATTGCGGTACGCCCTTGACCCGAACAAAGCCGCAGACCGATGGTATTTCGCCACGCTGAAGAGTGAGGACGAATACCAGATCAACGTCAATCCGGACGAGCACCTGAACGTTACCAAGGTGTGGATCAACGTCCTGATCCGCGACGGCCAGCGCCTTCTCGGCGTTCTCGGCACGGGCATCGACCTTTCGGATTTCATTCGCGAGGTCGTCCAAAGCGATCAGCCCGGCGCCAGCAATATTTTCGTCGATGCCAGCGGCGCCATCCAGGCAGATCGGGAAACCAGCCGAATCGACTTCGCCAGCCTGACCAAGGCTTCGCCGGAGCGTAAGACCGTTTTCCGCATGATTGATGACGATGCCGGACGTCAGGCACTGGAAACGGCGATGCGGCGGCTGGAAAGTTCGGAGGATAAGGTCGAATCCCTGTTCTTGTCGGTCAACGGCCGGCGGCACTTGGTCGGTGTGGCCTATCTGAGGGAAATCCGCTGGTTCGCCATCGCCCTTATCGACAGGGATGTCTTTATGCAGCAGGGCCGTTTCCTGTTGGTCGCCGGCCTGTTTGGAATCGCGTTGCTTGCAGCTCTGGCATCCGTGACGATCTTACTTGATCGACTGGTGCTGGCCAGAGTGTCCCGACTGGATGCCTCGACCCGCGACATCGCGGCGGGGGATTACTCGGTGAAGCTCACCTCCGATTCCAGCGACGAACTGGGACGGCTGTCCCGAAATTTCATGATCATGGCGGAAACAGTGCGCGATCACACCGCGACCTTGCAGCGCACGGTCCAGGCGACTGCGGCAAAATACGAAGATGCGAACCGGCAGTTGGAAACCCAGGCCCAGGAACTGACCCGCGCCAATGCCGAGTTGGAGCAATTCGCCTATGTGGCGTCGCACGATCTGCGTCAGCCTCTGCGGATGGTTAGCAGCTATCTTGCGATGATTGAGCGCAGGCTGGGTGGCGCCCTTGATGAGGATACCAAGGATTTTTTGGGCTTTGCCATCGGCGGCGCCAAGCGGATGGATCAGTTGATTCTTGATCTGCTGGACTATAGCCGCACCGGCAGGGACGACCGCCCCCTGGACGTCGTGGACTTGGGCGAAGTGGTCGCCGAAAGCCTCCATCTCCTTGATGTTTCCATCAGCGAAGCCGGCGGGCGGATTGACGTCGTCAGCCCATTTCCGACCGTATGGGGAAACCGTCAGGAACTGGGCCGACTATTTCAGAACTTGATCGGCAATGCTGTCAAATATCGTTCCACCGCGCGCCCGCTTCACATCGAGATCGGGTGTCGCAACAAGGGCTCCGTCTGGGAATTCTGGGTTCACGACAACGGAATCGGCATCGCCGAGGCTGATTTTCAGCGCGCCTTCAGCGTCTTTCAGCGGCTGGTTCCCCGCGAGGCCTACGAAGGGACCGGCATCGGCCTATCCGTTTGTAAGAAGATCGTCGAACATCACCACGGCCGCATCTGGATCGAGTCCGAAATCGACGTGGGAACGTGGTTCCGATTTACCCTCCCACGATCGGCGTCAGACGCCCCCATCGCTGATGCGCCTTGAAGGTTCAACTTTCAAGTGATCGTCGAAAGTGCCGAGGCATCCGGTGGCAACCAAAATCAGAGTTATTGGACGTATGCCAGCAACGGAAGCGGCTGTCGCAGCAAAATTTGGGGTCGGGCATGAGGAAAACTTATGCCTATACTTTTTATCTAAATGCTACCGTAGAGCAATCAGCTGCGCATGGCAGGCGATCCTCTGCTGAGGAGAGATTTTCATGCCCACCCACGCCCTCTCTTCAGCGGCAATATCCCTTTCCGCATTCAGAAGGCTTATATTTGGGGCCGCGGTCTTCTGGACCTTCGCCGTGGGAATATCCTTTTGGATTGCCGCAGAAAACGAGAAAAGACAGGCCGTCGATCTCGCCACGCATGAAGCCAGAACCTCGGTTCAAACCGATATCGGCTTTCGACGCTGGGCGACGTCTCACGGCGGCGTTTATGTTCCGCCCGACGAACAGACCCCCCCCAATCCCTACCTGACCGCGCCCAATCGTGACGTGGTGACAACGGACGGCAAGCACCTGACCTTGATGAATCCAGCCTACATGCTGCGTCAGTTGATGCAGCAGGGTTACGTTAGGCGGGCAGCCAATCCGCCCACTGTTCCTCCAATGCGGGAGTAAGATCGCGAGCGGTCAGAACTGTAGGAGCGGACAGGTTCGACAGTTTCCGAAACATCTGACCCAGCCACAACACGTAAGGACTCCCTGCCTCCACTGTCGCCGCCCCGGAAAGCGCCACGACACCGTCATCCTTGCCCCACAAGGCCGCCTGCCGGTAGGGAACCAGGGTATGGACCAGATCGACGGCCAGGAAGGCGGTCTCGATCGGACGCCTGGCGGCCATGATGCGGCCTTGAAGGTCCAGGAGAGTAAGGAAGACCTCGTTCATGGCGGCGGGGCCAGCAGCACCTTGCCGCTCATCCCCGCCGACAATTCCGGAAAGCGTCCGCCGATGGTGCCGGTGACCTTCACCGTCTGGCTGACCGGGTCGATGCGGGCGCCGACCCGGACCATCTTGACCGGATAGGTCCGGGCGGTCTCGTCGATGACCACCTGGAAGCTATGTCCCGGCTTCAACCAGACCAACCACTTGGAGGGAACCACGAAGTCCAGCTCCAGTTCGGAATCATCCAAAATATCCAGCAGTGCCTGGCCGGGCTGGACGAATTGCTGGGACCGCACCTTCTGCTCCACCACCCGGCCTTCGAAGGGGGCGGACACTTGGCATTTGCCCACCACGGCGGCACTGGCGGCCTCCTTGGCCGCCGCCTTGTCCATCTCGGCCATCGCCACATCGTTCTCAAGCTTGCCGATGGTCTGAAGCTCCAGCAGACGCTTGTTGACCGCGACCGTCTTGGATGCAGATGAAGAATTGGCGCGAGCCTCGGCCAGATTGGCGCGTTGGATCGAGCAGTCGAACCCAACCAGCACTTGGCCCTTGGTGAAATGCTCGCCCTCCCGCACTGCGATCCGCTCCACCTTGGCACCAATTTCGGCAGCCAGGGTGGTGTAGTCGCGCGGTGTCAGCTGAGCGCGTATGTCGCTCTGAGGCACCTGGGCAAAGGCGGCGACAGGCGCAAGCGCCGCCAGTGTCAGGACCAGGGAACGAATTATCACGCCGCCCTACCGTTTGCCTTGACGACCTGGAATAGGGCAAATTGTTTGGCCAAGCGCCCGTGCTGACTGCTTTCGCGAAGCTGTTGGGTCAGCGATGACCGTCCCAACGGCTTCAGCATTCCCGTTCGGCCCGGGGCTTGGGGTTGCCCGCCCTGAGGTTGACCGTCCGAGTTGGGGGCAGCCTGGCCCTGTCCGCCGTCTCCCACCTTGATAGTGAATGTCTGGACTGCCTCGCGTCCTTCGGCATCGCGCGCCACAACCTTGACGGAAACTTCTCCCTTGAACCCGGGCGGTGGAGTGCCCTCGAAGGTACCGCTCTGAGGATTGAAATTCATCCAGCCCGGCAGGGGGGCACCAGTCGCCTGCTGAGCGCTCAAGGTCACCACCGCATCGGCCTTGGTATGGGCAAACGAGTCGGCCGGAATCTGAACGGAAATTCGGCTCCCAAGTTCCACCGCTGCATCCTTAACTGGAGCGGCGGAAACCAGCGCATCTCCGCCACTGGCGCTCTTGGCCGCAACCGCGACCTGGAAAGCGCTGGGAGCCGAAGCTGTCCTAGCCTCAGCGATCACCGCCACCCCGCCAGAGCCCCCCACCCCGGCCTGCGCGGCCCCGGTGGAACCATTGGCGGCTGCTCCACCCGGAGCGCTTCCTCCACCACCTGCAACACTGGTACCGCCAGAAATGCCTGCGGAGTTCCCACTGGTGGCGACACCGCGATTTTCGCCACCACCCGTGGTCGTGCCGCCGGCTCCGGTGCCGCCCACAAAGCCGACGCCCGGGCCACCCGCCGTGGCGCCACCCGAGCTGCCCACTCCACCATTCTCGCCACCGGTCCCGCCCGTGGTCGTGCCGCCGGTTCCTGTGCCGCCCGCGAAGCCGACCCCCGGGCCACCCGCCGTGGCGCCGCCCGAGCTGCCCACTCCACCATTCTCGCCACCGGTCCCGCCCGTGGTCGTGCCACCGGCTCCGGTGCCGCCCGCAAAGCCGACCCCCGGACCACCCGCCGTGGCGCCGCCCGAGCTGCCCACTCCACCATTCTCGCCACCGGTCCCGCCCGTGGTCGTGCCGCCGGTTCCTGTGCCGCCCGCGAAGCCGACACCGGTGCCGCCGGCCGCGGCTCCTCCGCCGAAGCCCACCCCGCCAGATGTACCGCCCGTGCCACTTCCGGCCCCACCCGTGGACAAACCAAAGCTGGGGCCTCCGGCAGTGGTACCGCCAAAGGTTCCCACCCCACCAGACGTAGCGCCCACACCACTTCCGGCTCCGCCCGTGGACGGGCCAAAGCTGTATCCGCCGGCCGTGGCGCCGCCGCCAAACCCAATACCGCCAGACGTCCCACCCCAGCCCGATCCGCCGCCATCATTCGGCACACCAAAGCCACCACCGGTGGATATTCCCGTTCCCGTGCCGGTTCCGGTGGTAACCCCGCCACCGCCAAGGGTTGCGCCGCCGTTCAGGCCGACCCCGCCAGAGGTCGATGGCGGCGGCGAGGCATGGGGCGGCGCATCGAAACTGAACGTCGCCGTCTGCGAGGTCGTGCCGCCGTGGCCGTCACTGGCGGTAATGGTGGCGGTATAAGTACCAGTCCCGGAGGGAGTGCCTGAAATGGCGCCGGTTGTCGGATTGATGGTCAGACCCGGCGGCAAATTGGTAGCGGTATAGGTGAACGGATCGCCGTCGCCATCTGTGAAGGTGCCGGGTGGTAGGGGATAGCTGAAGTTGACACCCTGCACCCCCTTTGGCGCGCTGGGCACCGGCCCGTTCTGTGGCACCGTATTGGCACGCAAAGTCAGAACCTTATCAAAGCTGTTGCCGCCGATATCGGTGGTGCGGACCCGGATGGAATAGCTATTCCCGGCAGTCAGGGTCTGGTTATTCACCGACAGAGTATTGCCGGAAATAGAAACCTTGGCGTTGTCGGTGCTGCCCGCCCCGGCCACCAGGGTGTAGGTAAAGGTGGAATTGGACGACAGATCGGTGGTGGAGAAGGTGCCGACGGTAGCGTTGGCATTCCCCGCCTGATTGATATCCGTGGTGGATAGGGCGAGATTCGACGGCGCATTAGCGTCGATACGCCCGGTGGTCGTTACCATAGCGGTAGTGTAAGCCGCGCTGGAATTGCCGGCGCGGTCCACCAGAACCAGATTGACCGGGATCTGCCCGCCGCTGGCCGCGACATCGCCGCCGCCATCGGTGACGGTAAAGGTGGCGCTCAGATGGGTGGCGTCCACAGTGCTCAGGCTCCCCAAGGTGAAGCCGTCGACGGTCTTCGCCGAGCCCAGGGTATAGTAGCTGTCATTACCGCTGTCGGCGGCAAGGGTGATGGTGGCGGTGATGACGTCGCCCACCTTGTTGGTGGCGCTGGGAATGCTGATCGACGAGATCAAAGGCACGGTATGATCGACGGTATAGGCCTGACCGCTGAAGCCGCCGGTGATGGCTTTGCCATAGGAGATATCGGTGATGCCGGTCCCTGCATTATTGAGATTCAGCGCCAGATCGCCGTCGCCGGTGACCCCGGTAACGGTGACGGTATAAGTCTTGTGGTCGCCGCTATCGGTGACGCTGGCGATGGCGCCCGCGGCGGTAGTGGCGGATGAGACCGCGCCCGTCGCCGTTCCCGAGGTGGTGACCAGCGAGAAATCAGTGGTATCCACCCCGGAAACCGCCGCGTTGAAAGTAACCGTCCAGTCGCGGCTGGTCGCGTTGGTATAGGCAGTGGTTCCGGCGGCCCGATCGATAGATGACACGCTGGGGCCATTATAGACGTCGATCCGGACCGTATCGGTGGTGGTGCTGTGGCCGTCCGAGGCACTGACCTTGAAATAGGATGCCCCCGCATCCGACGCGGCCGAGGTTCCAGAGAAGATCCTGGTTCCGGCGGTAAAGCTTAGCCATCCCGGCAAGGCTCCGCCATTGACCAGCGTCCCCGACGAATCGACCCGCTGGACGCTATAGGTCAGGGCATCGGCATCGGCGTCATGGAAGGTGCCGGATGGAACCTGATAGGTGAAGGCCACGCCAGTCACCGAGGTCTGGGTCGACTGGGCGGCACTGACCACCGGAGCACGGTTGAGGGTGACGGTGGAATAACCCGCAGACGTCAGATCGCCGCCGGAACCCTGGCCACCGCTGTTGCCGTCATGGAAGGTCCAGTCCAGTTGCGCCGTCTGGGCACCATCGGCCGAGGGCGGGCTGGTGCGTGAATAGATGATGTGGTCGAGCACATCGTTGACCAGGGCTGTGGTCGGCTTGGTGCCGTTATCGGCAAAGGTCAGCGTGAAGGTGCCGCCGGTCTCGGAGAAGGTGGCGATGGCATGGCCACCCGCCGAAATATTCCCGCCGCTGACCGTATAGCCCGAGCCGTTGGCCACCGAGATCACGTCGTTGGCATCGGCCCCGGCATGGTTGACGATGCTGACCGAGGCTCCGGCATAATTGCCGTTGCCGGAATTGGCTGCGTCAAGCTCCACATCGGCGATGGCCGCCCCGGAATCCATGGTGGCGGCGCCGACGCCCTGATACCAGGTCACCGCATTGGACATGCCCGAAAGGGTCGGAGCCTCATTGATGGCGGCGATGGTGACGGTCTGGTCGGCGGCGGTGGCGAGGCCCCATTTGTCGGTGGCTGCAAAATGGACCGTCCGGCTCGACGTGCCGGGAGCGTGGGTATTGTCGTCGTACAAGATCGCCTGGGCCAACCCGCTGACCAAGGCATTGGTGGCGCTGGCGTTGAAGGTCGTGGTCCAGGTGGACGAACCGGTCACTTGGGTAGCGCTGGCGGTGCCGATGGTGGTGTTGGCGCTGCCATCCCAATACTTGATGGCGTTGCTGCTGGCGGCATCGACCCAGTACCCCGCCGATCCCGGCTGGCTGGTGGCCAGATACAGCTTGTCGGTGGCATCGGCATTGGCGCTGATGTTCACTGCCAGCGTCCCGCCATTCCATTCCGAATTGCCGTCGGCATCGGTAACGGTGATGGCGGGAGCCACAGTGGTCGGAGTGCGTTCTGTGTAGGCGGTGGTACTGCCCGCCGTCACCGTGGGCGCATTGTCAACAAGGGCGCTGAAGGCCTTAGTCGCCGTGGCGGTGCCGTCGCTGACTTGGACGGTGAAGGTTTCCGTGCCGACGAATGAGGCGTTGGGGGTGTAGGTGACGGTTCCCGTGGGCGAGATGGTGCCAGCCCCCGAAGTACCGGTGGCGGAGGTGAAGAGCAAATTACCGCCATTGTTGGGGGCGACGCTCTGTGTCCATGTCTCGGTCTGGCTCGAGTCCGAATCGGTAACGCCGAGATAGGAGGTGATGTCGTGGGCCGTGGCGCCTGGGGAAAAGGTCAGATTGGTGGTGCCGGAAGAGACGAAGGCCGGAGTGGCATTGGGGTTGTAACCAAAGCTTTCCTGATATGAAAGGCCGGTCAGAGGTATTCCAGTACCGCTGGCATACAAATAGAACGTGACGTATTTCGTGCCTGCTCCGCCAGTGGGGGCGCCGCCAAGGTCGGCCCATGTGACTCCCCAGTCATGGGCCGTATAGTCCCCCCATGCGCTATTAAAATAATTTATAAGAGTATGTTCAGTTTGAGCCCCCCACTGCCCTTTTATTGTGAACGGCCCATCCGTGTTTGTAGATGAATTATAGATATTGAATGAAAATTTTATGCCGGTTGCTGTCTGAGATACATTCCAAATACTGTAGATCGTTAACGTACCATTACCAACGGAGAGCAGGTCATAAGAATATTCATATACAACATCGACCAGCTGGCCTGAGACATACTTGTCGGAATTGCTGGAGTATTCGAGCGTCCAGTTTCCACCGTGACCGGTGGTGTCGGTGGACGCCGCCACATCCGCTCCGGTCGCCGCCGCAAGATCCGTGACAAACTGCTGGCCATCCTCTCCCTTGGCCACGTCGCAGCCATACAGTAACAGGTCGCCGCCAGCCGTCAGGGCATGGCCGATATCGGCAAGTTCGGCCTGAACGGTTGTATTGGACAGGCTCGACGCGATCAGCACATCGGTTCCCACCTTCAAAGTGGCTTCTGAACCATGCGACAAGATGGAAATGCTGTCATACCCGGCATGGATTTCCGCCCATTTGGCCATCTGGGCCAGACCGCTTTGGCCGCCGTCGACCTCGACGATGCCGACGCCGTCCTTCACCGCCGCCTCCAGGGTCCGGTAATCGGCGACACTGGTGTCGATGAACACCACCTCCTTCTTGCCACCATCCTTGGAGGGATCGGCGGCTCTCACCTCCAACGGAGCGGCGACAACGGGAATCAACGCCTTGGCGGCGGCATCGGCGGCGGCATGGGCGGCGTCGACCACGGCGGCGCCGTCGAACATCATACGGGGTTCCAGGGCCAGAATGCCCGCCGCCAGATTAATTCGCGAATTGTTGCGCTTGATGTGGCTCATGACCGTGTTCCTCGTTTCCAGACCGGCATTCCGGTGGCCAGCCGTTATTAGGGCTGCCCCCATGGGAGCGATCCCCGCACTTACCGCGCCGATGCGAGGTCATCCGACCTGGCGCCTTGATCCATTCCAAGGCCGTCCTTTAGAAAGCGAAACGCCTTGTCGAACATGCCGGAGAGCTGGTCACGCGCCTCAACTTGTGATGACGGAGAGAGCTTGATGGCATCCTGGGGGGCGCTCACCGAAGGAGTGGCAACCTCCTCGGGCTGCTTCAGTCCATCTTGGAAAAAGCGGACCATGCCGGACAACAGATCGGGCGTGCCCTTGGCGGGGGCGGCGGCATCCATAGCCGGAGTCGGAGCGACGGGCGTCTCCTCCGCTCCCATCGGGATCGCCATCTCGCCCTTGCCCCATTGCTCCAGCCGCCGCGCGACAATGATGCTGAGATTCTTCACATCAGCCGCTTTGACGCTGTCAGGCAGCAGATCGTCGCCGAGCGTCGCCTGCATCTTGGCATAGGCCTGTTCCACCTGGGCATAGGTCTGGAAGCGCCGTAATTGCGAGGCGATGGCCGAGGCGTGACCGGCCACCCGCTCCAGGATGCCACTGGCGTCGTTGGCCGCCTTGGCATCCGACAACTCGAACAGCCGCCGGTCCACCTTCCACAGATCGTCCGACTGCGTGAACTGGCTGCTGGCATTTCGGAACTGCCGCTCCGAGACATGGACCTGGGCCAGCACCGCCATGCGCAATGCCAGACGCCGGGCCTTGGCGGTCTCCTCATTGGCATCGGCGTATTTCAGCGCGTCATGGCCCGAGATTACGTTCATCAGGTTCCACGACAACTTGGCACCGGCCTCGTACCAGTGATTGTCCATCAGGAAGCTGTTGTAGTCGTAATTGCGGCTGGCGGTGAAGGTGACGCCGGGCAGCATGCGGATGATGGCCTTCTTGGTGTCATCCAGGGCGATACGGGTCAGGTAGCCCTGCTCGCGCAGATCGGGATTGTTGACGAAGGCCGTCTCTTCCATGCGCTCCAAGCCCATCTGCCAGTCGGGCAGCTTCATATCGGCCGGAACATTCAGGACCAGATCGGTCCCCGGCGGCACGTTGATCAGTGCCGCCAGTTCAATGCGGGCAGTGGACAATTCCTGCTGGATCGCGGTCAGCTGACGGAGCGTTTCCAGCAAGGATTTCTGGTAGCGCAGGCTTTCGACCGGAGCTTTGAGGTTCTCGCGCTCCACCAGACGGGCCTTGTCCAGCGCCACCTTGGCCTCGGCCACCGCCGCATTGACCTCGCCGTTGAGAGTCTGGTAGGCGGCGGCGCGCCAGAAGGCGAAACGCACCTCGGAGATCAGGTTGTGAACTGCCTTGCGCCGACGCTCGGTCGCCACCAGAGCGCGGTCGGCATTGGCCTTGGCGGTGTAATAGGTCAGTCCGAAATCCAGCACATTCCAGGACATGGTCAGGTCGGCCGTCTTGGCGAAGCGATCCGCGGAATAGGTAGGATTGGAGGTGGAGGTGGTCTGGGTATAGAGATCGCGCGAGCGGGTCGAGTTGGGTTCGGAACGCTCATTATAGCCAGCATTGGCGGTCAGCTTGGGCAGCAGGTCCCAGCGATCCACATCGGTCTGACCAAGCGCAAGCGCCTCATCCATCATCTTTGAGCGCTTGTCCAGGTTGTAGCGAACCGCGCGGGCGATGGCGTCCGACACCGTCAGGGCCGATGTCAGGGGCTCGCCGCCCTTGAACATATCGGCACGATCCTCCTTGGCTTGGGCCGCCAATTCATCTTTGGTGAATGGTTCGGGCGTAACCGCGCAGGCGGCCAGCAGGGCGACCAGAGAGACGGAGGCCAGCAGACGGCCGGCTCTGAAACCAGAAAAACTCATAGCGTGGCTCTCCCGCGCACGACAAAACATAAATCGTTCGTATTGTGTACGCCATTCGGAAGAGGCAACTCGACCCATCTGTTCTACGCGAAACGCCCAAATTTCCACGAGATCAGGCAATGTCCAGCAAGCCTGTTTATCTTCAGATGGACGTATGGCACGAGTAGTGACCTATTGTAGCGAATTGGCATGTCAGGCCCAAAAAAGGTACCCGTCAGGATGAAACCCGGATACGACAGCATCGTTCTGAATTGGCTGATCGACCCCCAGCAAAGTTCGACGGAAATTCGCGCCGTCGATCGGGACATAGAATGCAAACGGGCCCCCATCCCCCTCGAATTAGGCGTGGGCTGGATATCCAAATACGATCTGCCCATGGGAATGTCGGTCTTGCGCGCCGATTATCGCTTCAACTCTTCGGCCACCGGAAAGCTGGTGCAGACCGCAAGGCTGGAAGCCTCTTTGCCCGTAGAAACGCTAATGCTGCATTCGCTGAGTCATGGGCGCAGCATCCAAGACGATCACATCATGAAAGAAACTTTCAGCTATGGCGTTGGGTTTGACCTGTTTCGCTATAGCCAAGAAATAGCCGTCACCCCAGCCGTTGACTGCACCTTTGATTGCCTAGCCACGGTCCTGGCTGTGGGACGCCCCGCTTTGGCCAATCTTCTGGGGCCAACGGTTGCCGATAGAACCTTGGTCGCCCTTGGTCTGGGCGTAGCCCCCGCAGTGGTGGTTCGGGCCATGCCCTCAAGCGTCTCATCGATTTTGCAGAAAGCCATTCCAAACAACATGACAGGCTTGATGCGCACCCTGTTCATCCAAGCTCGGGTCCTTGATTACCTGACCGCGTTGATTGATCACTTGGGCACGAACGAGAACGACGCCCCGCCTGTTAAGGTCGCGACCCAACGGGCCAGGGACCTGCACGAATATCTCATCAACACCTACGGAAAATTGCCAACCCTGGAAACGCTGGCTGCCCAGTTCAATGTATCGGTTCGCACCCTGAATAATGACTTCCGAGCAGAATACGACCAGCCCATCCATACATTCATCGCCGAACACCGCTTGTCAGAAGCCCACGCCGCGATAGAAGGAAGCGATATTCCCCTTAAGACCTTGGCTGAGCGTCTGGGGTATTCCCACGTCAATCACTTCCTGGCGGCATTCCGCAAGAAGTACGGATATCCACCAGGGAACTTAAGGAAAAGGCAAAAACGGGAACTGAGTTGATCGGTTTGATCGCATGCTGGCCAGGGAATAGCCAACCGTCGCGATGCATGACGCATAAACAAGAACCGCAGTGCCGAAACGATGCCGTTCATCAATCTCCGAAGATCCGCCCAAGGGCAGTGTCCGTTCCAATGCCTGACGTCAGGAAATCGCACGGCAAGTGGCGGCCGTGCGCTGGATCATGGCGGGGTCCGGCTGGCCGCGATGGTGGAATGAGGCCGCCGCAACGCCGTCGATCCGGTACAGGCGATCTCGGGCGGTTTTCATGGCCCTGTTGATCCGTTCGGGCGGCATGCCGCCCAATTCCAGCACCGAGGACATCTCCGCCGAAGTTTCGGCCAAGGTAACTCGCGACAAAGAGGATTGATCCGGGCGCGAGAGCCACGGGCCATGCAATCCGATCTCGCCGGCAATCACCCTGCGCGGCGCGCCGAGCACCGCCACGCCCGCCGCCGAATCCGCCACCGCTCCCTTGGGCACCACCGCCTCCAGCCCGGCCCAACCGAACAGCCGGCCGATATAGGCTCCGGCCCAGGCATGCCCGCCGGGGGAATTGATGCGAGCCTGTCGAATGGTCGGGTTGGCGGCCAGGAGGCGGGCGGCGACGCAATGGTCCCATTCCTGAATGAAGCCGCTGATTAACAAGGTCCGGCCATCCGCCGTCACACTCATCTCGGCCGCGCATACCGATGACAGGGATAGCCAACCTGCCAAGGTTGTGATGATCACATTCCGGGCGATGGATCGAATCGACATAAGGCGCACCTCATCCCCATAGGAGATGCGCCTGCGGCGTCCAGAGTTCAACCGGCTCTGCGAATAATTTGCGATAGCACCCTGGCGGGCCGGGGCGTCAACCTGCGCTATTCTCACCCG
Organism: Magnetospirillum sp. XM-1; assembly: GCF_001511835.1. Classification (NCBI taxonomy): domain Bacteria; kingdom Pseudomonadati; phylum Pseudomonadota; class Alphaproteobacteria; order Rhodospirillales; family Rhodospirillaceae; genus Magnetospirillum; species Magnetospirillum sp. XM-1. The sequence goes on from NZ_LN997848.1 coordinate 3,766,716, forward strand.
AGCCGTCTTAGAAGGCGGCGCTATGGTTCCCGCGTGTGCCTCTTCCTTAAGCTTCCCGGCGGATAGCCGAATTTCCTGCGGAATGCGGCCAGGAAGTGGTTGGTGTGGATATAGCCCAGGCGCTGGGCCAGGGTCTTCAAGGGGATGTCGCTGCTCTCGATGGCGGTATGGGCTTCGGCCAGACGATGCTCGGCGATGAATGTATGAATGGGCTGCCCGTATTCGGCCTTGAACGCGTTGTTGAGCGACCGCGCCGAGACATTGAATTGCATGGCCAGTTCTTCCAGCGTCGGCAACTTTCCTTGCAAGGTTATGAGCTGCTGATAAAGCGTCTGTGCCTGCCGTCTCGATGACGAAAGGGGCGGAGGGGCAGCGACATTGGCGCCAAGGTGTTCCATCAGCGCTGTCAGATATTCCAGCGCGCGGGCTTGGCACAGCAGGCGACGGCTGGCCCCGGCGACGTCATGGGGAATGGCGTTGTGTAAATGGGCGGAGACATGGTGAGGCATCGCTCGCACCCGGATTCTGGGGGCGGGGGTCAGATCCAAGGCTTCCAGGGTGCGTTCGGCGATGTCATGGCCGACCAGGTGGCCAAGCACTGTCCGGCTGATGGTCAGCGCCGTCATGATGACGTCAGTGGAGCCATCGACCACGGGATCGACTTCCAATCGGTCGGCTAGGCGGAACAAATCGATGCCTGGGCGAAAGATCAACTCGGCTGCAGGGTATTTCTCGTGATGAATGACCTGGCCGCCGGTGACCGTCTGGATCATCAGAGATTCGCCGGGAAAAGAACCTTCCACATGCCCGATATGGATCAATTGCCCCAACGATGCCGGGGTGAAACGCCGGGTGGTGCGGAACAGCGTCATGCCCATGGCCAGTTCGATCTTTGTGAAGCTGGCCTCGCCCGTTTCGGGCGACATGGGATAAGGATGCCGCTCGACGTCGCCGTCCAGGGGCAGGAAGGTCGCCTCCTCGTCTTCCAGAAGCCAGTTGAATTTCAAGAATTCATAGGCGGAGCGCATCGGCCGTCTCCGGGATTAGCGTCCGCTCAATATCATCGGGAGCGGCCGGTGGAGTCTACATGCGATTGGCCATTCATCAGCCAGCGTGCATTGGCGCGTCTTAACCTTTCCATTTCACGTATCTTCTTCGGCTCGCAACTTCGACCCAGTTTCAGGTAGAGTCACCCCCTCGTCGCGTCTGACCTCGTGATGCGGGGATTTCCGATCAATGGGCCTGAAATGCGGGCACAAGGGCGGATGAGGCGTTGATGGTGAAATCAGAATCTCAAAAGAGTTCCGCATCCTGGTTGTGATTAGGCTGAGCAGGCATGTCGATCGTCGAACATTGGGTTGATGCCCCGGAGGTGGGGCGCGAAACGGTGATCCGTCGCCACCCGGAGACCTTCGCCCATCATTCCTTGGGGGATGGGGCGGATTTCTTTCATGTGTTCGCCAAAGGGGTGCCGAACATCAACTACAAGAAAGTCGTGATGCCCCATGACACCCAGCTCTGGATTCGGGTGTTTCTCGCGGGTGGCGACGAATGTATCCGGCCTGGAATCAGCGCCCCCATTGTGACTGATGAGGAGCGGTTCAGCGTTGGTATCTGCCGCCATCCCGCGTCATTCTATCGAGCCCTGCCGGGAGGGGGCAGCTTCGAGCATGTCGCTTTGGCGCTGACCCCGGATCGGCTGCGTGATTTCTTCGGCGATACGCGTTGCCCTCGTCCCTTGGCCAGGATGCTGGATGATCGCCCCGAGACGCTGGCCCTCACTCCGGCTCGAACGGCCCATTTGGGGCGTATCGTGCAAGATGTTCGCGCCGCCCCTTATCGCGGGAATGCCTTGAGTTTCTTCCTGCAGGGCAAGGTTCTGGAAATGCTGTCGGCGGTGGTCGATCTCATGGATGAGGGCGATTCCGGCGATGACCGCGTGCTGGGCCGGGAGCGTCACCGCCTTTTGGCGGCGCGTGATCTGCTGCTGACCGATCTCGCCTCTCCGCCGGATCTGATGGATGTCGCCCGCCAGGTGGGAACTTCGCCCCGCCGCCTGAACGAGGCGTTCCGACGCGAATTTGGCATGACGGTACAGCAATGGCTGTTGGACCAGAAAATGGCGCAGGCCGCCCAATTCCTGGCTGTCGGCGAATTATCCATCAAGGAAATCGCCTATCGGCTGGGATATTCTCACCGCAGTGCCTTCGCTGCGGCCTTTGCCCAGCGTTTCGGAGTGCCGCCAGCCGGATTCCGTGATGAGCGGGCGAGCGTATATTACGCTCCCGGCACGCCCTCCTAACACTTTAGGCAGGATTTCGTACACCACCTCGGTTCAATTCGGGCCACCCTCTGCGCTCTAATCCCGCTGTCGAGACATTCGACGCGGAGAGCGCATGCCAAGCGATATTCAACATATCCAGGTCGGCCAAGGATTGGAGGTGATCCTGAGGCTCTCCCATGCGCGGAGAGAGCGTCTGAAAGCCATGGTCCAGTTGTCGGTCTCCGATGGACGCTTGGCGGAGACGGGCGGTGATTACGCCTTGGTGGCATGTGTTTCTCCCGCCCGGCTGCGCATCATTCTGGGGCATGGCAACGGTCACGGTTCCAGCCTGGAGAGGCTGCTGTCCGGTGGGTGCGAGCAGGTGGAAATCGCCAATTCCGCCCTGGTGCGCCGTGTCGCCGAGGACCTTTCTCGCACGCCTTATCGTGGATCGGCCTTCAATCTGTATGTCCAAAGCAAGGTCATCGAACTGCTGGTGGACGAGGTTTCGACTTCGGACGAGAGCGATGACCAGCGGCACGCCTTCGCCGTCCGCGACATTCTGTTGACCGATCCGGTTTCTCCCCCGTCCATGGCCGAAATATCCCGCATGGTCGGCGTGCCGCCCCGCAAGCTCAACGCCCAGTTCCGAGCCGTGTTCGGGATGACCGCCTTTGAATGGCTGGTGGACTGGCGTCTGGTTCGCGCCCGCGACCTGGTGATGGATGGCGGCGCCTCCATCAAGGATATCGCCTTTTCACTGGGCTATTCGCACGTCCCCACCTTTTCCGCCGCCTTCACCCGCCGTTTCGGCATGCCCCCGACCCGCTTCCAGGCGAGTCGCAATCAGGATTGATGCCATGACTTCTGTTCCTTCCCGACGCAAACGTCTGAATCTCGGCCTGATGGCCCTTGAGCCGCGCTGGATGTTCGATGGCGCCGCCATGGCCGATGCCGCCCCCGATGCGGCGGCCAAGGCACTGATCCCCGACGCCCCGGCGCCGGTGCAGGTCCGCACCGCCGATCCCGCCCAGGATGGCGGCAAGAAGGAGGTCGTGTTCGTCGATACCTCGGTGGCCGATTACCAGACCCTGGAAGCGGCCGTGAAGCCCGGTGTCGAGGTCCAGGAGATCGACGGCGGCCAGAGCGGCCTGGCCCAGATGGCCAAGTGGGCGGAGACCCATTCCGGCTATGACAGCGTCTCGGTGCTGTCCCATGGCGGTGAAGCCGTCCTGAACCTGGGCAGCGACTACATCACCTGGACAGCGCTGAACGACGCGACCGTGCAGGCGGAACTGGCCCAGATCGGCCACGCCCTGGCGGCGGGGGGCGACATCCTGCTTTACAACTGCAATCTGGCCAAGGGAGACGACGGCCAGCAATTCATCGCCGGACTGGCCGCCGCGACCGGAGCGGACGTGGCCGCGTCCGACAACACCACCGGCGCCTCGAGCGATTGGACGTTGGAGAAGACCATCGGAGAGGTGACGGCCTCGCCGCTGGACGCCTCCAGTCTTGCCAATTACGGCCACGACCTTGTCGGCCCATCGGCGTTCCAGATCAAGATCGACCATCCCTCGAACACCAATGCCTATATCAACACCAATGCCTCGGCGGTTGATTCCAGCGGCAACATATATGTTGCCGGTTCTTTTGACACCGGCGTCGCCCTAGATTCATCCAGTCCCGCCACAATAACCTCGGCGGCGCAGCGCGCGGGCAACCAGGCCGGTTTCATCGCCAAATATTCGTCGTCGGGATCCTTCCTGTGGTCGAAGATCGTGGGCGACAGCGTCTCTCCGCTGGGGACAAACAATCCATTCACGTCCTGCCTTGGTGTCGCGGTCGATAGCAGCGACAATGTCATTGTCACCGGCAGCTTCCAGAAAACGGCCAAGTTCGATCCCGGATCGACCAATGACAACATCACCAGCAATGGCAGTTACGACATATTCGTAACGAAATTCGCATCCGATGGAACCTATGGTTGGACCAAGACCTTTGGCGGCACGGGCAGTGACAACGCCATGGATGTGGCCGTGGTGGGCGGAACCAACATCGTCCTGATCGGAACCTTCAATACCAGCGTGAATTTCGGTGGAACAACGGTCACGGACCGGGGCGGCGGCAACGCCGCCTATGTTTTGTGCCTTGATGCCATTGGCGCGACCCAATGGGTGAATGCCTACGACGCCTACAATTACCCGGCATCGCAGGCCCAGGGAACCGAGCGGGGCTACGCGGTGGACTCGGACGGAACCAGCATCTTCGTTTCCGGCCTGATCTCCGGCGGCTCGACCGTGAACATGAACCCGCAAGGCACGGCGTCCGACCTGACGTCGTCTCTGGGCGGAGACACGATGTTCGTGCAAAAGCTCAATTCCAGCGGCATCAATCAGTGGGCCTTCGCGCTTCCGTTCTCGCCAAGTTCTCGACACAGCATTCTTAGCCATGACGCGGCTGGTAACGTGATCGTCGCCGGCGTTTACAGCGGGACGAAGGATTTCGACCCTAGCGTGGCCACGCACAACCTTAGCTCTTCCGGCGGATCGACGGATACCTATGTCGCCAAATATAGCGGCGTCAATGGGGCCTATATCTGGGCCGACAGCATCGGTGGTGCGGGGACCGACGGCGGCAACGGTATCGCCGTCATCGCCGACGCATCGAACAACGTCTATGTCGGCGGCGTGACCAATGGAAGTTCCATTGACTTGAATCCTGCTGGCGGGGGCACCGTCTCGGGCCTGAGCTCTTATAGCCTGTTCCAGGTAAAGCTGGACTCGTCCGGCGCCTATGTGTGGGGCAAAACCGGGACGAGCAGCGCCCAAATCAACGCGCGCGACATTCTCTTGACCGGCGGCAAGATCGGATTGGTCGGCGACATGGGGGTGGGAACCCTGGGATCGTTCAGCAACTCCGGAACCTCCATGACGTTCAACGCCTGGAATGCCGGGTTTGTCGAGGGATACGCCTCGGATGGCACCCCCTTCGGCGGCACGCCGCCCCCCGGCCCCAGCTTCACCTCGTCCGCGACCGCCAATTTCGCCGAGAACGGCACGGGGACCGCCTATACGGCGGCGGCCACCGGAACCGGCACCGTCACCTATGCCCTGAGCGGAACCGACGCCGGCAAGTTCGATCTGAACACCTCGACCGGCGTGCTGACCTTCAAGGCCGCCCCCAATTTCGAGGCTCCGGGCAGCGGCGCCAGCTCCAACTCTTATTCCGTCACCATCAGCGCAACCGACGACAATGGCACGGCGTCGCAAGGCGTGACCATCAGCGTCACCGACGTGGCTCCCGCCTGGACGGCTCCGGCTCCCATCACCCTGAACGATAACAGCGCCAACGGCGCCGCAGTGGCGACATTGACTGGGACCGGCGACACCAGTGGGGTTACTTGGTCGATTCAGAGCGGCAACGCCTCGGGTCTGTTCGCCATCAACGCAACCACCGGCGCCATCACCGTCGCCGACGCCACCAAGTTCGATGTCGGAACGACGCCGTCCTATACCCTTAGCGTGCGCGAAACCGACGGCACCACCAACGCGGACCACAATATCACCGTCAATGTGAGCCATGTCGGCCCGACCTTCAGCTCGGGCGCCACCACCAATTTTGCCGAGAACGGTGCCGGCACTGTCTATACGGCGGCGGCGACCGCCAGTGGTGGCACGGTGAGCTATGCCTTGGCGGGAGCTGATGCCGGTAAGTTCAACATCAGCAGCACGACCGGCGCAGTGACATTCAAGGTGCCGCCGAATTTTGAAAATCCGGCCAGTGCCGCTAATTCCAATGTTTACAACATCACCATCAACGCCACGGATAACAACGGCACCTCGTCCAAGGCCGTCGCCATCACCGTTACCGATGTGGCTCCAACCTGGACCGCTCCGGCACCCGTCACCCTGAATGACAATAGTGCCAACGGCGTCACGGTGGCGACACTGACCGGGACTGGCGACACAACCGGTGTTACGTGGTCGATTCAGGGTGGCAACGCCTCTGGACTGTTCGCCATCAATACCGCAACCGGCGTCATTACCGTCGCGGACGCCACCAAGTTCAATTTCGCGACCACGCCATCCTATACCTTGGCGATCCGCGAAACCGACGGCAACACGAATGCGGATCACAACGTCACGGTTAATGTGAACCACTTCGTTGCTGCTGTTGTCGCGCCACCACCGCCGCCGCCCGAGCCGAAGCAGGCTCCCGCCCCAGCTCCTGTTGTTGTGGCGCCACAACCGGCGCCGCCGCCAGTTGAACAACCACAGACCATCATTCGCGACACCACCCCACCACCGGTGTTCGCTCCAATTTCAGCGCCGTCACAAGCTCCGGTCGCGGCCCCCGTTGCCGATGCGCCCAAGGCCCCCGTTGCGGGACCGGTCGGCGACAGTTCGAAGACGCAGATCAGCGAGGCCCCCAAGGCCGTGGCTCCCGTTACCCCGGTCGTGGTGGCGCCTCCAGTCATTCCGGTCGTCATGACGACCCAGCTTACGCCTCCGACGGCGGATGGCGGATTCCGTGTGCCGGTGGTTACCGCAACCCAAGGCGGGCCTCCGGTCGAGGGGTTGCTCGCCCTTCGCCCCGAGGTTCAGGTGCCTCCACTCGCCGATGGCCCCATGAAGGTCACAATTCCGGCGGATGCCTTTGTCCATAGCCGTTCCGATGCCGTGGTCACGCTGAGCGCGGCTCGCGTGACGGGGCAGCCGTTGCCGTCATGGCTCAATTTCGACTCCCGCTCCGGCACCTTGGCGGGGCAGCCGCCCGCCGACTTCAAGGGCACCATGGTGGTCCGCATCATCGCCCGCGACGACAAGGGCCAGGAAGCCACCATCACGGTGCGCATCAACGGGTTGCCGGAGAAGACCGGCGCCGTCCGGGACGGCAACGTCATCAAGCTGGGCCATCACCTCCGTGACAAGCCGGTGGGCAAGATCGCCTTCACCCAACAACTCAAGCTGGCTGCCCGCAACGCCGCCGTCCGCTTTTCCTAAGACCAGGGGATAGATCACCATGACCATCGTTTCCGCTCGCATGGCCCGCCTTCTGGCCGCCGTTTCCACCGCCGCCCTGCTGTCGGCTTGCGCCGTGACGCCGACGCCGTTCACCCAGGATGAATTCTCGGCCAAGGCCAAGGCCGACCGCGCCGCCATGTTCGACGGCCAGGAGGTGATGTCCAAGCCGCTTACCCTGTCCGATGCGGTGGCCCGCGTGCTGAAGTATAATCTGGATAAGCGGGCCAAGATGATGGACGAGGCCCTGGCCCTGGGGCAGCTCGACCTCGACCGCTTCGACCTGCTGCCCAAGCTGGCGGCTAATGCCGGCTATACCGAGCGCTCGGCCCCCAATGCGACGCGGTCGCGCGACCTCTATACCCAGACCACCAGCACGTCCAATCCCAGCTATTCGGCGGATCGGTTCTCCATCACCAACGATCTGGGCCTGACCTGGAACATTCTGGATTTCGGCGTGTCCTACTTCACGGCCCAGCAGAATGCCGATCGCGCTCTGATCGCCAAGGAAAAGCGGCGCAAGACCGTGGCCAATCTAGTCCAGGAAGTGCGCTTCACCTTCTGGCGGGCCGCTGCAGCCCAGGTGCTGAAGGGCAAGGTCACGGATGTCATCGCCAATGCCGAGCGGGCGTTGAAAGATTCCGAGCGGGTCGAGGCGGAGAAGCTGAAGAACCCCACTGAAAGCTTGCGCATTCAGAAGACCCTGCTGGAAAGCATCCGCCAGTTGGAGGCCATCGACCAGGAGCTGACCACCGCCAAGTCGGAACTGGCCGCCCTGATCAACGTGGCTCCCGGCAGCGACTTCAAGCTGGACGTGCCCGCCAATGGCGGCATGACCATCCCCGCCTGGGACATACCCATCGAGCAGATGGAAGAAGCGGCGTTGATCAACAACCCCGATCTGCGCGAGCAAGATTACCAGAGTCGCATCGCCATCGATGACACTCACAAGGAGATCCTGAAGCTGCTGCCGGGCGTGACCCTGTCGTTCTCGCGCCAGTACGACTCCAACTCCTTCCTGATGGACAACCGCTGGAACGACGTGGGCACAAAGGTTACATGGAACCTCATCAATCTGCTGGCGGCGCCGGACCGTCTCGCCCATGCCGACAGCGCCGAAAAGGTGGTCGACGCCAAGCGCATCGCGCTGCGCATGGCGGTGCTGGCCCAGGTCCATGTGATCTCGCATCAGTTCGCCAGCGCGGCCAAGCAGTTCGAGCGGGCCGACAAACTGTGGGGGATCGAGAGCCGTCTGGCCGAAGCCTCTGGCAATCAGCAGCGCGGCGGCACTCAGAACGAGATCGAGCGCATCAGCACCGAGACCTCGGCCATCGCCGCCGAGCTTCGACGTTTCCAGACCTATGCCCAGATGCAATCGGCCTACGGCAAGCTGCAATCAACCCTCGGCGCTGATCCGGTGCCCGAGCGGGTGGCCTCGCAATCTCTAGATGGGCTGTCGGGGGCCATAGTGCTGGCCATGCCGCCGGTGGTGAAAGCCGATGCCGCGCCGGTGGCGGCGCCCGCCGTGATCGAGACGGTGACCCCCGACACCCCCGCGCCCAAGCCCGAGCATCAGGACGCCATGGCCTGGCTGGGGACGTTCATCTCCAACGGCCTCGCCAAGCCGGCCGAGGCCGCGCCGGTGGCCGCTCCCGAGCCCGAACGCAAGGACTCGCTGGGTGACGGTCTGGCGTGGCTGGGCGGCAAGATCAGCCGTCTTGCCGATCGGGTCAGTGAATAAGCGCGAACAGCCCGATTGGACGGTGAAGCATGGGTCCCATCAAGCGCAAACGTCGGAAGATGGATCTGGGGCTCATGGCCCTGGAGCCGCGCTGGATGTTCGACGGGGCGGCAGTGGCGGACGCTGCCCATGCCGCCCCCGATCCTGCGGCGAAGGCGCTGATTCCAGACGCTCCTGCCCCGGTGGAGCTCAAGACTGCCGATCCGGCCCAGAACAGTGGCAAAAAGGAGGTGGTGTTCGTCGATACCTCGGTGGCCGATTACAAGACCCTGGAAGCGGCGGTGAAGCCGGGTATCGAGATCGAGGAGATCGACGGTGGCCAGAGTGGTCTGGCCCAGATGGCCAAGTGGGCGGAGACCCACTCCGGCTATGACAGCATTTCCATCCTGTCGCACGGTAACGACGGCATGGTGAAGGTCGGCGCCGATGTCCTGACCGAGTCGATGCTGTCCGACACGACCATCCAGGCCGAACTGGCCCAGATCGGCCATGCGCTGCAGGCTGGGGGCGATCTGCTTCTGTATGGTTGCGACATCGCTGGGGACGGTGACGGCAAGGCCTTCATCAACGATCTAGCCGCCGCCACCGGCGCTGACGTCGCCGCTTCGACCGATGTAACCGGCATTCATGGAAATTGGTCACTGGAATACCAAACCGGCGTCATCGACCGGGGGGCGCCGCTCGATGACGGTGCCCTCAGTGGCTACGGCCACGATCTGACGGCCCTTTATTTTGATATGGGAACTGGCGTGACGCTCGTTTACGCCTGGAACGGAACATTATGGGCCAACATCAACGGTTCTTACTCATTCTATTTTAATACCAATTCAACCACTCAGTCCTACCATGTCGAGTTCAATGGATCCTTCCAGTACAGCGCCGGCCCCAACACCGGACAAACCGTCTTTCTCGTCGGAACCCAGGATTTCGTGTCCTCGCCGGCTCCGGCTTACGACGGGTTCGCAAATCCATCATACCCGTTCAAGACAACCATAAGCGGTGGCGGCGCGACCATGAAGGTCGGCAACAATCCTCAGACCGCCACTACGGATTTCGTGCCGACCTATGCCGGAACCTTCTACATAAGTTCAGTCGTTGGCCTTGACTCGACGTGGAACTCGATTAACGGCAGCGGGTCGGCGACCGGATCGCGGGCCATCAATCCCAATACCGCGCCGAGTTTCGTCGGCGGTACGTCGCAATCGGTGACGGTAGCGGTCGGCGCCTCGGCGATGGATCTGAAATCTTATCTGCATGTCAGCGACAGCGATTCCAGCCAGACCGAGACCTGGACGCAAAGCAGCGGGCCCAGCCACGGCGCCTTGAACATATCTAGCGCCACCGCCTCATCGGGCAGCACCGACATCACGCCGGGCGGAACAATCACCTACACGCCGACAGCCGGATACACTGGCACGGACACGTTCAGCATTCAGGTCAGCGACGGCACCGCCACGGCCACCAAGACCTTCACCATCACCGTCAACGACGCGCCGACCATCACCGGGGCTGGCGCAGGGCAGACCGTCAACGACACCGCCACAGTGTCGCCGTTCGGTGGCGTTACCATCGCCGATACGGGAGCACCGGCCCAGACCGAGACGGTGACCGTCACCCTGGATGCGGCGGCCAAGGGCAGCTTCACCACCCTGAACGGTTTCAGCAATTCGGGTGGCGGCGCCTATACCTTCACCGGCACGGCAGCGGCGGCGACCACGGCGATTCGCGGCTTGGTCTTCACCCCCACCGCAAACCGGGTGGTGCCGGGCTCGACCGAGACCACCACCTTCACCGTAGCGGTCAATGACGGCATCACCACTACCAGCAACGCCACCACCACGGTGGTCTCCACCTCGATCAACGACACGCCGACCAATATTGCCCTGTCGTCGTCCAGCGTGGCCGAGAACAGCGCCGCTGGCACGGTGGTCGGTACTCTGTCCACCACCGATGCCGATACCAGCGACAGCACTACCTATTCGCTGGTGGGCGGGGCCACCACCAAGTTCCAGATCGTCGGCAGCCAGCTGCAGGTCAAGGCCGGAGCGGGTCTCGATTACGAGACCGCGACCAGCCAGAGCGTGACGGTGCGAACCACCGATTCCCAGGGGGCTTTCTACGACAAGGCCTTCACCATCACCGTCACCAACGTCAACGAGGCGCCCACCGACATCGCCCTCTCGGCCGCTTCGGTGGCAGAAAACAGCGCCGCCGGAACAGTGGTGGGTAATCTGTCCAGCACCGACCAGGATGCGGGCAACACCTTCACCTATTCGCTGGTGGGCGGCGCCACGTCGAAGTTCCAGATCGTCGGCAATCAGTTACAGGTCAAGGCCGGGGCCAATCTGGACTACGAGTCCGCCACCAGCCAGAGCGTGACAGTGCGGACCACCGACCAGGGCGGCCTGACCTATGACAAGGCCTTCACCATCGCCATCACCAATGTCAACGATGCCGCCACCGTCACCATCAACGAGGGCGCGACGGTGGTCCAAGGCCAGTCGGTGACCATCTCCAACGCCAAGCTGTCCTCCTATGATGGTGAGCAGGCATCCAGCACCCTGAGCTATACCGTCATCACCAAGCCCACCGGTGGAACCCTTTACAAGAGTGGCGTGGCGCTGAACAACGGCGACACCTTCCTGCAATCGGATCTGGGGGCTGGTAACATCACCTACACCCATGGCGGTGGGGGCGGCGCCAGCGACAACTTCGTCTTCAAGGTGACCGACAACGCCGCTAACGATACCGCCAGCACCACTTTCGCCATCACCGTGAACCGCCAGCCGGTGGTGGCCAACGCCATCGCCAATCAGTCGTGGTCGGGCTCCGGGGTGAAGACCTTCCAGTTCGCCAGCAACGTCTTCACCGACGCCGATGCCGATGCCATGACCTATTCGGCGAAGCAGCAGGATGGCTCCGCCCTGCCGTCCTGGCTGTCGTTCAACTCCGCCACCCGGACCTTTTCCGGCAATCCGCCTTCAGGCGTCGCCAGCATCGCCCTTCGGGTGACCGCCGATGACGGTCGCGGCGGCAGCGCCACCAACGACTTCACCATCAGCATCGCCAATGCCAACGATACCGCCACCTTGGCCAACGCCATTCCCAACCAGACCTGGACCGGATCGGGGGCCAAGAGCTATCAGGTGCCGGCCAACACCTTCTCGGCCGATCCCGACGGCGATGCGCTGAGCTATTCCGCAACGTTACAGGGCGGCGGAGCGCTGCCCTCCTGGCTGTCGTTTGATGCCGCCAGCCGCACCTTCAGCGGTAATCCGCCCTCAGGCGTCGGGTCCTACAATCTGACCGTCACCGCCAATGACGGCAATGGCGGCACGGTGGCCTCCACCTTCACCCTGACACTGACCACCGTCAACGACGCGCCGGTTCTGGCCAATCCGCTGGGGCCACAGACCATGAGCGGGCCGGGGGTGTTGAGCTATACGGTTCCGGCCAACACCTTCACCGACGCCGATAATGACACGCTGACCTGGAGCGCCACCAAGGCCGACGGCAGCGCTTTGCCCTCCTGGCTGAGCTTCAATGCCGCCACCCGTGTCCTGTCGGGCAACGCCCCCAACAATCTTCCCCAGGTGGACGTCAAGATCAGCGTGTCGGATGGCAATGGCGGCAGTGCCTCTTCGTCCTTCCGCCTCAACATCGACCAGAACACCAGCAATGACGCCCCGGTCCTCGCCAATGCCATCGCCAACACCACCTGGACCGGATCGGGGGCCAAGACCTATCAGATTCCCGGCAACACCTTCATCGATGCCGATGGCGACACCCTGGCCCTGTCCGCCACCCTGACTGGCGGCGGGGCGCTACCCTCCTGGCTGCATTTCAATCCCCAAACCTGGACATTCTCGGGCAATCCCCCCGCAACCGCCGACGGCCAGACCTATGCCATCACGGTCACCGCCAATGACAACGAGGGCGGCAGCATCACCGGCGCCTTCGGCCTGACCATCGCCAGCGCCAACGACGCTCCGGCCCTTACGGTCGGCATCGCCGATCAGGCCATGACGGGCTCCGGCAGCTGGTCCTATCAGGTTCCGGTCAACACCTTCACCGATGCCGACGGCGACACCATCACCTGGAGCGCCACCCAGTCCGACGGCAGCGCCTTGCCGTCCTGGTTGTCCTTCGACGCCAATACCCGCACCTTCTCCGGCAATCCGCCGTCCAGCGTCTCGACTGTGCTGCTGAAGGTGACGGGGGCCGATCCCTCGGCGGCGGCGGTGTCCAGCAGTTTCACCCTTCGGGTCTCCAATTCCAACGACGCGCCGGTGGTGGCCAATGGGCTGACGGGGCAGACCATGTCGGGGCCGGGGTCGTGGACCTATCAGGTTCCGGCCAACACTTTCACTGATGCCGACAACGACACCCTGACCTATTCCGCCACGCAAGTGGATGGTTCGGCCCTGCCGTCCTGGCTGTCCTTCGACGCCAGCACCCGCACCTTTTCCGGAAATCCCCCCTGGGGGGCGCCCGGCGTGGCGCTGAAGGTCACCGCCGATGACGGCCATGGCGGCAGCGCCGCCTCGTCGTTCCAGCTCTCCATCGACCAGAACACCACCAATGACGCGCCTGTGGTCGCCAACGCCATTGCCGCCCAGACCAAGGACGGCTCGGGAACCTGGACCTATCAGGTTCCGGCCAACACCTTCTTCGACGCCGACGGCACCCCGGTGAGCCTGAGCGCATCCTTGAGCAGCGGTGCCGTCCTGCCGTCCTGGCTCAGCTTTAATGCCTCGACCTGGACGTTTTCCGGCAATCCGCCGGCCTCGGTCAACGGCCAAACCTTCGCCATCCGGGTGACGGCCACCGATCCGCAGAACTCCACCGTGGCCAACAGCTTCAACCTGACGGTCACCAACGCCAACGATACCCCGACGGTGGCCAACGCCATCACCGATCAGAGCTGGAGCGGGGCGGGGAACAAGACCTTCCAGTTCAACGCCAACGTCTTCAACGACGCCGACGGCGATGCCATGACCTATACCGCCACTCAGGCGGATGGTACCGCCCTGCCGTCCTGGCTCAGCTTCACCGGCTCGACGCGGACCTTCTCCGGCAACCCGCCCTCCAGCTTGTCCTATATCGACCTCAAGGTAACGTCCTCGGACGGCAATGGCGGCGCCAGATCCACCACCTTCCGGGAATACATCTCCAACGCCAACGATCAGCCCACCGTCAGTTCACCGACGATCTCTGGAGCCTTGGGCAAGGGCGGCTCGGCGCCGATCCCCGGCGGCACCTTCAGCGATCCCGATGGTGACCCCCTGACCTACACCGCCAAAGGGCCCAACAACACGCCGTTGCCGTCCTGGGTGAGGTTCGATCCGACCACCAAAACCTTTACAGGCACCCCGCCCCAGGGACAAAGCGGCTCCATTCCGGTGACGGTGACGGTGACCGACTCATCAGGGTCGACGGCATCGTCCACCATGACGCTCACCTATGACAATCCGTCTCCGCCACCACCACCTCCTCCTCCGCCACCTCCGCCGCCGGTCGTCGAGGCTCCCAAGCCGCCTCCTCCTCCGCCGTCCGAGGGACCGGCATTGATTACGTCGATCCGGGCGGCGGTATCGGATAATGGCGCCTTCGCCCAAGGGAGCCAGGGCGGCAATGCCGGTATCGCTGCTGGAACTCCCGTGACCAGCGGCGGCGGCTTCCAGGTGTCGTTGGGAGCGCCCTCGGTCAATGCCGTGCGGGACGGCTCGCTGTTCGTCGCCAAGGGTATTCCCACCGTCGAGGTGACCAACACCAACGTCATCAGCTTCGCCATTCCCAACGATGCCTTCGGCCATACCAATGCCGATGCCGGCGTCCAACTGGCTGCCAAGCTGACCGATGGTCGGCCGTTGCCGGCTTGGGTGTTGTTCGACCCTGCCAAGGGCGCCTTCGTCGGCGAGGCCCCGCCCGGCTTCAAGGGAACCCTGTCGGTAACAGTGGTGGCCCGTGACAGTGCCGGGCACGAGGTGGCCACAACCTTCCGTATCCAGGTCGGCGGCGGCGCCGTCAAGGATGGCGGGGAGGCTCCGACCAAACCGGCAGAGCAAGAACGCCCGGCACCGCAGGGACAGCGCAGTGGCGACATCCATCGTAGCGGCAAGCTTGCCTTCTCCCAGCAACTCAAGCAGGCCGGTCGCCACGCGGCCATGGCCCGTCTGGCGCGGTGGGCATGACCATGCTGGGACTGCGCAAAGCCAATACCGTTCTGGAACCCGGCAACCGCTTCGAGAAGGTCGGGTTGTGGGGATCGGTCTGGACGGTCGAGGAGATCTTCCAGCCCCCCGGCCTGCCGCACCATGCCCGGTTGGTGGATATCAATACCGGTCGACGCATGACGGTGGCGGAATCGGTTCTCCGCGATCCGGACTGTTTTGCCGCTTTAGGGATTACGCCGTGATGATCACGTTGCCTTTTTCTCCGAATCGCCTGGGATGGGCGGTTCCGGCCCTGTGCCTGCTGTCCTGCGGGGTGGCAGCACAGGAGCCAGTGATCCCGGTCCAACTGGTGGCGGTGCAGTTCACGACCCTATCGGCGGAACTGCCGGGCAAGATCGACCGCATCGCCGTCAAGGAAGGCGACCGCTTCAAGGAGGGCCAGCAACTGGTCGCCTTCGACTGCGTCATCCAGCGGGCGCAGTTGGACGAGGCCCAGGCGGTGCTGGGGGCGGCGGAGAAGTCCAAGTCGGTGCATAAGCGCCTGCTGGAACTGAACTCCGCCGGCACATTGGAGACCGAGAAGTCGGCGTCGGACGCCGCCGTGGCCCAGGCCAAGCTCAACTCGGCCCGCGCCGTCGCCACCAAATGCGGCATCGCCGCACCGTTCTCCGGCCGAGTGGTGGAGCAGAAGGCCAGAGCCCATCAATATGTCCAAGCTGGCCAGCCCATTCTCGATATCCTGGACGACTCGACCCTGGAAGCCGAATTCATCGTGCCGTCGGGCTGGGTGCGTAACCTCAAGCCCGGCCTGGTGGTCCAGGTGGCAGTGGACGAGGTCAAGAAGGTCTATCCCGCCAAGATCGCCCGCATCGGCGCCAAGGTCGACGCGGTCAGCCATTCGGTCAAGGTGGTGGCGGAAGTGCGGGGCGACTATCCCGAGTTGATCGCCGGCATGACCGGCAGAGTGCAGATGCCGGCACCATGAGCGACAACCCGCTCATCACTCTGCTGGGCCTGGAGGAACACGCCCGTCGGGCGGCCAATTCCACCGAGCTGGGCTTCGTCGTGGTCAATGACAGCCGGGCCTTGGCGGTCTATCGCCAAGCGGCGCTGTTCATGGACGGTGAGGGCTTGAAGGCGGTGTCCGGCGTCGCCGGGATCGAGAGCGGAGCACCCTTCACCCTTTGGCTGGAGTGGGTGTTTAAGCGTCTAGCCTCCGATGACGTGCGCCAAGCCGGTCCCGCTGATCTGGAGGGAGCCGATGCCGAGCAATGGTCGGAATGGCTGCCGCCCCATGCCCTCTTGCTGCCGCTGAAGGACCGGGACGGCAAACGGCTTGGTACTCTGTTGCTGGCCCGCGACGAGGAATGGGGCGATCAGGACATCGCCCTGCTGACCCGCGCCTCGGATTTCTACGGCCATGCCTGGGCAGTGCTGCACCGGCCATCCCCGATCGCTCATTGGCGGGCTAGGCTGATCGCCATCCCGAAATGGCGTCTCAAGCTGGCGGTAGGAATCGTCCTGGCCCTGCTGTTTCCGGTACGCCTGTCGGTGCTGGCTCCGGCCGAGGTGGTGGCCCACGACCCGGCGGTGATCCGCTCGCCTATAGAGGGCGTCATCGAAAAGGTGCATGTCCGGCCCAACCAGCAAGTGGCCGAGGGCGATGTGCTGTTCGAGTTGGACCGCACCACGCTCACCGGCAAGCTGGAGGTGGCCAAGAAGGCGCTGTCCACCGCCCAGGCCGAGCTGGATCAGGCGACCCAGCAGGCATTCTTCGATTCCAAGGCCAAGGGGCAGCTTGCCATCATCCGCGCCCGTATTGAGGAGCGGAGCGCCGAGGCGGCGCAACTCGAAGATCTGATGAATCGCTCCCAGGTCAAGGCGTCCCGCGGGGGCGTGGCGGTGCTGGATGATCCCGCCGAATGGCAGGGCCGCCCGGTCAATGTGGGCGAGAAGGTGCTGGCGGTGGCCGCGCCCAACGACGTGGAGGTGGAGGCTTGGCTGGCGCCCGCCGATGTCATCGCGCTGGAGAAGGGCGATCCGGTCAGCCTGTTCCTCAACGCCGATCCGCTATCGACTGTGTCGGCCAAGCTGCTCTATGTCACCTATGAAGCCATCCCCCAGCCCGACGGCACGCTGGGCCATCGGGTGCGGGCTGAATTGGCCAAGGGCGAGGCTGGTCCCCGGCTGGGATTGAAGGGCACCGCCCGGCTCGACGGTCACCGGGTGGCGCTGATCTATTGGCTGGCGCGACGGCCCTTGGCGGTCATACGCACTGTCATGGGCCTGTAGCCATGGACGCCGCCGCCACGATGCTGCCGGCCCTGCGAGACGAGCTGTCGCTGCATCCCGGCCCGGCCAGCCTGGACGGATCGCCGACCTGGACCATCCGCGATCCGGTGCGCAATCGCTATTTCCGCATCGGCTGGGCCGCCTTCGAGGCGCTGAGCCGCTGGGGCGGCACCGCCGGCGAGGTGGCCGAATCGGTGCGGACCGAGACCACCATCGACATGAGCGAGGACGAGGTGGTGGATGTCGCCAAATTCCTGTTCGGCAACCAGCTGACCCAGGTGGGCAGCCACGCCGACACACTGCGGCTGTCCGAGCAGGCGGCGGCGGAACAGCATTCGGTGTTCAACTGGCTGCTGCACCATTACCTGTTCTTCCGCATTCCGCTGGTGCGGCCCGACCGGTTTCTGGGAATGATGCTGCCGCTGGTGGCGTGGCTGGGCAGTGTCTGGTTCCGCTGGACCACCATGGGAGCCTTGCTGCTCGGCCTGATGCTGGTGGTGCGGCAATGGGATGTCTTCACCACCACCCTGGTCGATACACTCAGCATCAGCGGCATGATCAGCTACGGCATCGCCTTGTCATTTGTGAAGGTGATCCACGAACTGGCACATGGCCTTACTGCCAAGCGGTTCGGGTGCCGGGTGCCGACAATGGGCCTCGCCTTTTTGGTGATGTGGCCGGTGCTCTATACCGACGTCAACGAGACCTGGACCCTTGCGTCGCGGCGTCAGCGCCTGCTTGTCGGTTCGGCCGGCATACTGGCCGAGCTGGCGGTGGCGGCCTGGGCCACCCTACTCTGGGCCTTCCTGCCCGATGGTGGCATGCGCCAAGCGGTGTTTGTGCTGGCCGCCTTCACTTGGGTGTCGTCCCTGGCGATCAATCTCAGTCCGTTCATGCGCTTCGATGGCTACTTCCTGGCCATGGACGCCCTGGAATTGCCCAACCTGCATCCGCGTTCCTTCGCCATGGCCAAGTGGTGGTTGAGGGAAGCGCTGTTCGATCTGGGCGAGCCACCGCCGGAAGCTATGAACCCAGGCCGCCTGCGGGCCATGGTTGTCTTTGCGATGGCGGTTTGGATCTATCGCCTCGTGCTGTTCCTCGGCATCGCCGCTTTGGTCTATCACTTCTTCATCAAGGCGGTGGGCGTGCTGCTGTTCGCTGTCGAGATCGGCTGGTTCGTGTTCCTGCCCATCTGGAACGAGGTCAAGGAATGGGCCAAGCGCCGCGACGGCATTTTCAAGAACTCCCGATGGAAGCGACCGTTACTGGGAATCGGCCTCGCCTTGGTGGTGGCGATCATTCCCTGGCGCACCCGCATCGAGGCTCCGGCCTCGGTCGCCGCCGAGATCAACGCGCCGCTGTTCCTGCCCGCGCCGGCCCGATTGGAAACGGTGCTGGTCGAGCGCGGCCAGCATGTGGCGGCGGGGACCAAGCTGCTGGTCTTCGTCGCCCCCGATATCGACGCCAGACGCGCCATCACCGCCGCAAGGCTGGCGGGCAAATCCGCCGAGCTGGAGGCGGTCAAGCTCGATCCCTTCGGCCGCGAACGCCTGTCGGCCCTGACCGAGGAGTTGTCGCGGCTCGGCTCCGAGAAGGCGGCCCTGGACGCCGAAGCCGAGCGCCTGACCATTACCGCGCCCCATGCCGGACTCTTCCTCGACCCGCTGCCCGATCTCAAGCCCGGCGCCTGGCTGTCGCCCAAGCAGCAGTTGGGCCTGATTCGCGCCGACGGTCCGACCATCGCCATCGCCTATGTGGCCGAGGATGATCTGGACCGAATCAAGCCGGGCAACGAGGCCCGTTTCATTCCCCACGGCCTAGACCATGCCGGCATGACCGGCACGGTGCTGACCATCGACCGCAATCCGGTCAAGGTCCTGACCGATCCGGCCCTGGCCTCGCTCCATGGCGGCGATATTCCGGTACGAGCGACAGGCCAGACCCTGGTACCCCAGGGCGGCTTCTTCCGCGTCACGATCCGCCTCGACGGTACAGCGCCCGATATGAAGCTGATCGGTCATGTCCGGATCAGCGGCCAGGGCCAAAGCTTGATTGGCCGCGCCGGCCGCTCGGCCCTGGTGGTGCTGGTCCGGGAATGGGGGGCGTAAGCTGTCAAGATGACCAACTCAGATCTGGGAGACCAATGATGCGCAAGTTACTCAATCTGGCCGCCATGGCGGCATTTCTGGCCCTTGCTCCTGTAGCCATGGCGCAGGGGAATGCCCCCATCGACAAGGCTTATGAGGATGGCAAGGCTGCAGAAATTTCATCGGTTAAGTTGCAACTGGCGACCCGTCCCGCGGCAGCAGCCATTCAGGAACTCAACGAGGCCGAGGGCACTTTGCGACGGTTGAAGGAGGCCAAGGCTTCCGATCAGCGTCGCAAGATCGCTGCCGAACTTGAAATGGCGATCACCCGATTGAAAATCGCTGCCGGAGAGCAATGACACACGGCTCCCTTTGATTGGTTCAAAGCTTGTGGCCTAAGCCGAAATGGTGAGAAATAAGACCATTAGCGGGGCAGAGAGCAAGGGAGCAGACATGCTGATGCATCTTGATCGTCCCCATGCGAAGGCTGGTGGATTCTCTGAGATCCTGGCCGATACTGGCCCAGCCTATTTCGCCAATGGCCTGATCGGCTTCATCTTCGCCGCCACCGGGCCCGTGGCCATCATCCTTTCGGCGGGAATGGGAGGCGGCCTGACCCAGGCGGAACTGGCCTCATGGGTGTTCGGGGTCTTCTTCATCAACGGCCTGATCACCATTGTGCTCAGTTGGCGTTACCGCATGCCCCTCGGCTTCGCCTGGACCATTCCCGGCACGGTGCTGGTCGGCCAGGCTCTGCACCATCTCAGCATCGCCGAGGTGGTGGGCGCCTATTACGCGACCAGTCTGGTCATCATGCTGATGGGGGCCACCGGCTGGGTGAAGCGGCTGATGGCTTTGCTGCCCATGCCCATCGTCATGGGGATGGTGGCCGGCGTCTTTCTGCGCTTTGGTCTGGATCTGGTGCGGGCGGTTCATAGCGACGCGTTCATCGGCGTGCCGATGGTCGCCGCCTTCATTCTGTTATCGGCTATTCCCAGTTGGGGGCGGCGTTTTCCCCCGGTGATCGGCGCCTTGGTCGCCGGCGCGCTGGGCATCGCCGTTTCGGGGCGATTCCATCCAGAGACGCTGGGGACCTTCACCATCGCCCATCCAGTGATTCAGGCTCCGGTCTTTTCCGTGGCGGCCTTGGTGGAGTTGGTGGTGCCGCTGGCGATCACCGTGCTGGTCGTACAGAACGGCCAAGGGGTGGCGGTGCTGCGCACCGGAAAGCACGAGCCCCCGGTCAACACCATCGCTTTCATGTCGGGGGTGGGCGCCATGCTGAGCGCCCTGGTCGGCGCGGTCAGCAGCTGCCTGACCGGTCCCACCAACGCCCTGTTGATCTCGTCGGGAGAGTTGCATCGGCACTATACCGCCGCCCTGGCGTTCGGCTTGCTCGGCGTGTTGTTCGGCATCTTTGCGCCTACCTTCACCGGATTGATGCTGGCTACGCCC
Organism: Magnetospirillum sp. XM-1; assembly: GCF_001511835.1. Lineage (NCBI taxonomy): Bacteria > Pseudomonadati > Pseudomonadota > Alphaproteobacteria > Rhodospirillales > Rhodospirillaceae > Magnetospirillum > Magnetospirillum sp. XM-1. The sequence goes on from NZ_LN997848.1 coordinate 3,787,754, forward strand.
AAGGAATACATCATGGTGCTGGGAGGTCTTGCCATGCTGAGAGTGCTGCAGGGCTCGTTCATCTCATCCTTCGGTGCCGGTAAGTTCACGTTGGGCGCTCTGATCAGCTTGCTGGTGACAGTCGCCGACATCAGCCTGCTGAATATCGGGGCTGCATTCTGGGGATTGGTGGCGGGATTCGTAGTCTCCTCAATGATGGAGCAGCACGATTTTGCCGAGCTTGCCGCCAAAGCCTGATTGGGCTGCCCTTTCGCGTGGGAGCCGCTTGACGGCCATCTCATGCCTCATATTCAACAACGCCGCAGCTTCATAGATGGTCATTCCATGTGAGGTGGCCAGCTGCGAGAAGAGCTGATCAGACGAATGAAAATCGGTGTCTCGACGGTGATTGTCATGGGCATCGCCATATGCTCGCCTGCCACCCCTCTGCACTCATTCAGGTCGTCGACAGCCCGTGGCTGTCAACCCGCCAGGAAGATGCCGGCCATTCCATAGAGCGCATTCCCGACACGACTACGGAACCGCATGTGCCAGGACCAATGGCTGCGACCGTCGAGGCCGCTTTCGCTCATGCAATGGCCTCAGATGAGGCTGAGATCACAACCGAAAGAATCGAATTCATTGGGGGTTTGGATGATGCGCGTCTTAATCCCAAGCCGAATAGTGAGGACAACCAGATCAATGATCCATGCCAGGAGGCCCCCCTGCCAGACCTAAATGAAACTCTGTTGGATCCTGAAGACTCCCCTGCGCCATAGCCGCCCTCCCAAGCCCGAAGACCGAGCGCGCCCACCGATGCCCTGGTTTGGCCGGAAGGGGAATGCCTGCTTTCGGCGACGCCCGGGGTCAATCAGACCTAGGGCTCCTTTGCATCGCTGCTTTCGGTGAGCTCAATCGAGGCCAGATCTGCCCGGCCCATGGCCGACGGCACCCCCGAGGATATCCCGTTCTGAGGCGCCCCATTTGGGTCCTGGGTCATTCAGAACAGGTTTTGTGTCACTCTGCCTAGGATTGCCCGGTAACAGGTCTGGGCGGTGGTGTGCCTGTTTCCGTGGCTCAGGCGACCACGTCGGCGAGCATTCCCTCCGCTTTTGGTGCAGGGATGGCCTCGGTGGGGGCCCCTGCCTTAGGCAGGGGTATGTCGCAGATTCCTGCGAGGATCCCTTTCAATGCAGCCAGTTTCGCTGCGTCGATGTCGCCTGCGGCCATGGCTTTGATGATCTCGATAGGTTTCCTGTCGTCCCGGTCGTTGCCGGGCTTTGTGGTGCCCAGGAAGTCTTCGAGGTCGAGGTCGAACTTGTGGATGCCGATCGTATGGCTCCCTTGAAGCGAATGGATGAGGTCGTTAATGGCCTGGTGCTCGTTCTGATCGGCGTCGCCGTCCAGCAGTACTCCATGGGGAATACCGAAAGCCTCAAGGAGAAGCAGGTAACGGGGGAAGTTGTATTTGCCGAGGGCCTCCAGGACAAACAGACCCGCCTCCCTTAGGTCGGACCAGTCGTTCTCCAGAAGGTAGTTGAGTAGGGCCTTCTCTGAGGCTCCCTCGCAGATGAGTACGCGCCCCGCGAAGAACGCCGCGGCACGCTCGCCGTCGAGCCAAAGCTGGAACCGGAACTTGTCCTCCTGGACCGCCACCTCCTCGGCCGGGAATGCGGCCACGAGCTTGCGGGCCTTCTTCTTCTTTGTCTCGTCGATGGTTCCGTCGTTCACGAATGCATCTAAGGTGTCCCGTAGCTTCTTCGCCCCGGTGAGAATTTCTTCCAAGCCGGTCTCCGCCGGCTGAAAGACTTTGCTCACGCCGCCCTCCCGGACAAGCCTTACGATTTGCTTCAAGTCGTTCGCTGCCTTGCCGACGAAGATCGGCGAGTGGGTTGTGACCAGAACCTGCTGTTCGCCATCGGCGCCCAGCCGCCGAAGGCTGTGGGACATGGTCTCCTGCTGGTTGGGGTGCAGGAACGCCTCGGGCTCCTCGAAGAGGACGAGGGTAAAGTCAGGGTCGAACTCCTTCTTTTCGGATTTTTTGCCGTCCTGGAAGCGCGGGGCAAGCTTGATGAGTTCGTAGATCACCGACCGCTGGAAGCCATGGCCAAAGCGGTCGATGGGAAGGTTCGCGTCGAACGTTGAGTCCCTGAAGGCGTGTTCGATCTGGTTCTTCACAATGTCTTCCGGCGAGACGGGCTTCACGTCCATCACCATGCTCACACCCCACTTCTCAAGGGCAGTGTTCATGGGGTCGCACAGCTGCGTGAGAAATCCGGTCTTGCCCTTGGCCTCTTCGTTCAGGAGGGCGAACGCTTTGCCGAGCTCGGCGTACCCCTTGCTGCTCTCGACCACCCTCTTGAGCAGGAAGGAGATGACGCTCCTGAATGGCGAGGGGCCGGACACCTTAAAGGTCTCACCCGGTGTGCTGAGGGCGGGGACGTAGATCACGCTTCCGAGCTTCGCCTGGCTGATGTTCTTGGCGCCGAAGAACAGAGTGTCTTCGAGTGTCCCGTCTGGCAGATGGGCGTAGATGTTGCTCTGTTTGGCCTTGACCCGATTGGGCTCCTTTTCAGAATTCAGTATCTTCCGGACCTTCAACACCTGAGGTCCTGCTTGGTATTTCGCTGGAAGCGAGGCGTATTCATCGGCGGTCAGGACGTATTCGACCTCGATCCACGCTTCCTCGTCGGCGCCTGGTATTTTCGGCATGTCACCGGACGTCCATGCAAGATCGTCGTAGAAAACCCGCAGGGCATTTACGACCGTCGACTTGCCGGAATTGTTGGCGCCGACCAGCATGGTGTAGTCGTAGAGATCGAAGGCCGCATCTTGGACCGAGCGGAAATTTCTTATTTTGACCCGACGGACCTTCATCTGACCTACCCCTACGGTGGAATTAATTTATGGCGAGTATGCCAAAAGACGGAAAAACTGCCTACGAAGAACGGGCATGTCATGGTGGGCGCACGGCTTCGGGCCGCTTGCTGCGAGACAGGTTCGGAATGAGTGGTCGGCAGACACTGCGAAGGTCGGCTCCCGGACAAGCAGTTCACGCAACCGACTAAAAGACCTAGATCCACGCGCGCTCACGGGCTTAACATCAAGCTACAATCCCGACGGGAAAGATGAATAGGCTTGAGTAGAAACTTCTCCCCCCTCAACGGAGCAGACTTCGAAGATCTCGCGCGCGATCTGATCGGTGAGGAACTCGGTGTTCGTTTCGAGGCGTTCTGTGCCGGGCCGGACGGTGGGATCGATGGACGGCACGCCCCAGCCGCTGCCAAGGGGGCGATTGTTCTCCAGTCCAAGCACATGGAACGTTCGACCTTCGCCGCGCTTAAGACCGTGATGCGAAAAGAGCGCGCATCGATCGATAAACTTGGGCCTTCGCGCTATGTGCTGGCCACCTCACGGCCGCTGACCCCTGCGAATAAGGCGTCGCTCGCCAGTGAAATCGGTCCGGCCCTTATGTCGGAAAGCGATATCTTCGGCCCTGACGATCTAGAGGCGCTGCTTCGCAAATTTCCGAGCATCGAAAAGGCTCATATCAAGCTTTGGCTGTCCAGTGCCGCCATTCTCGACCGGGTGGTACGATCCGCATCGCACGCCTACGTCGCCATCACGAAAGAAGAGATCGAGGCGAAGCTAAAGGTCTATGTCCAAAACCCCAGCTTCGCGGAGGCGTCCGAGAGGCTGGAAAAACACCATCTCCTTATCATCTCCGGACCGCCCGGCGTAGGCAAAACCACGCTAGGTGAAATGATCGCCTATGCCTATCTCGGCCAAGACTGGGAGCTCGTACCCATCCGTAGCCTTGAAGACGGCTTTGCCGCCATTATCGACACCAAGAAGCAGGTGTTTCTTTTCGACGATTTTCTTGGAAAGATCGCCCTCGACAAGCAGGCGCTCGCCTCAAAAGATTCGGACCTCACGCGCTTCATGAACCGGGTGCGCAGGTCGCCTAACGCCCGATTCATTCTGACGACACGAGCCTACATTTTCGAAGACGCAAGGCGGCTGTCTGAGAACCTCGCCGACCACCGCCTCGACGTTACCAAGTACGTGCTGGACGTGGGCGTCTATGCGCGACGTATCCGGGCGCGAATTCTCTACAATCATCTCGTCGTCGCAGGCACGCCGATCGCGCATGTGCAGGCGCTCATCCGCAGCGGGAAAATTCCCGAGATCGTCGACCACAGGAACTACAATCCGCGTATCATCGAATGGATGACCGACGCCATTCACATCCAGGATGTCGAGCCAAACGACTATGCGAACGCCTTCCTGACCACGCTCAAGAATCCTTCGCGGTTGTGGGACAATGCGTTTCGAACCCACATCGATGATAAGTGTCGTCACCTTCTTTTCGCGATGTTCTTCTGCTCTGAGTACGGCGTGAAGCGCGATACGCTCCGGCAAGCCTATGATCCGCTCCACACGGCGTTGTGCGCACGCTACGGCGTTGCGCACGACCCCAAAGATTTTGAGGAGGCAATACGGACGCTGGAAGGCGGTTTCATAAATATCAGCGATAGGTCGATCAGATACATAAATCCTTCAGTCCGCGACTATATGGCGGAGTACTTGAGCGACTACGTACTGCTGGGAGAGATTGCCCGCGCTTCGCAGAAAGCTGATTACGCGAAAGCGGTCTGGGAGTTTGGGAGCAAAGACAGTTCCAACGCCTCAGCTCGGCGAGAATTGGCGCTTGCATTCCAGTCCTTGGCCGAAACTTTCCCGACCATCAGGATGTGGGGCACAAATTCGGGGAAGCCCAACTCATTCATCCTGTCGGATTTAGGGATCATCGATCGGCTCAAGCTGCTTCTGGCTTGGTGGTCGGCCAGCGACGAAACCCAGTTCGCGGTTCTCGCGGTCAAACTGGCGGCAAGCCCTCCGGGCGGATTTAACGCATGGCGGGACGGAGCGGAGATGATTGAACTCCTGCGCGAGCTGCCCGCCCCAGACTACTTCGAAGGGTTTCCCTTTGTCGAGGAAATGATTGGGCACCTAGAGGCCGGTCTCATCGGCTTGCTCAACGGTTACATAGGAACGGACGACCTGCAGACAATCTCCGACGTGATTGAGGAGCATCGAACAATCGTCTCTCCGAACATTATAGCAGCCATGGACCGGGCCATCGTCCGCGAAATTGAGGAAATATCTGACCGCGTTGCGGAGTTGGATTCAGAGTCCACGCTAAACGACCACATGGGCTATCTGGGCGTTCTTGGTCCCCGAGCAGGGGTCCCGGAATCTGTCATCGCACGGGCCGAAAAGATCGTAAAAGAGCGGATCGAGGCCATAGAGGAAGAAATCACAACCGCTGACGCACCCGAAATCGGTCGCAGAAAGCAGGAGAACGAACCCTTCGACGACACCGCAATCCAAAACCTTTTCGCGCCCCTTCTATCCCAATAGTATTTGAACGGCTTCAATGGGCGGGGAGTCCCGATGGGGCCAATTGCAGACAGGCGACTCTCGACCCGACAACTTGCCCCGGTTGCCGTGAAGGCTGCCAGCTATCCGCCGCATCCCTTCTGATCTTCTAATTGTCCAGGTATGAGGTCCGCTCTTGAGAGCGGGCGCAGTGCATTGGAGCGTCCGCCATGGGCGCAAAGCGGTCGGAGCCGTGTGTGCGACGCCGGCTTGGAGGTAAAGCTATTTTCGCCCATCCGAACAATTGCAGTGCAGAAAAGCACATGCCATCAACTTGATGAACTAGCCCAACAAAATTCAAATCGTCATACTGATTAGGTTGAGACAGCATGTGAATTTCATCATGACAACCCAGACCTATTTCTCTCACTTTTTGTCCGGCCCGACATTTTCAAGCCATCAGATGGCAGTCCGGTTCACCGAGAACCCCGCCGCCAGCTTTGGAATCGGCACTGCCATTGGGGCCGTGGTCCAGTTGCCCCGCGCAACGTCGGCGGCATCCACATATATGACCGTGCGCCAGGCCGCTGACGAAATTCAGGTCCAGCGTAAGACCGTGTATGAATGGATCAAGGCAGGCCTCGTGCGGGCTGGCATCCTGCCGGGCGGAACCGAATACCGAATTCATCGTCGCGACTGGCTCATCTTTCTCGATGGTCTTTTCACCCCGGGCATTCGGCCACAGACTAGGCATTCGCCGAAGCCTCCTTGTGCCACCATCGAGGAGCATCATGGCGCCTCCCCTCGCCTGCACCTTAAGACCGATTTCTTCACCCTGGGCGCCGAGGGACGCAGGGCCGGAAAGAGCCTTTAGCGCATTTCAGGACAAACTTTGTCCTGAAATCTGTCCTGAAATCTGATTCATGCTACAATGGCGCCTTCACATCATGATGGAGGTCCGCCATGGGGCGAGCATCGAAGCCACCGCGGCTCGTACTAAGGGGAGCCAGCTGGTACATCGTCGACGAAGGCCAGAAGATCGCCTGCGGCACCCGCGACGAAGGCGAGGCTCGGCGCGCCCTGGCGCAATACGAAGCCGGCAAGGCAACAGCAAGCCATCGCGCAAAGGCTGGCGTTCCATCGGCGAACGCAGATGTGCTGATCAAACACATCCTTGAGGGATATGAGGTCAGCCGCCTTAATGATCTGAAGAAGAAGAAAAATCGCTCGGTTTATGGCGAGACCAGGATCGCCCTGCTGAGACAGGGGGTTGACGAAGCCGAAGCACATACTCAGGCCGACTTCGCCTCCAAGCGAGCGGAAGCCGACGTCAGCACTATCGGCAATGATCGCTTCGTCATGAAGCATTTGAAGGAATATTTTGGCCCATTGCGGCCCGGGCACATCAGCCAATCGGTGGTCGAGGAATACGCCATCCGCCGCCGGGACGCTGGCATCTCCCGGCGATCCACCGGCCAAGTTATCCGCAGAATTGCTGACGCAACAATTGAAAAAGAATTGGTAATCCTGCGCGCTGCCTTACGCTGGGCCGAAAAAGATGACCGCATCCGTTGGCTTGGAGGTGTCGAAGCCCCGGCCTTCACCATGCCTGTGTCTGGCGCCCGGGCCCGGATCCGGTGGTTGACCAAGACCGAAGCAGCCAAGCTGATCGCCAGTTGCCACCTGCCCCATATCCGGTTGTTTTTCCGTATTGCTCTGGCGACTGGCGCCAGGAAGGAAGCAATTGAACAACTGCGCTGGGATCAGGTCGATTTCGATCGAAACCTCATCGATTTCGGCCAAGTTGCGACTGACAACAACAAGAAGCGCCCGCTGATCCAAATGACGTCGGAAATCCGCAGGGAGCTTTGGAATGCTCGGCAGGTGGCTTGCTCCAACCATGTCATTGAATTTCGCGGCCGCTGCGCAGGTAACGTGAAAAAGTCCGTACGAGTCGCCATCGAGAAGGCTGGCCTGAAGAGCGTCGACCCGAGCGAAGATGTGGTTGGTCACATCATGAAGCATACCTTCGTCTCCTGGATGGTCCAGAGCGGCAAGGCGTTCGAGGATATCGCTCTGATCCTTAATACCTCTGCCGCAACGCTGAGGCGCACTTATGCCCATGCCGACCTGACTGCGGCGGCCGACGTCGCCGATGCGGTGGCCTTGGACGAGCATATTCAGCGGATCGACTGGCAGCCCACGACAGCCCTCCTCCTGGCCAAGGATGCGGCCGCCTGACATCACCATTGTCCGGAAATCAAGGAATACCCGAGCAATCGAATCGAGACAATTGTCCCGAAACCAGGTAAACACACGGCTCTAAACGGCACTCTGCGGTCATTGCAAAAAAACGTAAGGGATTGAAGTTACAATCTATCGCCGCCTTCACACGGGAGGGGTCGCAAGTTCAATCCTTGCATCGCCCACCATCTACCTCTTATTTTTCAATCAATTAGATCGATGCACATTATGAAAACCGGACAATTTTTGTCCGGAAATTCCTGTTGCATCAGCCGGGTCGTCGGCTTCCCAGCGGACGGGCTCATAACTATTGAAATGCGCTCGACAAGAGACTGAGAAAGCCTAATCAGAAACCTTGGTTTCCGCATTTGGCTCCGGAGAAGGCTGAGAGAACCTCACCCCGACTCCTCCATCAGCGTCATTCATCAAGAAATGAATACCCGCGGCCTCAAGGGCTCGCTGCAGATCTAGCGCCGTTCGCGGCTGGGCTGCTCTAGCCCCTGATTCGAAGCCAGCGATCGATCGCTTACTAACATGTGATCGCTCTGCCAACTCGTCTTGGGACCAACCGAGAAGAGCCCTTCCAGCGCGGCATTGTTCCGGCGAAATCCACATTTGCAGATCCACAAAAAACAGCATTGACACCATTGGCGCAAAATGGCACTATTGATGCCACAAGACATTAGCGCTGACGGAGTATGACGATGTTTACATCCAATTTCCACCCCCCGATTCCACCAGAACCCTGGCTCAGCCGTCGCCCGGACCTTTGGCTGCCGGACATTCTGCATAAAACTGCCACAGGCGGCATCCGGGCTGGGTGTGATGCCCAGTTGCTTTCCATGTGCCTCACAGCAGGGCTGATCCGGTTCGCTCCTTTCGCCATTCCGTGCCCTGTTGGCATCGATGAGGCCGAACTACCCGCCGTGCGCCGACAGGAAGGCCCCCTTCACCGTCGCCTACGCCTCCTCGGCTTGTCGCTGGCCGCAGCTATCGATCCGCTTTCAATGATCATCGAAGAACACCGCGCACCAATTCGCGATTCCCACACGTTCGTTGACGTCTATGCCGAAAGTCGGTTCGGCCGATTGGCAATCGAACTGGGCGCGCGGGACGGACGCGACATCCCGCCTTTGTTGCGGTGCGTCGTGGACCATGTGCTGGTCCTGCCATTTTCTGGCTGGAGCGGCGGCACTTTTCTTGGTGGACACTTTTTCCGCCCTGACTCCCGACCATTGGCTAGGCCCTCATTCGAGGCCATGACCGATGCTTTCGAACACCAGACCACCACAATTACCCAAACCCACTAATCAAGGAACCTACACTATGTTTATCCCTGCTGACCGCCCCGTCTCCGCCGATATTCTCCTGTCGGCGATCGACAATCTGCCTCTGCCATCACCGATCAAGTTCGGCATTTTCGGCCTCTCTCAAAACGCTGTTGGTAGGCTGCGCGCCGACAGTGGCGTGGAGGGCCTCGCACATTTAGTTACCCCGCCACGGGCCATTTTGGCTCGCTTCCTCGCGACCGATCAGGATCTTGTTCTGCCGCTCGCCTTTCCCACTGTCAGCGAATTTGTCGATCACCTTGACGCCGTTCTGCCCGCTCCGCCGGATCTTCGCACCATTGCCTTGACCCTGGGCCGCGAGGAATCGGCAGCGTCTCGCTGGTCCAGGGGGGAGAACCTTTCTGCCTATCCGGCCATCAGGACGATGATGGCCCTGGTCTCGATTGACCCAACGAAGACAAAGCATCGCTGGGAGTTGCTGAGCCGGATGGCGAACCGAGAAGCACGACTGCGTGGCATTGAATCCCTGGATAATGCCGGTTCATGGGGCGCCAAGATCCAGCCCTGGCTGCCCAGCAATATGTCCAACGGAGGTACCGCCAGGGTCACGATTAGCGGCGGGCCGGTCAATACTCACGCCTGATCCCTGCCTGAATATTAGCGAAAATTATTTGCACACAATAGGAAAGATAAAAATGAAAAAGATGCGCCCCAGTGCCAACAAGATCGAGCAAAGTCACCCTGGTCGTGACGATGAGAGTTTTACGCTATCTGACTTCCCTCCTGAGGAAGAACCGCAACTTCCCCGCGACCCAGGCGAAGTTGCAGCCCGGCATATGCTGGATGCGGCTCTTGCCGCAGCCCCGGATGTCATCGATCTTGCCTGTCGGAATGGGGTGACTATCGTCGTCACGGTTCCAGCCCCATGGGCAAGTCGAGTCGCCAAGGCTTGGGCAGACCGATTTTATGACGGCCAACAAATGATCAACGGCGACACTGCCACTGCCGCGCATATTGGGCGCTACGATTTCCCCCCTGTCCCACACGTCGCGTTTATTCGTGATGGGGAGACTACGGCCCCGCGGCGCGATGAAGCGTCGGCGGTCATCGCAACAACCATGGTTTTTGGCGGCACTGTTGTCGGTTTCGCAGCAGTTCCTGCCGAGCATCTTCCGGCTGCGCTGCTGGAATCCGTGGATGGAAAGATCACCGTTCCACCACTCGATGGCGGCCTGCTTGGCACTATCATCACGGACCTCACCGTCACGAAGCCATCTCAAGCCGTCCCGAACGCAATCGCCGGTAAGATTGGGCCCGTGGACCTCCGGCTGGTGGCACGTCCTGATCAAAACGCCGATGGTATGATTCGCCGACTGATCACCATGATTAACGGCCGTCAGAAGTTGCCCACGCTGACATTGGACTCGATGGGAGGAATGGTGGAGGCCGTTGCGTGGGGAAAGGCGCTGGCCAAGGATCTGGCCGACTATCGTAATGGAAAGCTTGAATGGTCCGATGTCGATCGTGGCGTTCTGCTCTCAGGCGCACCCGGCACGGGAAAAACGACATTTGCTCAGGCGCTGGCTGGCACTTGCGGGGTGCCGCTGGTGGCATCGTCCCTGGGTGAATGGCAGTCAGCGGGGCATCTAGGCGACCTTCTAAAAGCCATGAGGAAGACTTTTACTCAAGCTCGCGCTCTGTCACCAAGTATTTTGCTTGTTGACGAGATTGATGGATTCGGCAGCCGCACTCAATTCAAGAGCGATTATAAGGATTATTCAATTCAGGTCGTCAATGCGTTTCTGGAACTTCTTGATGGAACCTCGGCACGGGACGGCGTCGTCGTCGTTGGGGCAACCAATAATCCAGATCGGATCGATCCGGCGATCACTCGCGCAGGTCGCTTAGACCGCCACATCCGAATTGGCCTGCCGGATCAAGCCGCACTCTTACAAATTCTTCGACATCATCTTGGTCGCGAGCTCATCAATGACGACCTTGTTCCAGCCGCCATGTTGGCACTTGGCGGATCGGGGGCCGATATTGCGAAGTGGGTCCGAGGCGCGAGGCGAAGGGGTCGCCAGGACAACCGTCCGATGCACCTCGAAGACTTGATTGCTGAAATTCGGGGCAGCGCCCAGACCGTCAGCACCGAAATTCGTCGTCGCTGCGCGGTTCATGAAGCAGGGCACGCCCTCGCAATCGCCCTTCATCGGCCAGAAGCGGTCATGCATGTCAGCATTCGTCAGACTGAGGCGACGGGAGGCGGCGTGATCAGCCATCGGCCGGAAATGGAACTGGCAACCAGCGCAGACATCGACCAGTTGCTGATAACGACCCTCGCTGGGCGAGCTGCCGAAGAGCTTGTGCTTGGGCAGGTGTCGAGCGGGTCCGGCGGTGGACCCAACAGTGACTTGGCCCGCGCGACAATGCTTGCGACTACAGCTATTACAGCCCTGGGTCTTGGAGGGCAGTCAGTTCCAATCTGGTCGGGCCTTCCGACACCGGAAAGCCTTGACCTCTTGCTGATTAGGCGTCCCGACATCTCACTCCATGTTGAAGATCGCATCAAGCGGGCTTATGCCGCCGCTATGGACCTGCTCACGGCAAACCGGACCACCCTCGAATTGATTGTCGAGCGCCTGCTGGATATCGAGACTATGTCGGGAGAAGAACTGGCCACCATCATGCCGCCCCCGCTACACGGACACCGTTCGGCATGATGAGGCACTGATCCAATCGGCGGGGACGATTGCTGGTGGCCAATCTGAACGATTGCCGCTCCCAGCACTCCCGTCCAGAGCACCGATGACGTGGAATGGAGAGAAGTCTTTGGGTGACAAAATAGTGCCCCTCAGACGCAGGTTGCGGAACAATTTTACACGCCCTGGCTCTGGTAACGCGTTACCGCTCATCGCCGACCTGCTTCAGTGAGCGCGCATCATGGTAACGCGTTACATCCGTCACTGCGGGCCAAAGCATTTGAGGTGGAGCTGATTTAAGCGCAGCCCGAGGGCTGTGCGTCACATGCTTCCGGTGGTGTTCGGTGTCACCAAGATGACGACCGCTCTGCGAGATCGCCTTAGACGTATGTCGCCCATGTTTCACTATCATGCGATCGGAAGCCTACATTGGGGGCCGATCACGCTCCGACACCGGCCATTTACAGCTGACACCACTATGGGGAGCAACATAAGAAAACCAGAACAGCGCACGCGGCGGACCTCGGTTTGACCTCCCAAAAGTCTCACCAACATTCTAATATTAACTCACTTCGCCTGGCGCCGTCGTGCGTGCAGTACCGGCTCGGTATAGCCGTTAGGCTGGGAGCGGCCCTTGAACACCAGATCGCAGGCGGCCAGGAAGGCGACGGAGGTGTCGAAATTGGTTGCCATGGGGCGATAGGCGGGATCACCGGCATTCTGGCTATCAACCACAGCGGCCATGCGCCTCATGGTCGCCATCACCTGGGCCTCGGTGCAGATGCCGTGATGCAGCCAATTGGCCAGATGCTGGCTAGAAATACGGAGTGTCGCGCGGTCTTCCATCAGGCCGACATTGTTGATGTCGGGAACCTTGGAGCAGCCGACTCCTTGATCGATCCAGCGCACAACATAGCCAAGAATGCCCTGGGCGTTGTTGTCCAACTCGGCCTGGATTTCCGTCTCGGAAAGATTGCGACCGTCCAGCAGCGGCACGGTGAGGATGTGATCGAGACTGGCGCGGTTACGCCCGCTCAGTTCCTGCTGACGATCGGCGACATCCACCTCGTGATAATGCATAGCGTGCAGGGTGGCGGCGGTGGGCGACGGCACCCAGGCGCAGTTGGCTCCGGCCCTGGGATGGGCGATCTTGGCCTCGACCATCTGGCGCATCTCGTCGGGCTTGGGCCACATGCCCTTGCCGATCTGTGCGCGGCCCTTCAATCCACACTCTAGGCCGATATCCACGTTCCAGTCCTCGTAGGCGGCGATCCACGGCTGCTTCTTGATCTCCTCCTTAGGTAGGAAGGGGCCGGCCTCCATGCTGGTGTGAATCTCATCGCCGGTGCGGTCAAGGAAACCAGTGTTGATGAAGACGATGCGATCCTTCACCGAGCGAATGCATTCCTTGAGATTGACGGTTGTGCGGCGCTCCTCGTCCATGACGCCAACTTTCATGGTATTGCGCGCCAGACCGAGCACATCCTCGACGCGGGCGAACAGTTCGTCGGTCAGCTTGGCCTCCTCGGGACCGTGCATCTTGGGCTTGACGATGTAGATGCTGGCGGTACGGCTGTTGCGAATGCGACCCAGGGCCTTGAAATCGTGAATAGCCGCCAAGGTGGTGACCATAGCATCCAAGAAGCCTTCAGGGCATTCGCGACCATCCTTATCCAAGACCGCGTCGGTGGTCATCAGATGGCCGACATTGCGCACCAGCAGAAGCGATCGGCCGTGGAGGACCAATTGGGAACCATCGGGCGCAGTGAAGCGACGGTCAGGAGCCATGGCCCGAGCCAGGGTCTTGCCGCCCTTGACGAACCGCTCCGACAGGTCGCCCTTCATCAGGCCCAACCAATTGCGGTAGGCCACTACCTTGTCGGCGGCATCGACGGCGGCAATGGAATCCTCCAAATCCTGGATGGTGGTCAACGCTGCCTCCAGCACCACATCCTTAACCCCGGATGCAACGCTGGAGCCAATTTGATGGCTGCGGTCGATCTGGATTTCCAGATGCAGGCCGTTATGGCGCAGCAGCACCGACGAGGGCTGCTCGCCGCCGATAAAGCCGACGAACTGGCGCGGATCCGCCAGCGATGTATCGCCGCCAAGCGCATCGCGCTGCGCATGGCGGTGCTGGCCCAGGTCCATGTGATCTCGCATCAGTTCGCCAGCGCGGCCAAGCAGTTCGAGCGGGCCGATAAACTGTGGGGGATCGAGAGCCGTCTGGCCGAAGCCTCTGGCAATCAGCAGCGCGGCGGCACCCAGAACGAGATCGAGCGCATCAGCACCGAGACCTCGGCCATCGCCGCCGAACTGCGTCGCTTCCAGACCTATGCTCAGATGCAATCGGCCTATGGCAAGCTGCAATCCACCCTCGGCGCCGATCCGGTGCCCGAAAGGGTGGCATCGCAGTCGCTGGACGGTCTGTCGGGCGCCATCGTGCTGGCCATGCCGCCGGTGGTGAAAGCCGATGCCGTGCCGGTAGCGGCGCCTGCCGTGATCGAGACGGTGACGCCCGATACCCCCGCGCCCAAGCCCGAGCATCAGGACGCCATGGCCTGGCTGGGGACGTTCATCTCCAACGGCCTCGCCAAGCCGGCCGAGGCCGCGCCGGTTGCCGCTCCCGAGCCAGAACGCAAGGACTCGCTGGGTGACGGTCTGGCGTGGCTGGGTGGCAAGATCAGCCGCCTTGCCGATCGGGTCAGCGAATAAGCGCGAATAGCTCGATTAGACGGTGAAGCATGGGGCCCATCAAGCGCAAACGTCGGAAGATGGATCTGGGGCTCATAGCCCTGGAGCCGCGCTGGATGTTCGACGGGGCAGCAGTGGCGGACGCTGCCCATGCCGCCCCCGAGCCTGCGGCGAAGGCGCTGATTCCAGACGCTCCTGCCCCGGTGGAGGTCAAGACTGCCGATCCGGCCCAGAACAGTGGCAAAAAGGAGGTGGTGTTCGTCGATACCTCGGTGGCCGATTACAAGGCCCTGGAAGCGGCGGTGAAGCCGGGCATCGAGATCGAGGAGATCGACAGCGGCCAGAGCGGGTTGGCGCAGATGGCCAAATGGGCGGAGACCCATTCCGGCTTTGACAGCATTTCCATCATGTCGCACGGCAACGACGGTATGGTGAAGGTCGGTGCCGATGTCCTGACCGAGTCGATGCTGTCCGACGCGACCACCCAGGCCGAACTGGCTCAGATCGGCCATGCGCTGCAGGCTGGGGGCGATTTGCTTCTGTATGGTTGCGACATCGCTGGGGACAGTGACGGCAAGGCCTTCGTCAACGATCTGGCCACCGCCACCGGCGCTGACGTCGCCGCCTCGGCAGACGTGACCGGCATTCATGGCAATTGGACACTGGAATACCAGTCCGGTTCTATCGACCGGGGGACGCCGCTCGATGCCAGAGCCCTGGGTGGCTATGACCACGATCTGACGGCTGGCTACTTTGCCATGGGCACCGGTGTGACGCTTGTCTACGCGCCGAATGGCACGCTGTATGCCAACATCAACGGTTCTTATTCATTCTATTTCGACAGCAGCGCGACCAATCAGAATTACCGAGTCGAGTTCAACGGATATTATACATACAGCGTCGGCCCAAGCTCCGGACAAACCGTCTTTTTGGTCGGTTTTCAGGATTTCGTCTCCTCGCCGCCCCCAGCTTATGACGGCTTTGCTCCAAGTCCATCCTATCCGTACAAGACCACGATAACCGGTGGTGGTGCGACGATGAAGATTGGAAACAATCCTCAGACTGCCACCACGGATTTCGTGCCGATCTATGCCGGAACTTTCTACATAAGTTCGGTCGTCGGTCTTGATTGGACTTGGAACTCGATTACCGGCAGCGGGTCGGCGACCGGATCGCGCGCCATCAATCCCAACACCGTGCCGAGCTTCGTCGGCGGTACGTCGCAATCGGTGAGCCGACGCTGACTCAAGCCCTAGATGTTGCACGAATCAAATGGCCTTCAGGGATCGAGACGTTCGGCGAACCATCGTTCATTCGGCGGGCGGCCCAGATTGCCCTCTCCGCTGGGATTTGTGTGAATAATTCCCCGATGTCGGACGACCCCGTGCTCGGCGCGCGCCTGTCCGAAAGTGAGCGCCGGTTCGCCATCAACATGGTCGATCTAACGGAGATTCTGCCTAGGTATGGGTTCGTCTCCGACAATGATGCGGCCCCGGAGTCTGGGGTTCCATTCTCAATGCGCACAGCCGATGGCAGCCTCACCACCATATTCGTTCAAAGGAACCCGGTCGGAATATGGCATTGGGTTCAATGGTCCTTTGACGCCCCATTCGGCCTCAGGAACGCGTCGGGAAATGCCTCGCACTTCCTCATCCATTTTGGGTTCGCGCATAACCTGTCCGACGCAATGAAGCAACTGGACGAGGAAATCATGCTCCTCCAGGCCGATGCCATCCGCCAGTCCATGGCCATGCGACGCGATGAGGTCAGGCACGACCACACCTCGGCTCGGCAGCAATGGACTTCGGCGGATCCTTCTTGGCTGCACGGCTACCTCAAGGAAATGGGTATCACCGAAGCGACCAAGACCTGGGCCGGTGATGTCTGCCGCTGTGACGATCTCGGCTATGCTGTTTTCCAACGCCGAGATGAACGTGGCCATCCGACGGGGTATGAACGCTATCACCATATCCGTCAGGATCGGTTGTCTGTCGGCGGAAGCCAGAATGGCATCATCGCCATGGGCGACACCCAGTCTCCGGAAAGGATCGTAATTTTTGACAATGCGGTATCCGCGCTGCAAAGCGCGCAGGCGGAGCGACTACCTGCCGCTACTCTATATGTCTCAACCGGTGGAGACGGCGAGAGCAAAGCCCTTCGCCATATGCTCGCCTGCCACCCCTCTGCACTCATTCAGGTCGTCGACAGCCCGTGGCTGTCAACCCGCCTGGAAGATGCCGGCCATTCCATAGAGCGCATTCCCGACACGACCACGGAACCACATGAGCCAGGACCAATGGCTGCAACCGTCGAGGCCACTTTCGCTCATGCAATGGCCTCAGATGAGGCTGAGATCACAACCGAAAGAATCGAATTCATTGGGGTTTTGGATGACGCGCTTCTTCATCCCAAGCCGAATAGTGAGGACAACCAGATCAATGATCCATGCCAGGAGGCCCCCCGGCCAGACCTAAATGAGACTCTGTTGGATCCTGAAGACTACCCAGCACCATAGCCGCCCTCCCAAGCCCGAAGACGCGAGTGCCTCCACTAATGACTTGGTTGGGCCGAAACCGGATGTTCGGCTTTCTGGCGTTGAACAGGTAAAGCGGACAGTGCCGTCGAATGGTGATCCGGCTGCTTATGACCCGAAGCGGACGCTCCACAAGGGGCAGTCGGAGGACTTCTTCGCGCCCATCTACGCCGTTCCGTGGGCTGACGCCAATTCCCAACAGCGGACATTGTACTGAAATGCGCCCCGCAGACAGAACCGGCCATGAGCGGGCATGGAGTGATTGTCAATAACGGACGCCGATCTCGGTGAGTGAGGACAGCTTAATCTTGTGGCGCTAGGTACAGGTCGAATTTTATCGTCGCCGCCGGCTCCAGGTCGCCTACTAGTCTCACGTTGGCGCGCGGTGCTGCATGCGAGACCTTCGTCGTTCGGCGAGTGCCGACCACGGTTAGCCAACCGGGGATGTTGCCTTTTACTTCCATGGCCTCCCAAACTAGCAGAACGAAATTGACCGATCGACAATGCTTTGAGCGCATTACTCTAGTGGCCTCGCGCTCATATGCGCGCACTACATCAATGTCGGCATAAGCCGACCCAGGCACGACCTTAAGTACGCAATATCCTTTCACGCCGTCGCCGCCAGCCACCTTTAGTTGGCTATTCGCCTTGCTAATGACCTCTTCCACTCTTGAGGGTTTTGTCCCTGGCAGCAGGGCTTTCACGTCGCAGTAGATCGGGGCGTCCTGTTTATCGACTCCGACCAAAATGTCTGGCTGCCCTTCGGCTTGGCTTAACTTCGGCGCAAGCCCGCGTTGTCTAAGCCACCCCCAATACGAAATTTCTGCGATCGTAGCTTCAAAGAGCTCCGGGCGGGGAAGCCGTGAGCGGATGAATTTCAGGTTCTCTGCGTCGGAACACAGTTCATTATACAGGGCATCGTTCAGCCAGTAGAGGTTGTCGTAGCCGAAGTGGGAAGCTGCTGCGAGCTGTTCCTCCAATTTCCGAATAATGCTCTGTGGATCTGGACCGAAGCGGCCAACAGGCCTCAACCCATTTGCCGCTTCGCCCTGGGTGAACATCGCCTCAAGCACATCAAGATGCTCGTAAATAGGGTGTTTTTCGGCCTTTCGCGGAGACACGCCCGCAAGCTTGGCTAACTCATTCATTTTATGAATGTAGTCCCGCGCCATTGTGGGAGCATCGAGCTTCGGCGCGTCGGCGAAACGGGCCTCAATCTCCTGGGCGTTGAAACTGTCCGTGTGTACGATCCGCATGAAACCCCCGGAAGCTCGTCATCTCCGAACGTTAGGCAGCACACGGCTTTCGGTCAACGGCCTGCCGGATAGGCTGATGAGTGCAACAGGCGTGCGGCATTCGGGGGCTCGCCCATTGAATGAGCACGGAAAATCATAGTTTCCTAAGCCGTGGGCCAAGGTTTCGAATCCTTCCCGCCGACGACCTGGGCGAATGGCGATTTTCCCGTAAGTTCGTCCCGAAATCGCCAGTCTCCTTCCGGCCCCATCATGACGGCTCCGCGCCCATCTAAGAAGTTTTAGACGACTGTGTCGATTCTGGTTAGCGGTCGCAGGCTTCTCCCTCGGCTATAGGCATTTGATCCTCAGTTGGATGGTTCATGCGCGATCACGGACCGCCTGAAGCCAGCCGATGATCTCTCCACCACTGTCCATAGTCTGCAGGAGCGCCAGGGTCATTTTGTCCATAGCCCCACGATTGAGGCGACGCTTGGCGCGACTGACTTTCCTGCCTTTTTTTTCCTCATCGAGTTGCGCCCAAGGAGTGATGCCGCCGCCAGCAACATGGATCTGCTCTGCAATAAGGTCTGGCACATCGCACCAGTCATCCACCACGATCTGATGTCCAAACTCTGCGTAAATAGCGTCGGAGTGGATGTAGTTCTCCATTTCGCGTTTGGAAGTCAGGAAACCGATGTCTTTGGTTCCGCGAGCATTCACGGTATTAATCGCCTCCTGGTATTTTGGGCTGGCTTGATCATCGGCGTCGCAAATGTGCACCTCGACCATCTGAGCGTTCTCTAGATACTGATGGTTGACCCAATGCTGCAGATTGCCGCCGCCAGTCACAACGAAGACCACCCGATGATCAGCGTCCAGATCCAAGAGTGAGGTATCTAAGGTTCGGTGAAGCCGAGATGCGCGTCGCAGGAATTCTACGTCATTCGGACCCTCAACGTAGATTGCTACCTTGGCTCTCTTGTCTGGCAGGACACCCAAGGTATCCGCGACGCGCCGGTATACGTCATCGGCGCCCATCTCGATCAGCGGTGAATCGTTCGGACGCTTCGTGATCAAGCGGACAGCCTCAGTCGGAACCAATCCCGCGACGCCTGGGACGTGCGTTGTGATGAGTACCTGGGTGTTCGGGTCATCGCCAAGCTCCAGAAGCGTCCGGATCAAAAGCTGCTGGCTGTCGGGGTGCTGTGAGCTCTCGGGCTCTTCAATCGCATAAATAACCTGTTTGGCCGGCGATGCCGCCCGCCTCCGCTCTGCTTCGGCACGAAAAAAGCTGAGCAGGATTAACCGACGCACGCCGCTGCCACGCTTGTTGATTGGAATTTCGTTGTCGCTTGCCAACGTGAGCTTAAAGCCATCCCATTTGGGTTCGGCCTTGAACGACGGCGTAAGCTCCTTGGCCAACTCAGGGTCCATTTCTCGAAGCTTTTCCAAGGTACGGTTCGCCACATCCATCGCGCTCTGCCGGACCTTTTCCTTAATCTCGTCTAATTCGAGCTGAACGGCTTTTACCGCCTCAGCGATAGCAACCTTCATCGGGTCCGCCACTTCGGGGTCATCATCCTTGCTCGGGCGGTCTGCCTGAAATAGCGCAAAGGTTGGCATCTCAAGCTCGATCTGATCCCAGGCTTTCTTCCCGTCCTCCTCGCTCAAGGGGACGAACTGCTCGGCCATATCAACGTCGCCGACGGCAGCCCGGATGGCCTGCCTGAGTGCCACATTTGATCGCTCATCAACTTCCGATAGATCCGCATTCACCGCCCGGGCGCGCTCCTTCAACGCCTGGTTTTTCAACTTGAGAAGATCCGCCAACTGAGGGTTTGAAGGCGCAATAGCCCAAGCGAAAACCTCCTCTTTGGGTGTCTTGCCTCGGCAGTCGAAGCGCTTCTGAATCTCCAGCTGGCCCTGGCCGTTCAATAGCTTTTCGCGCTCCAACGTCGTCTCGGACCGAGCGTCTATAGTGAGGGCCGCAGGCAGATCTTCGAAGAGACAGGTAATCTTGACCACCTTATCTTCGCTGTGAACGCACGGATCGCTCTGATCTAGCTTGATATTTTTGTGATTGAAGAAGATATCAAGCGCTTCGAGAAGCGTGCTCTTTCCGACATCATTACGCCCAACAATGGCGGTGAAGTCGTTAATGCTGAGATTCACAGGCGTTTTATACGACCTGAAATTGCTGATCTTCAGACCTACGAGCTTCATATTCACACCCATTTTTGCGTTATCATGAACATTGTATGTCGCAATCGTGGCGCACGCAATGGTTGGCTAGACGCTATTGCTGTGGCAGAAGTCTAAGGTGCGAATGGAATGACGCATTCGGAATGGGAGAATCTCAGCGTTGTACCAGAGTAGCCATCGCCTAATGGCTCTGAACGTCCAGAACTCACAAGGAGATTATGAGCCGCATCTTGCCTGCTTTGGCTGATTCAACGGACGAAAGCTACGTCACCTTATCTTAATCCCACCTCCCAAACCCGCCCGTCCGCTCTCGGCCCATCCCTGCCGTACCCGGCCACGCGCACGTTCGACCGCTCCTGGCACCCAAGGGCCGCAGAGGCCCTTCGCCGTGAATGACGGGTGTCTGGGGTGAGCGGCCAGACGCAGCGCTGTGGCCAGCCGGCCGTCCATGACCCACAGGAGCCGCTCGCATTTTGGGAAAAATTTCCAGATCAGCAGGCTGCGTCGTTCAAGGCTACCGCCAATTCGTCTTTGTTAGGGACGGGCTTTCGCTTCCGGTTGGCATAGAGGTAATAGCCGAGTGCAGCAATGCCAGCCCCCAGTAAAACCGGCCCCCATGCCCCAAGTCCAAGGCCTAGGCCCAAACTGATCCCATGACCAGAGGCAGCACCAGCTCCGGTGCTCCACACTATGGGAGTAGCTGACTTGGCTCCCACAACCACCTTGCCGACGGCGGTGCCACATGGCCCAATGCCGCCCAGACCGGTACCTGCTCCGGTTCCTGCGCCTGCACCCCATCCTATTGGAATGCTTTTGGCACCCACAGCTATTTTGCCAACTGTCGTGGTACTGCATTGCCCTAGGCCCAACCCCGCCCCGGACCCGGTCTTTGCACCAAGACCTTTTAAGGCACCCGCCTTGCTCCCTAAAGCGGAGCTTCCGTTCATAGGGCAACCCTGGCCAGCGGGCATAGAATGAAGACGCAAAGGCATGATGAGCTATCCTTCAAGGCAGCTTGTGGCAGGCTTAAAGTTTTGAACTTCCCGCCGATAGAACTTGGGAATCAGCCAGCTCAGCCTGTAGGCGTGTCAGGAGGGTGATGATCTCGCCACTCAGAACCAGAGCTTCCTCATAAGCCTCGTCGGCAGTGCGAAGCTTTCCGTGATTGAGAGATGAGATGACCATGTCAACCTCCCGATGGAATCGCTTGTGGACGGCATCAAGGCTTTTTAATGCCTCGGTGGCACCCAACTCCCTCATGGCGGTACCATGTATCCAAATTCCGAGGCTGCACTCATCGCTTGGTTGGGCACGCATAGCTTTACCATGGCCGCGGAATGCCGATTGAAGATCGCGGATCCATTTTAGATGGACAAGCCGAGCACCTGTGACGTTCAAAGTATGACGACCACTGCCAGCCTCGCCTAAAGCCTGAATAGAAATGATGTTGAGGGGGAGTGGTTTTGGGAAAAGCACTCTCATCAACCGAGACGGAATGTCATTGGGTTGGGCGCTGCTGATTGCGGCCTCAATGACATCGAGTTCAAGTGAGGTCAGTAAAAACAGTATTTCGCCACTAAGCTTGCGAACGGCTGCCAGCTTTTCCGCAGCGCGCTCCGCCTTGCCAGCTGCGCATGCAGACAAAGTTTCTTCGGCAAGATGGTGAAAACGCTTATGAGCAGTTTTCAACTGCCAGACAGCTCCCAATTTGCCATAACGACTAAGGCCAGTACCGTAAATCCAGGTACCAAGATCGCAATCCTCATGACCCATTAACGGTTCTTGCGTCCCTTCACCGTTCACGGTGGCCTCCAATGCTGCCTCCCAACGAAGATGAGCCAGCCTGGCGGCGTTGACGTCTAGTTCGGTAGCGATCATCGTATTCGGTCCTTGAGTGCCTAGGATGCCTGTCTAGTGTGGAAGCGCCCCCTGTATAAGCAGCAATGGGGGCGGTATCACTGACATTTGTCAGCGACCCGACCGAAGCAAAAATATTTTTAAGATAGGGCGAGCGGATTATGCGAGAGAGCCAAATTCAAGCCGCTTGGTATGGTCTGGAAGCCTGTGAAAAATGTGCCATTCGCCATCTGGTCTTGTTTGCAGACCTGACCAGCGAAGACTTTAGCCATGTTCATCTTCCAATAGAGGACATTTGGCTTCCACCTGGAGCAAACCTTTACCAACAGGATCAGCCAGCTTCGGCGCTTTTCACGATCCGCGAAGGGCTGGTCAAGCTTGAGCAGTATCTACCCGACGGAAATTTCCGAATTGTCAGCCTTTTGAGCCAAGGAGACGTTGCCGGGTTAGAGGCAACAGTCGCCGACAAATATGAGCATGCCGCCGTCGCGCTGCTGCCAACGCAAGTTTGTCGCCTACCCCGCGAAGTCGTATCAAGATTGTCGCCGAAGCTGAACCGCCAACTGATGGAAAAATGGCATGATATGGTGCTGCGCTCTCACCATTGCGTGCGAGAGCTATCCACTGGTAGTTCCCGGCAAAGGGTGGCGCGGTTGTTTCTGATGCTTGCGCCTCCCGCCATGGAAAGGTGCCGCATATTTGGCCGCGAGGACGTAGGGGCGCTGTTGGGCATTACCACGGAGACTGCTTGCAGAATGGTTTCAGACCTGAAAAGAAGAAAGGCGATTTCAGAGATTTCGGCCAACGTTTTTTCACGTAATATCGCGGCACTAAAGAAAATTGCCGACGGGATTTAATCTCCTGCCCGGTCTATCGCTCGGAGCCTCGTTTTGGGTTGCCCCTCTCATTGCGTCAATGGCCAATCATGATCCGCATGGGGTTTATCTCAGCCTGACCCTCCATCCAAAATGGGTGGAAAATTAGCGGGAAATTGTCGCGCCCTGGTTGAACGGCTGTGTGTCGCCAACCAGTTGGCTCTGTTAGATATTTTAGTCCCATATGGGACCTTGTCAGGAGGGGGGGCTGCGCTATTGAAGATGCGAGCTAATCGCACCACTTAATTGCGCTGGGTATTCTAATGAAGAAGATTGCCAGTTTGTCGAACGTTTTGGCTGGAGCCCTTGTCCTTCCCTCCCTCGTCCTTGCCGTATTACCTGCCGTTGCAGATGAAGTCGCTCCTGAGGTAGAAAAGGGGTTCTGGGATCGTGAGAAGCTGACCGGCGATTGGGGGGGGATTCGCACGGATCTGGCCGACAGGGGCGTCGAGTTGACCGCGACCTACACCGCGGAAACCCTTGGCAACCCCTCGGGCGGCATCAAGCGGCGCGCTGTTGGCGCGGCCCTTCTGCAAGGTGATCTGGACGTCAATCTGGATAAGCTGGTTGGGTGGCAGGGCGGCAAAATCCACGCTACAGCCTTCCATATCCAGGGCCGTCAGCTGACCTCCAACTTTATCGGCGGCCTGATCCCGGTCTCCAGTGTAGAGGCTGCGCCTTCCACCCGTCTGTTCTCGCTGTGGTTCGAGCAAAGCGTGCTCGATGACAGGGCTTCCCTGCGCTTCGGTCAGATCCCCATGCAGGAGGAGTTCTTCACCAGCACCTACGCGGCCTATATGGTGAACAGCGCTTTCGGCTGGCCAGCCATCTATGCCGCCAACATGCCATCGGGCGGTGGCGGCTATCCCCTGGCTAACATGGGCACCCGCCTGAAGGTCAAGCCCACCGAAGAGATCAGCCTGATGGCCGCTGTATTCTCCGGCAACGTGGCGCCTGGCACCAATGTGGGTAACGATGCCCAGAAGCGCAATCGCAGCGGCACGGATTTCTCCTTCGATTCTCCCCCGGTATGGTTCGGTGAGGCTGCCTATTCCATCAACCAGGACAAGGACTCGCCAGGACTGCCGGCGACTTTCAAGCTTGGTGGCTGGTATTACAACGGCCGGACTGCCGATCAGCATTTCGACAATACCGGCCTGTCCCTGGGCAGCGGCGCCAGCTCGGGCGTCGCCCGGAATCTGCGTGGCAACTGGGCCGTTTACGGCATCGTCGATCACATGCTGTGGAAGCGCGAAGGCACGGTGGACAGCGGGGTCGGCGCCTTCTTCCGCACGACATACATGCCTGACGACCGCAATCAGATGTCCTATTGGCTTGATACCGGCCTGACCCTGAAGGGGACCTTCGAGGGGCGTGATGACGACATCACCGGCATCTCGTTCGCCTATGGCAAGATGAGTGACGAACTGGCGTCGCGCGATGCCGATGCTCGCCGCTTTGGCACCGCCACCGCGCCGGATCACGACTTCGAATCCGTGGTCGAGATCATGTACAGCTACGCCGTCACCCCTTGGTGGTCCGTTACCGGTTTTGGCCAGTACCTGTTCCATCCGGGCGGCACCACCACCTTGCCCGAGAACACCTCCAAGACCATTCCCGATGCCAGCGTGCTGGGCCTCAGGACCTCTTTCAAGCTTTAGCCGTTTTCGTGCCGGCCCTGGACAGCCAGAAAATCATCCAGGGCCGCGATACCATGTTTCAGAGGAGTCGTCCCGTGGCGCAGCAGATGAATTCCGACACTCTCACCCTTGCCGACCTTCGCCCCGAGCAGCAGGGTGAGATCGTCAAGATCGAAACCGAGGACGGCGTTTTCAAGCGTCGCATGCAGTCTCTTGGTGTAGTGGCCGGTACTCCCGTCACCTTGGATCGTTCGGCCCCGTTAGGTGATCCGCGCATCTACAGCCTGATGGGCTACAGCCTGGGCCTGCGCAATGCCGAGGCCCAGCAGATCCGCATCCGCGTCAAATAATCACCCCACCGACCTCGATCCAAGGGTAGCCGCACATGAAATCCCCCGTCACCGTGGCACTGGTGGGTAACCCCAATGCCGGTTCCACCAGCTTGTTCAATGCCCTGACGGGCGCCCAATCCGCCGTCGCCAATTATCAACGGGTGACCACCTCTTTGAATGTGCGCGAGATTACCCATGGTGGGGTTCCCTTACGCATCGTCGATGTGCCGGGCATTTTTTCCACCTCGTCGCAATCGCCGGAGGAGAAGGTCGGCTGCGACTATATTCACGGCGAGGAACCCGACATCATCGTCAACGTGCTGGATGCCGGCCATCTGGACCGCAGCCTGTTCCTGACCACCCAGCTGATCGAGACCGGGCTGCCCCGCATCACCGTGCTGAACATGATGGACGAGGTCCGGCGGGCCGGTATTCGCATCGACACCGCCCTATTGGCCTCGGCCCTCGGATCGCCGGTGGTGGAGACCTGCGCCCTGAAGAAGGAGGGCATCGATGCCCTGCTGGACGCGGTGGCGGCCATGGCCTCGACAACCCCCGCCGCCGCCCCGCTGCGGCTGCACTATGACAGCCACCTGGAGGCGGCCATCGAGCGCGTCCAGCAGCATCTGTCCAAGCTGCACCCCCAGGAGCTGAGCCCGGTGCGCTCGCGCTGGCTGGCGATCAAGATGCTGGAAGGCGATGACGAGGTGTTGCGCCACGAAAGCAACCATGTCGAACTGGTCGAGGAGATCAAGGGCGAGCAATCGGCCCTGGCCCACGAGCATGATGAAGACACCGCCAGCCTGTTGGCCTCGGCGCGGTTCGCCTTTTCCAACGGCCTGCTGCGAGAAGTCCGCCAGCAGGAGGGCGATCCCACCGCCGGGTTCAAGCTGACCCGTATCCTCGACGATTTCTTCCTGAACCGCACTCTGGGCCTTCCCTTGCTGCTGGGCATCCTGTGGGTCATGTTCGAGGCTACGTTCACCCTGGGCGCCATTCCCACCGACTGGATCAAGGCCGGGGTGCAACTGGCCACCGATCTGGTGGACAAGACGCTGCCCGAGGGCATGTTCCATGATCTCGTTGTCAACGGCGTCATGGCCGGCGTTGGCGGAACCATTGTGTTCCTGCCCAATATCGTCATCCTGTTCTTCTTCATGGCCATCCTCAGCGGCACCGGCTATCTGGCCCGCGCCAGCTTCCTGATGGACCGGGTGATGCACCATTTCGGCCTGCACGGCACCACCCTGATCCCCATGGTGGCCGGGTTCGGCTGTAATGTCCCCGCCGTCATGGCCACCCGCGTCATCACCAACAAGCGGGCACGGTTGATCGCCATGCTGATCGCGCCGTTCATGAACTGCTCAGCCCGCCTGCCGGTCTTCATCCTGTTCGCCGGAGCTTTCTTCGCCGATATCGCCGGGACCGTGGTCTTCGGCATCTATATGCTATCCCTCGCCGCCGCCATGTTGTCGGCGGTTTTGCTCAATCGCATCATTCCCGGCAGCGGTGGCGACGCCTTCGTGATGGAACTGCCGCCCTATCGTCTGCCGACCCTGCATTCGGTGCTGCACCATATGTGGGACAGCGCTCAGGGCTTCGTCGCCAAGGTCACCGGCGTTATCCTGGTGGGCTCCATCGTGATCTGGTTCCTCCAGGAATTCCCCCGCGACATCACCTATTCCCAGGATTTCGAGACCGTCATCGCCGAACAGACCGCGCTTCCCGACAGCTCGGAAAAGGAAACAGCGCTGAAGACGCTGAAAAGTGCCCAGGCGCAGGAGAAACTGGAAAAGAGCTATCTGGGGCGTTCGGCCATCGCGGTGACGCCGCTATTCCAGCCGCTGGGCTTTTCCTGGCGGGATTCGGCGGCCATCATGACCGGCTTTGTCGCCAAGGAAGTGGTGGTGGCGACCTATGCCGTCATCTATGCCCAGGAGAAGGGGTCGGACCAGCTGACCGAGACCTTGAGGGGCGCCATGCCGCCCGCCACGGCCATCGCCTTCATGATCTTCACCTTGCTCTACGCGCCTTGCCTGTCGACCATCGCCATCATCGGCAAGGAGGCGCAGAGCTGGCGGTGGGCCGGGTTCTCGGTGGCCTATTCCCTGACCTTCGCCTGGCTGCTGGCCCTGGCCGCCAGCCGCATCGGCGGGACTTTCCTGTAGGCTTGTTCGGGTGGCGGAGTTGCTCCGCCACCTCTTGATGAAAGAAGCGTTGCGCCATGGCTTGGGGATCACTCTGGGATATAGGCGCCATTATTGTCGTGGGAGCGGGGGCGGCCTTCGTGGTCATCCGTCATCTGTGGCGGATGTGGCGGCCGTCCGACGGAGCGTCGTGTGGCGGTGGATGCAGTTGCGGCGCCAAGCGAAACGGCGACCGCACCGATTGTGGCTGACCCCCGCCATGGGGATGCGGCAATGATCTCTCGCGATCAACTGCCTCGGAACGGCAGGCTGAAGATAGGCATTCTGCTGGGGTTGGCTGCCGTGGCCATGGGCATCATCGAAATTGTCGATAGCGGCCCCGCCTTGCTGCGCGGCACCCTCGATTGGTGGCGCCGTATGTGATCAGCAACGCCCCACAAAAACGACGACGGTCAGCCAAAGCCGGAGAATCTCTTGCAGATACCCTCAAGGGCTGGCACAGCCGCGGTCAACTTACGCCGCCCACATTCGGTCATCCGGGCGAAGATTTCCGCGATCCCAGCGGTGGCGATTCCTGCTACCAATTCTTGATTCGATAGCGAGCAGAGATCGGTAGGCGCGCGGCCATCGGCCCGCGATGAAGCCTTCGCCGATGGGGCTCGCTCTTCAAATAGGTGGAGCTGACTTTGCAACATGGAGGTGATGATGCCAATTTTCTGCAAAAGAGAGAAGGCGTGAAGTTCGCCGACCAAAACTGTTGGCAACAATAAAAAGTGGAGCGCCATCTCCTTTCTCGACATCAAGAATGAAGATGGATGCCGAATGGGCGAGAGGCTGGTCATGCTCAATGCTGACTCGGTCTAAAGTGAGGATCAAGGCTTATCTGCCGGAACCATAACCAGCTGTTGCGTGAAGTACGGGCAGTCATTGGACTTACGAACCTTCCACTTCCCGTTGGCAACGGGACATATGGGCCGCTTGTACATGGCGCACCGCTTCGTTTTCCCACAAGTCCAAGGAAGCGGCCCTTTGACGTAGAATGCCACCGTGACAGCGATAGACGATATGACGAATAAACCCAGGATCATTCACAAGTGGCCCTATTACGGCTTAGGTTCATCAGAATCCTGTTTAGCCGCGTCACGGAACTCCTTCAGGTCATCCGATGATGGCTTTGTCCTACTCACAAGCCCACAAAGGTATTTGGCCAAATCTCTTGGAGTATGAGGTTTGGGAATGACCCCGGTGGCACCAGCTTTTAATGCTCCATCTAAAATTGCTTTTTCGTGAGATCCAGTGAAAACAACCAAGGGGACTTTGGAGAGATGCGTCTTTCCGGTCGCTCTGATTGCCCCAATCACCGCCAAACCGTCAATAGGCTCCATACCCAAGTCACACAAGATTAAATCAGGGGTGAGATCTCCAAAGGCAATTTGCAGCCCCTCAATCCCATCTGCTGCCTCCCAAATTCTTGCCGCCCCCATTGCGGCTAGAAGCTTTTTAAGCAGCGTCCGGGTGGTTACGTCATCATCAATGACTAGTATGCAGACGTTGTTGGAATCGAACTTGGCGAGATTATCCAAAGCTTTCCCCATGAGCCGACCCAAGCCGCTCAACATATATTGTCATAAACATTGGTTATCTCAAGAGCATCGAGGCCTTCATGGCGAAGACGCTTTACGCCTTGAACCCCGTACTGGTACGACATTCTTCTTCATGCTTCAGGATGGTTCCGCTGCGGCCTGATCATCGCCGCTGCGTATGGCTCTTCATGGCACATCTCAGCCATCCATGGCACTCATCCCAATGGCCGCTTTCGAGCGCTGCGCTCAGGCGGTTGGATGATGCACTTGGGCGCAAAGCGGTTGGAGCCGTGTGTGCGACGCCGGCTTGGAGGTAAAGGTAGTTCCACCCATCCGGACAAGGGCTGTGCAGAAAATAACATGCCATCAACTTGATGAACTGGCCCAACACAATTCAAATCGCCATACTGATGGGATTGAAACAGCGCGTGAATTTCATCATGACAACCCACAACATTTTTTCTCAACTCTCACTCGGGCCAACATTTTCAAACCATCGGATCGCGGTGCAATTCACCGAAAACCCTGCCGCAAGCTTTGGTACCGTTACGGCCATTGGGGCCGTGGCCCAGATTCCCCGCAGCCGCAACTGCGCAACTTCGCCGTCACCCACATATATGACCGTCCGCGACGCTGCCGAGGAAATCCAGGTCCAGCGCAAGACCGTTTATGAATGGATCAAGTCAGGCGTCGTGCGGGCAGGAATCTTGCCGGGCGGGACCGAATACCGTATCCATCGTGGCGACTGGGCCAACTTCCTGGATAGCTTGTTCACCCAGGGTGTCCGGCCATCAGTTCGGCCGCCATTGAAGCCTCCTTGCCCCACCATCGAGGAAGATCATGGCTCCTCCCCTCGCCCACGGCTCAAGCCGGATTTCTTCACCCTGGGGGTTGATGGCCGCAGGGGCGGAAATGGCCTTTAGCGAATTTCAGGACAAACTCTGTCCTGAAATCTGACCTGGAATCTGATTCATGCTACAATGGCGCCTTCACATCATGATGGAGGTCCGCCATGGGACGAGCATCGAAGCCACCGCGGCTCGTACTAAGGGGAGCCAGCTGGTACATCGTCGACGAAGGCCAGAAGATCGCCTGCGGCACCCGCGACGAAGGCGAGGCTCGGCGCGCCCTGGCGCAATACGAAGCCGGCAAGGCAACAGCAAACCATCGCGCAAAGGCTGGCGTTCCATCGGCGAACGCAGATGTGCTGATCAAACACATCCTTGAGGGATATGAGATCAGCCGCCTTAATGAATTGAAGAAGAAGAAAAATCGCGCGGTTTATGGCGAGACCAGGATCGCCCTGCTGAAGCACGGGATTGACGAAGCCGAAGCGCATACACAGGCCGACTTCGCCTCCAAGCGAGCGGAAGCCGACGTCACCACTATCGGCAATGATCGCTTCGTCATGAAGCATTTGAAGGAATATTTTGGCCCATTACGGCCCGGGCACATCAGCCAATCGGTGGTCGAGGAATACGCCATCCGCCGCCGGGATGCTGGCATCTCCCGAAGATCCACCGGCCAAATTATCCGCAGGATCGCTGACGCAACCATTGAAAAGGAATTGGTGATTCTGCGCGCAGCCTTACGCTGGGCCGAAAAGGATGACCGCTGCCGTTGGCTGGGAGGTGTTGAGGCTCCCGCCTTCACCATGCCGGTCTCCGGTGCCCGGGCCCGGATCCGGTGGTTGACCAAGACCGAAGCAGCCAAGCTGATCGCCAGTTGCCACCTGCCACATATCCGCTTGTTTTTCCGTATTGCCCTGGCGACTGGTGCCAGGAAGGAAGCAATCGAACAACTGCGCTGGGGCCAAATCGACTTCGACCGCAATCTGGTCGATTTCGGCCAAGTCGAGACCGACAACAACAAGAAGCGCCCACTGATCCAGATGACACCTGAATTGCGGCGCGAATTGTGGAACGCAAAGCAGGTTGCCTGCTCGGATTATGTCATCGAATTCCGTGGGCGGCAGGCTGGCAACGTGAAGAAGTCCGTGCGCTCCGCCATCGAGAAGGCTGGCTTGAAGAGCTTCGATCCGAACGAGGATGTTGTTGGCCACATCATGAAACACACCTTCGTCTCTTGGATGCTTCAGAGCGGAAAAAGCTACGAGGAGATCGCCCTGATCATGAACACCTCATCGGCGACATTGCGCAGGACATATGGTCACGTCGACCTGAACGCCGCCGCGGATGTGGCTGACGCCGTAGCCCTCGATGAACACCTTCAGCGGATCGACTGGCAGCCCGCCTCGGCGCTGCTGACCGAGGCGGCAGCCTAAAGGGCCAATCAGGACAACTCCCGCAGATTCCCCACGGCTGTCCCAGAATCCTTGAATACCCGAGCAATCGAATCAGGACAATTGTCCCGAAACCAGGTAAACACACGGCTATAAACGGCACTCTGCGGTCATTGCAAAAAAACGTAAGGGATTGAAGTTACAATCTATCGCCGCCTTCACACGGGTGGGGTCGTAGGTTCAATCCCTACATCGCCCACCATCTCTTCTCCTTGTTTCGCTTAAGGATCACCGATCCGTATTCCGCCTCGCCGGAGCCGGAATCGGGACTTTTAAGCCCCCGCCCGCGTGCGCGACCTTTGTAAAGCGCCAGATCTCCCTTGTCCGTCATGCGCGGGCCTGCCCCGCGCATCCACATGGATCCGCCTATCTCATTGATTCAGGCAGCTTCCTTGCGGAGCCGCATGGATGGCCGGGTCAAGCCCGGCCATGACGATGAAAATTATCGAGATTTCGCAAGGGTCCCGCACACGGGCGAGGGGGGAGGAGAAACCCCTCAGCTGCGCAGCCCCGGCGCCTCGTGTCCCGAGCTCTCCACGTATTCGGTGTAGCCGCCGGCGTACTGGTGGATGCCTTCGGGCGTCAGTTCCAGCACCCGGTTGGACAGCGCCGCCAGGAAATGGCGGTCGTGGGAGACGAACAGCATGGTGCCCTCATAGGCGGCCAGAGCCTTGATCAGCATCTGCTTGGTGTCGAGGTCGAGGTGGTTGGTGGGCTCGTCCAGCACCAGGAAGTTGGGCGGGTTGAACAGCATGATGGCCATGACGAGACGGGCCTTCTCGCCGCCCGACAGCACCCGGCACTTCTTTTCCACGTCATCGCCGGAAAAGCCGAAGCAGCCGGCCAGGGCCCTGAGCGACCCCTGGTTGGCCTGGGGAAAGGCGCCTTCCAGGGATTCGAACACCGTGGCATCGCCGTCGAGCAGTTCCATGGCGTGCTGGGAGAAATAGCCCATCCTGACGCTGGCCCCCACCGTCACGGTCCCGCTGTCGGGGTCGGCGGCGCCGGCCACCAGCTTCAAGAGCGTCGACTTGCCCGCCCCATTGACCCCCATGACGCACCAGCGCTCCTTGCGGCGGATGGTGAGATCGAGGCCCTGGTAGATGGTCCGGCTGCCATAGCCCTTGTGGACGTTCTTCAGAACCGCCACGTCCTCGCCCGAACGGGGCGCCGGCGGGAAGTCGAAGACTACCGTCTGGCGACGTCGGGGCGGCTCGAAACGCTCGATCTTGTCCAGCTTCTTCACCCGGCTTTGCACCTGGGCGGCGTGGGAGGCGCGGGCCTTGAAGCGCTCGATGAACTTC
Organism: Magnetospirillum sp. XM-1; assembly: GCF_001511835.1. Taxonomy (NCBI): domain Bacteria; kingdom Pseudomonadati; phylum Pseudomonadota; class Alphaproteobacteria; order Rhodospirillales; family Rhodospirillaceae; genus Magnetospirillum; species Magnetospirillum sp. XM-1. The sequence continues at coordinate 3,820,054 of NZ_LN997848.1, forward strand.
AGCTCCTTGGCCAGCATGGCCTGCTGGCGTTCGAACTGGGCCTGCTGCTGCTTCTCGTTCAGCGCCCGCTGGCGCTCGTAGAAGGCGTAGTCGCCAGCATAGGTGTTGAGCGAGCCGCCGTCGATCTCGATGATCTTGGTGACGATGCGGTTCAGGAACTCGCGGTCGTGGGACGTCATCAGCAGCGCCCCGTCATAGCCCTTCAGGAAGTCCTCGAGCCAGATCAGGCTTTCGATGTCCAGATGGTTGCTGGGCTCGTCCAGCAGCATGGCGTCGGGCCGCATCAGCAGGATGCGCCCCAGCGCCACCCGCATCTTCCAACCGCCCGACAGCTTGCCCACGTCGCCGTCCATCATCTCCTGGCTGAAGGAAAGCCCCGCCAGCACCTCGCGCGCCCTTCCCTCAAGCTCGTAGCCGCCCAGTTCCTCGAAGCGGGCCTGCACCTCGCCATAGCGCTCGACGATGGCATCCATCTCGTCGGCGCGGTCGGGGTCGCACATGGCCGCTTCCAGCTCGGCCAGCTCGGCCGCCACGCTGCTGACCGGCCCGGCGCCGTCCATCACCTCGGCGACGGCGCTGCGCCCCGACATCTCGCCCACGTCCTGGTCGAAATAGCCGATGGTGACCAGTTTCTCGACCGAGACCTGGCCGGCATCGGGAAGCTCGTCTCCGGTGATCATCCGGAACAGCGTGGTCTTGCCCGCGCCGTTGGGGCCGACCAGGCCGACCTTTTCGCCCCGATTGAGCGCCGCCGAGGAATCGAGGAAGAGGATGCGGTGGCTGTTCTGCTTGCTGATGTTCTCGAGGCGGATCATGGGCTTACCTGAAAAATGGAGAAGGGCCCCGGAACTTTCGTCCCAGGGCCCCCGGCTTTGTTTGCGAGGGCATGGATCGTCTGGATTTCATGCCGGGCGACGGTGGCGCAGGAAAGTATCAGCTTTGCCCTGAAATGCCATCCCCATGGCGTCAGGACCGGGTTGCGCCTCTGGCAATGGCCGCGAAATACGCGCCGGCAACGGGCGGGAAAGGCGGCGTCACGCTCCCGTGGCGCCGTCCTCCCGGTCGGGAATGACCGCAGTGGCCTCGATTTCCACCAGGGCGTCCTGGACCATCAGGGCGACCACCTGGACCGCCGTCATGGCCGGATAATGCTTGCCCATCACCGAGCGGTAGACCCGGCCCAGCCCCTCGCGGTCGGCAAGATAGGCCGACTTGCTGGTGACGAACCAGGTCATGCGGATGATGTGCTCGGGCTTTCCCCCCGCCTCGGCCAGCACGGTGCGGATATTCTCCAGCGCTTGGGCGGCCTGGGCGACGAAATCCGGCCCGGCCAGCCGACGGTCGGGGGTCCACCCCACCTGCCCGGCGACGGCCACCACCGTGCCCTTGGCGGCCACGCCGTCGGCATAGCCGCGCGGTTTCGGCAGTGGCCGGGAGCAAGGATCCGCAACATGGTTCAGCCCTCCCCTATTGCGCTGCCGCCAGCGGCACCGAACCGCCGCCGCGGCGCTTCTGCTCGATCATCTGGAAGTAGCTTTCCAGGCGGTTCTTGACGTTGGCCGCCGAGAAGTAGCGCGGGTCCACCAGATCCGTCTCGACGAAGGCGCCGGGCTTGCCGGTGCGCTTCTCCACTTCCTTCATGATCATCAACTGGCCGGCGGCGAAGCTGTTGCAGCTCTTGATGGAGTTGATCAGCAGGCCGTCGGCCTCGTAATCCTGCACATACTTGGACAGCATGTCGATGCGCTCGGGCAGGTTGCGGTTGGTGTAGCAGCCCAGGCAGTAATCGGCCAGACTCTCCAGCGGATGGTCGGGATCGTGGCGGAAGCCGTCGTAATCGTAGACGCCGCCCACCTTGGTGTAGGAGCTGGCCACCGCCACCGCGCCCTCGTCGTAGAGCATCTTCCAGAATTCGCGGAAATGGGTCCAGTTGGGCGGGCCTTCGGTGACCAGTCGATAGCGCTCGGGCCCCATCTCGCCCTCGGGCGTGATCGGCCCCTTGCCCTGGCGGATGCGGTCCTCGATCTCGGCCCGCAGGATCTGGTAGAACTCCACCGCGTCCTGGGTGCCGCGAAAGGCGGTGAAGATGGGACCGACGTAATAGACCGCGCCGAAATAGGCGTCGATGGGCGACGGCTTGTTCTTGGCGCTCTGCAGCACCCAGACCAGATCCTCCTCGGCCTTGGCCGACAGCTTCAGGCATTCGCGCAGGCGGTCGATGTCGAACTTGACCCCCGACACCTGCTCCATGGTGGGAATGACCACCTCTTTCAGCTGCTTGACGATGTAGTCGCGCATGTTCCTGGTCGAATGCCCGTCGCCCTCGTAAGGGACGTGCAGCATGGCGGTCGGGCACTTGTACTCCTCGCGCAGCAGCTCGAACCACTTCATGAAGGTGTAGCAGCCGGTATAGCTGAGCAGCAGCATGTCCGGCGCCGGGAAGGGCTGACCGTTGGGGGCCAGGTTGCCGCGCCCCATCATGCCGATATCGGCCTTCACATAGGTGCAGACGTCCTCGGAATGACCGTTCTTCTCGGCGTCCATGATGTAGGCGCCCGACAGCTTGCGCATGCCGCCCTGGATGGCGTTGATCTCCGGCAGGTTGTTCAGCATGCCGAACGACATGATCAGCTCGTTGAGATTGCCGGGCACGAAGGTGGAAACCACCTTGCGGCCGTGGTCCTGGGTACTGGTCAGCAGGTCATAGTTGCGGGCGATCATCGCCTTCTGCTTGACCATGGACATTTCCTTGATGACATCGGCGCTCATGGTTTGGGCTCCACACCGTGACGGGATCGGCAGGGGCGCTGGCGCCCCACGAAATGGTTTATACATAAAACATCTTGCCGGAGCAACCGCCATGCCTCCCCTTCCGCCATACGGCCTAGATGACGGAAATCAGCGGCACCACCAAGGGAGTAAATTTTACCCTTGATTGGGCGACCGCATATCTTTATGCCTAAATCACCATCAGGGGGATCTCGCACCCATGGATGAGACCGCGATCAACGACACCGTCGCCGCCGACGACCAGCTCCTGCCCTTGCGGGTCTGGCTGGCCCTGTTCGGCTCGGTCAAGCAGATCGAGGCGGTGGTGCGCACCAACCTGCGGGAATCCTTCGGCTCGACCCTGCCGCGCTTCGACCTCTTGTCCCAGCTCTACCGCTCGCCGGGCGGGCTGACCATGGGCGAGATCTCGGCCCGACTGATGGTGACCAACGGCAACGTCACCGGCCTGATCGCCCGGCTGGTGGACGAAGGGCTGGTGGACCGCCTTCAGGACGCCGACGACCGCCGCGTCCAGTGGGTCCGCCTGACGCCCAAGGGCGACAGGCTGTTTTCCAGCATGGCGCCGGCCAACCAGACCTGGGTCAGCGAAGCCATGTCGGCCATGACAGATGCCGAATTGCGCCAGTTGCAGGCCCTGCTGGGCAAGCTGAAGGCCTCGGTGGCGGGGACGGAGACTTCTCCCGGCGCTGCCCGCGCGGAGCCTTAGAACCTCCCTCATTCCTCTTTATGCCTAAAGCAGCCACCCGCCCCCCGACCGCCCACAGGGGATATGCCAACGGGCTGAATTTCACGATCACCGTTGAATTGGCAATAATTTACTCATAAAGTTTTTATCGGCGCTCGACCGCGCCACGACGGAATGGAGCGTCAGCCGATGTCCGCGCAGCCTCGTCCAGGGGTCTTGCAGCCCTCCTCGCCACTGTGGTGCGGCGGCTTTCGGCCGTTCTATCTGGCCGGGTGCCTGTACGGCCTGCTCGCCGTGGGGCTGTGGGCGGCCGGGCATTTCGGCGACGGCGCGGCGACGGCCTATGGCCGCCCGCTGTGGCACGCCCACGAGATGATCTTCGGCTTCGTCGCCGCCCTGTGCGGCGGCTTCATCCTGACCGCCCTGCCCAGCTGGGCGGGAACCGCCACAATCCGGGGCCGCCCGCTGATGCTGCTGGTGGGGGTCTGGGGCCTGGGCCGCGCCGCCATGCTGGCCGCACCCGCCATTCCGCCCCTGGCGGCCGCCCTGCTCGACCTGGCCTTCGCACCGCTGCTGCTGGCGGTGGCCGGCTCCCAGGTCTGGGGAGTCTCCAACCGCCTTTACCGCCTGCTGGTTCCCATCCTGGTCCTGCTGACGCTCGGCAACCTCGCCTACCATCTCGGCGTGCTGCGGGGCGATGCCGGACTGGCCCATGGCGGCATCCGCGCCGCCTATTACGCCCTGATGCTGCTGTTCAGCTTCGTCGGCGGATTGCTGACCCCCATCTTCACCGAATCGCGCCTGCGTGAAAGCGAGCCGGCCGCCGCCATCGGCTTTCGCCGTCCGCTGGAGGTGCTGGCCCCGGCCGGATTGCTGCTCACCGCCCTGACCGAGCTGGCCGGCCTGGGCGGAGCGGCCGTCGCCGCGGCGGCGCTGGCCACCGCCCTCGTCCATGCGCTGCGCATGGCGACGTGGCGAAGCGCCGCTGTCCTCGGCTCTCCCCTGCTGGCCGCCATGCATGCCGGCTACGCCTGCCTGATCGTCTCGCTGCTCTTGCAGGCGGCGGAACAGGGCGCAAGCATCCCCGCCTCGGCCTCGATCCACGCCTTCACCCTGGGCGCCATGGGACTGACCAAGATCAGCCTGATGACCCGGGTGGCGCTGAAGCATACCGGGCGTTCGTTGCACCTGCCCGCCGCCGCCATCGCCGCCTTCGTCGCCATGGGAGTGGCCGCCCTGCTCAGGACCATCGCCGTCGACGGCGCCCTGCTGGCCATGGCGGCTCTGTCATGGGCCGCCGCCATCGCCCTTTATCTCGCGCTCTACGGCCGCTTCCTGCTGGCGCCCAGCCTGCCCAAAGGGGCCGTGCGGTGATCTTCGGGGCGGTTCCCCTCGAGCGGGCCGAAGGACTGATCCTGGCCCACACCATGCTGGTGGACGGCCACAAGCTGATCAAGGGGCGCCGGCTGGGCGCCGACGACCTGGACGCCCTGCGGGCGGCGGGCCTGTCGGAAGTGACCGGCTGCATGGTCGGGCCGGGCGACCTGGACGAGAACGAGGCCGCCAGGGAGGTTGCCCAGGCCCTGGCCGGCGAAGGGGTAAAGCTCAGCCCCGCCTCCACCGGGCGCTGCAACCTGTTCTCCCGCCATCACGGCGTTCTGGCGATCGACGCCGAGCGTATCGGTCGCCTCAACCGGGTGGACGAGGCGGTGACGACGGCCACCGCCCAGCCTTGGTCGGTGGTGGAGCCCGGCCAGCGCGTCGCCACGGTGAAGATCATTCCCTTCGCGGTGGAGGCCGGGATTGTCCACGCCGCAATCGCCGCCGCCGGCACGACACCCATCCGGATCCACCCGTTCCGCCCCCGCCCGGTCGGCCTGGTGCTGACCGCCGTGCCCACCACCTCGCAAGCCGATCTGGACGGAGCCGCGGCCGTCGCCCGCCAGCGGGTCGAAGGACTGGGCGGCCGGCTGGGGCGGGAGGTGCGCTGCCCCCACAATCCCGAGGCGCTGGAGCAGGCCATTCCCCAGGCCCTGGAGGGCGGCTGCGAGCTCTTGCTGATTTCCGGCGCCCTGGTGACCACCGACCGCCGCGACATGGTGCCCGACGCCATCGTCCGGGCCGGCGGCGCCATCATCCATTTCGGCATGCCGGCCGAGCCGGGCAACATGCTGCTGCTGGCCCGGATCGGCGAGGTTCCGGTGCTGGTCCTGCCCAGTTGCGCCCGCTCCCAGGCCCTCAACGGCCTGGACCTCATCCTGCGCCGCATCATGGCCGACATCCCGGTCAGCCCCCGCAGCGTCATGGAGATGGGCGTGGGCGGGCTGCTGGATTAGCGCGTTCCCATTCCAAGCCCCATCAAATGCCGGGACCATCTGGAATTCCAGGCGGCCGATCCCCAGATTGGAACCAGTGCAAGAAGGGGAGACGCCGTCATGCCCAATTGGGATCACGATGATTGCGACCCGGTCATCGAGGCCGAACATACCCGCCTGTACCGCATGATGAACCGGTTGGAGCCGGTCATCATCGAAGGACGGAGCGAGGCCAAGGTGGCGCGCGCCATCCACATGCTGCAAGAGCGCATGGCCGACCATTTCCAGATGGAAGAGGAATTGTTCATCACCGCCGACTGGGCGTCGCGCCAGGTGATGATCCGCGATCACCGCGATTTGTTGAGCATGCTGGCCGCCCTGGCGGACATTCCACCCCATGACGGCGAGGCGCGGCGCAGGCTGTTCACCGATTTCCTGGAAGCGCTGACACGCCACGACAACAACGTGGACGCGCCGCTCTTTTCACGCAAACACTGAAAGCCGGTCCATTCCGGGACAAGGCCGCCGAAGGCCCCTTGTCCCGGCAAGATCCGTTCAGCCCTCGGCGGGCTCGACCGGCATGACCACGTCGGGCTGCTCGCCCTCGCCCGGCACCGGAGCCTGGGCCTGCTGGCGAGCCTGGCTCTCCCCGCCGCCGTCTTCCTCACCCTCGGCGCCCATGGACTGATCCTCGGCGGGGGTCGGCATCTGCTGGCGGGGACGGCCGTTGTTCTGGTTCTGGGCGTTGATCACCCGGAAATAGTGCTCGGCGTGCTGGTAGTAATTCTCGGCGGCGACCCGGTCACCCTGGGACGAGGCGTCGCGGGCCAAAGACAGGTACTTCTCCAGCACCTGATGGGCGTTGCCACGAATCCGGCCCTCGGGACCGTTGCTGTCGAACACCTGATTACGGTTGGGAATTCCACCGCCACCGCCGCCGCCGCCACCACCGCCGCCGCCGTGCTTCTTGCCACCGCCCCCATTGGGTCCCCGTCCACGGGAACGCTGCTTGGGATTCAAAGAAGACCTGCCTTCATGGTTCACGAGTGCTCTCCGTTAGAGGCTTCCCCGCCGGCATCTCTGCACGGCCTGTCCGCGTCCGAAATCGGGGCGGCGATGGGGGAGTTCACGGCGCTGAACCAGGGCGGAGCGAAAGGCTCGACGAGACCCACGGTTCGAAATGGCGCGCGTGGGCCAACACTAGTCGCCGCCGGCCCTTATTCCAACAATTATTTTATGCGCCGCACCATGACGCAGCGCTCGACGCCGCCCAGGTCGCACCGGGCGACGGCGCCGGGCAGCCCGGCCGCCGCCAGCAGGGCGGACACATCGGCGGCCTGGCCCTCTCCCACCTCCAGGGCGGCGATTCCGCCCGGCGCCAGCAGACGGGCGATGTCGGGGATCAGGCGGCGATAGCAGTCGAGGCCATCGGGGCCGCCGGCCAGGGCCGAACGCGGCTCGTAGCGCGCCACCTCGGGCTGCAGGCCGTCGATGTCGCCGTCGGGAATATAGGGGGGATTGGAGGCGATGACGTCGAACGCACCCTCCACTCCCCGCCCCCAGTCGCCCAGGCGGAACTCGGCGCGCCCCTCCAGCCCCAGGGCGCGGGCGTTGCGCTCCGCCACCGCCAAAGCGGCTTGGCTGGCGTCGATCCCTAAGCCCGTGGCGTGGCCCAGCTCCGACAGCAAGGTGAGCAGGATGCAGCCCGAACCGGTGCCGAAATCCAGCAGAAGCCGGGGCCGCCCCTTGTCGTCCAGGGCGCCCAGCACCGCCTCGATCAGGGTTTCGGTGTCGGGGCGCGGATCCAGGGTATCGGCCGTCACCTCGAATTCCAGCGTCCAGAACCCCCGGCGGCCCAGGATATGGGACATGGGCTCGCGGGCCAGCCGGCGCTCCAGCATGGCGGCGAGACGGGCGCTTTCCCCACCGTTCAGCTCGGCATGGTGGGAAGCGGGCAGACGGCGCATCTCGACGCCCAGCACCTCGGCCACCATCAGGCGGGCGTCGTAATGGGCGGTGTCGATGCCCACCGCCGCCAGCCGCCGGGCGGCGGCGTCGATGGTCTGGCCGGCGGTGGCCATCATTCCATCTCGGCCAGACGTTCGGCCTGATCGGCGGCGACCAGGGCTTCGACCAACTCGTCCAGGGCGTCGCCGCTCATCACCGCGTCGATCTTGTAGAGCGTCATGTTGATGCGGTGGTCGGTGACCCGGCCCTGCGGGAAGTTGTAGGTGCGGATGCGTTCCGAGCGGTCGCCCGAGCCCACCTGGCTCTTGCGGGCAGCGGCGCGCTCGGCGTCCTTGGCCGAGCGCTCGCGCTCGTAGAGCCGGGCACGCAGCAGCTTCAAGGCCGTGGCCTTGTTCTTGTGCTGGCTCTTTTCCTGCTGGCAGGCCACGGCCAGGCCGGTGGGGATGTGGGTGACGCGCACCGCCGAATCGGTGGTGTTGACCGACTGCCCGCCCGAGCCTTGGCTGCGGTAGACGTCGAAGCGCAGGTCGGAATCGTTGAGCTGGATGTCCACCTCCTCGGCTTCCGGCATGATGGCCACGGTGGCGGCCGAGGTGTGGATGCGGCCCTGGGATTCGGTGGCGGGCACCCGCTGCACCCGATGGACGCCGGATTCGAACTTGAGCCGCGCGAAGACGTTGCGCCCGGTGATGGTGGCCGAAGCCTCCTTGACGCCGCCGATGCCGGTGTCGTTGACGTCCATCACCTCGAAGCGCCAGCCGTGGATCGAGGCATAGCGCTCGTACATGCGGAACAGTTCGGCGGCGAACAGGGCGGCCTCCTCGCCGCCGGTGCCGGCGCGGACCTCGATGATGGCGTTCTTCTCGTCCGCCTCGTCCTTGGGCAGCAGCATGATCTGCACTTCGCGCTCCAGCGCGGGCAGCCGCTCCTTCAGCCCGTAGAACTCCTCCTCGGCCAGATCCTTCATGTCCGGGTCGTTCATCATCTCGGCGGCCTGGACCATGTCCTCGCGCGCCTTGCGGAAGGCCTGGATGGCGGCCACCACCGGGTCCAGCTCGGACAATTCCTTGGACAGGCGCTGGATGGTCTGGGAATCCAGCCCCTCGCCCGAGGACAATTGCGCCCGGACCTCGTCGTGGCGATACAGCACCTTGTCGAATTGCGGTTCGAGATTCATGGGATCCTACTCATCCAGGCGGAACAGAATCCGCAGCGTCTTTTCCATGGCGCGCCACTCGGCCCCTTCGGACGCGATGTCCTTCATGGCCTCGGATGGCGCGTGAGCCAAGCGGTTGACCAGCAGCCTCGTGGCCTCGGCGGCGTCATTGCCCGCCTCGGCCAGGACCTGTTCACGGACTTCGTCGAAGCGGGCGCGAAGGGCGACGATGGCCGGCACGGCGGCCCGCGCCGCACGGCCCCGCAAGAAGGCCTGAGCCTCGGCCTCGACGATGTCGCGGGCCGCCCGCGCCGCAGCCTCGCGGGTGGCGCGGCCTTCCAGCGCCACCTTCTCCAGGTCGGCCAGATCGTAGAGGAAGGCGCCGTCCACCCGGTTCACCGCCGGTTCGATGTCGCCGGGAATGCCGGCATCCACCAGGAAGACCGGCTTCCTGCGGCGCTTTTTCAGGGCGTTGGTCACCATCTCGGCGGTCACCGAGACGGTGCGCGCGCCGACGCAGGTCAGCACCACGTCGAAGGAAGCCAGGGATTCCCGCAACTCCTCGAAGGCCAGCACATGGCCTTCCAGGGATTTGGCCACCGCCTCGGCGCGGGCGGCGCGGGGCGCGGTGACCGAGATGTCCTTCGCCCCGGCGGCCAGCAGGCTTTCCGCCACCAGTTCGCCCATCTCGCCGGTCCCCACCAGCAGGACGCGCAAGCCCCCCAGGTCGCCGTGCAGGTCGCGGGCGGTCTGAACGGCGGCGGCGGCGATGCTGACGGGGCCCTCGCCGATGGAGGTCTCGCTGCGCACCCGTTTGGCCACGGCGAAGGCGGCCTGGAGGAAATGGTCCAGCTCGCCGCCGCAGCATCCGGCGTCGCGGGCCAGACGGTGGGCGGCCTTGACCTGACCGGTGACATGGGGCTCGCCGATCACCAGGGAATCCAGCGAGGCGGTGACGGTGAAGCCGTGGCGCACGGCGTCGCCGCCCGACAGGGTGTAGAGATGGGAGGAAAGCACCGCGGGCTGCAATTCGGCCCGGACGGCCAGGGCCTCGCCCACCAGCCGGGCGGCGTGGGCGGGGTCCATGTCCTCGGCCCAGATCTCGACGCGGTCGCAGGTGGCCAGCACCAGGGCCTCGGCCAGCCCGGCCCGCTTCAGGCCTTCGAGAAAGGCCGGAGCGGCGGCGTCGTCGACGAACAGCGCATCGCGCAGGGACAACGACGCCGACCGATGGTTGGCGCCGACGACGACCAGACGATGCGCGGACCCACTCACCCCCGAAGCCCCGCTACGACTTGCGGCCGAGGTAATCCTCCAGCTGCGCCAGCGGCACCTCGTCCTGGGTGGAAGCGTCCAGGTCGCGGATGGTGACGGCGGCCCTGGCCGCCTCCTCCTCGCCCAAGATGACGGCGAAGCGGGCGTTGACCTTGCTGGCCCGGGCCATGCGCTTCTTCATGTTGCCGGAAAAGCCCATCTCGACGCTGCGGCCCGTGCGGCGCAAACGCTCGGCCACCACCAGGGCGGCCATGGAATCGCCCATGGGAATGACGCTGATGGGGCGGACCTCGTCGGCCACCTCGCCCACCAGCATGGACAGGCGCTCGACGCCGGCCGCCCAGCCGATACCGGGAGTGCGCGCTCCCCCCATGGTGGCGATCAGTTCGTCATAGCGGCCGCCGGCCAGCACGGTCCCCTGCGAGCCCAGCTCGGTGGTGGTGAACTCGAACGCCGTGTGGCAGTAGTAGTCCAGGCCGCGCACCAGCTTGGGATTGATGATGAACGGGATGCCCAGCGCGTGCAGCCCGTCGGTCACCTGGGTGAAGAACTCGCGGGCGGCCGGCGACAGCGAATCGGTCATCAGGGGCGCGTTCTCGACGATGCGGCGGTCGCCCTCGTCCTTGGAATCGAGGATGCGCAGCGGGTTGCGGTCGAGCCGGTTACGGCTGTCCTCGGACAGCGAGGCGCGGAACCCGGACAGATAGGCCACCAGGGTGTTGCGGTAGGCCTCGCGGCTTTCCGCGTCGCCCAGCGTGTTGATCTCGAGCCGCACCTTCGACGCCAGGCCCAGTTCGGACAGCACCCGCCAGGCCAGGGCGATGACCTCGATGTCGGCGAGCGGCGATTCGATGCCCAGCAGCTCGACCCCCACCTGATGGAACTGGCGCAGACGCCCCTTCTGGGGACGCTCGTGACGGAACATGGGGCCGCGGTAGAACAGCTTGAGCGGCAGCGACTGCGCCAGCCCGCCCGAGATGAAGGCGCGCGCCACGCCGGCGGTGCCCTCGGGACGCAGCGTGATGGACTCGCCCGAGCGGTCGGAGAAGGTGTACATCTCCTTGGTCACCACGTCCGAGGTCTCGCCCAAGGTGCGGGCGAACACGTCGGTGAACTCGAAGATGGGGGTCATGATCTCGCCGAAGCCGTAACGCCGGGCGGCGGAAAAGGCGATCTCCTCCACCTTGCGGTGACGGCGGGACTCGTCGGGCAGCAGGTCGTGGGTGCCGCGAACCGGTTGCAGGCTGGACAAAATCAACTTCCCTTTTGCTTGGCGGCCTCGATCTCGGCGGCGCGGGCCTCGACCAGTTCGACGATGTGATCGACCATGGACTTGCCATCGACGTTATGGTCGGGCGAGCCGCCGATATAGACCTTGTGGCTGTCGGCCCCGCCGCCGGTGATGCCCACCATGGTCTCGCGGGCCTCGCCGGGGCCGTTGACCACGCAGCCCAGGATGGACAGCGTCACCGGGGCCCGCACGTGCGACAGGCGGTTTTCCAGGGTCTCCACCGTCTTGATGACGTCGAAGCCCTGACGCGCGCAGGACGGGCACGAGACGATGCGCACGCCGCGATGGCGCAGGTCCAGCGCCTTCAGCATCTCGAAGCCGACCTTGACCTCCTCGGTCACATCGGCCGACAGCGAGACGCGCAGCGTGTCGCCAATGCCCTGCCACAAGAGCGAGCCGATGCCGATGGACGACTTCACCGTGCCGCCGATCAGGCCGCCGGCCTCGGTGATGCCGAGATGAAGGGGATAGTCGCAGGCCTTGGCCAGACCCTGATAGGCGGCGACGGCCAGGAACACGTCGGAGGCCTTGACCGCGATCTTGAACTCGAAGAAGTCGTTGTCCTCGAGAAGCTTGGCGTGTTCCAGCGCGCTTTCCACCAGGGCTTCCGGGCAGGGCTCGCCGTACTTGTCGAGCAAATGCTTGTCCAGCGAACCGGCATTGACGCCGATGCGCATGGAGCAGCCGTAATCCTTGGCGGCCTTGACCACTTCCCTGACCCGCTCGTGCGAGCCGATATTGCCGGGATTGATGCGCAGGCAGGCGGCGCCGGCCTCGGCGGCCTCGATGCCGCGCTTGTAGTGGAAGTGGATGTCGGCGATCAGCGGCACCGGCGATTCCTTGGCGATCTGCTTGAACGCCTTGGTCGACTCCTCGTCGGGGCAGGAGACGCGCACCAGATCGGCGCCGGCATCGGCGGCGCGGCGAATCTGCTCCAGCGTTCCCTTGACGTCGGTGGTGAGCGTGTTGGTCATGGTCTGCACCGAAATGGGGGCATCGCCGCCGACCAGCACCGAACCGACACGGATTTGCCGCGACTTGCGCCGGGCGATTTCACGGTAGGGCCGCAGACTCATGGGACACTCTCGCTGAACAAAAGGGGCCTTCGCCCCGACCGGCGACGAGGCCGGTCGGGGCGAGGCGTTATAACGCATTCAGACCAAGCTCCGAAAGCGACAACCTATTTATGGTTATCAGCCGCCGGACGCCAGCTTGTCGGGATCAAGCCGGATGTCGCGCCGGACCTGCCCCGCCGACCCCAGCGCCGGAGCCTTGCGGCCGTCGACGCTGACCTCCAGCGAGCCGGCATTGCCCACCATCAGGTTGAGGCCGGAACGATTGGGAACCCGGAAGCTGTCGCCTTTGCGCAGCAGGCGGCTCATCAGCAGCGAACCGTCCACCTCGCGCACCTGGATCCAGCAATCGTCGCCGGTCGCCTTCAGCACCACACGGGCATCGGCATATTCGGTGCCATAGACCTTGCCGTCGGGCGTGGAGACGGCGGGAGCGGCCGCCTCGACCTTGGGAGGCTCGGCCTTGGGCGGTTCCACCTTGGCAGGTTCAACCTTGGGAGGCTCGACCTTGGCCGGCTCCGCCTTGGCGGGCTCGGTCTTCGGAGGCTCAACCTTGGTCGGCTCGACCTTAGCCGGCTCCACCTTGGGAGCCTCGGTCTTGGGAGGCTCGACCTTGGCGGGCTCCACCTTGGCGGGCTCGGTCTTCGGAGGCTCGAGCTTGGCGGGTTCGGGCGCGGCGGGCGTCTGCGGCAGCGCCGGGGACTGGATGGCGGTGGGCTTCTCCTCCTCCGCCTCCTGCGGCGGAACCACCTCTTCCCGGGCCTTTTCCTCCGTCGGCTTGGCGGCCTCGGTCGCCGGCTTGGAATCGCCGGTCAGGCTGGCCTGACGGTTGAGCACGCCGGCCAGCCGGTCGGGCAGCGGCGGCACCATCTCGGTGACCCTGGTCTCGGACGACGACAGCAGATACCAGCCGCCATAGGCCACCGCCGCCAGGATCAGCCCCAGGAAGATCACGGCGCCGCCGGGAATGCGGCCCTCGGACACCGGCGAGGGGAAGGTCAGTTCGGTGCGGTTCTTGAAGCCGCCGGCCCCTTCCTCGCGGAAGCGGCGGACCATCTCCTCGCTGTCCAGGCCCAGGAACTCGGCGTAGGAGCGCAGGAAGCCGGCGGCGTAGGTGCCGCCCGGCAGGTCGCGGTGGCGCCCCTCTTCCAGGGCTTCCAGGAAGGGCTGGCGGATCCGCAGCAGCTTGGCGCATTCGGGCAGGGCCTTACCCATGCCCTCGCGCGCGGCGCGCAGCGTCGCCCCCACCCCGGCCGTGACGGCAAGGGTCGCGGCAGGCACCGGCTCGGCCGCGGGCGGCGGTTCCGGGGCGGACTCCACGGCCGGTGCGGGCTCAGGCTCAGGCTCGGGCACGGCTTCGGCGACGCTCACCGGCAGGGGAGCCTCGGCGGGAGTCTCGGCGGAAATCTCGGTCTGCTGGGGATCGGAATCAGTGCTGTCCACGTCGGGCGAGCCTTTTCGCAATGCGTGTGGCGACCTTGTTTAGCAAATCCCCGAGCGGGGTGGCAACATCACAAGACCACGCCGTGATCCAGCGCGAAGGTCTTCAGCTTGTTGCGCAGGGAATGATCCGGCGACTTGAGCAGCGTGTTGAGGTAGGCCTCCAGCGCGCCGATGTCCAGGCTGCGCACCATGGTCTTCACCGGGCCGATATTGGGCGCCGACAGCGACAGGTTGCGGATGCCGGCGCCGATCAGGGCCATGGCCTCCAGCGGACGGCCGGCCATCTCGCCGCACACCGACAGCGACACGCCGTACTGGCCGCACTTCACCGCCACGTAGCGCATGAAGCGGATCATGGCCGGGGCCAGCGGGTCGTAGCGCTCGGCGATGCGCGGATTGCCGCGGTCGACGGCGAACAGGAACTGGGTCAGGTCGTTGGAGCCGATGGAGACGAAATCCACCATGGGCAGCAGGGCGTCCAACTGCAGCGCCAGGGCCGGCACTTCCAGCATGGTGCCCACCAGCACCTTGGAGGGCAGCGGATTGCCCGCCTGGCGCTCGTGCTCCAGCTCCTTGTCGAGGATGCGCCGGGCCTGAACGAATTCCGAGACCTCGGCGATCATGGGGAACATCACCGACAGCTCGCGCCCCTGGGCGGCGCGCAACAGGGCGCGCAACTGCGAGCGCATCACCGCCGGACGGTCCAGCGTGATGCGGATCGAGCGCCAGCCCAGCGCCGGATTGTCCTCGTCGTAGGGATTCCAGTAGGGCAGGACCTTGTCGCCGCCCACGTCCAGGGTGCGGAACACCACCGGCCGGCCCTCGGCCTGATCGAGGATCTTCTTGTAGAGCAGGGTCTGGGCCGCCACGTCGGGCAGGCTGGACCGCGCCATGAAGGGCAGCTCGGTGCGGTAAAGGCCTATGCCGTCGGCGCCCGATTCCACCAGATGCTGCAAATCCAGCAGCAGGCCGGCATTCATGTGGATGCCGATGCGCACGCCCTGCCGGGTGACGGCGGGCAGTTCGCGCAGGCGGGCATAGACGGCCTGGCGCATCTGGCGCTGGCTGATGGCGTCGATATAGGTTTCGCGGATGTCGTCCGGCGGGCGGATGAACACCTGGCCGTTGTCGCCGTCGCAGATCACCGGGTCCAGGGGCTCGATCTTGTCGAGCACGTCCTTGACCCGGCCCACCACCGGAATGTCCAGCGCGCGCGCCACGATGGCCGCGTGCGAGGTAGCCGAGCCTTCCTCCAGCACCAGGCCGCGCAGCCGCTTGGGGTCGTAGTCGAACAGCTCCATCGGCCCCAGGTTGCGGCCCACCAGGATGGCGCCCTCGGGCAGGTCGTTGGAGCCCGGGCGCTGTTCGCCCTCGCCGCCGGCCAGATGCTGCAGCAGGCGGTTGGCCAGGTCCTCGAAATCGTGCATGCGCTCGCGCAGGTACGGATCGGTGATCTGGCTCATGCGCGCACGGGTGTCGTCGTGGACCTTCTGCACCGCCGCCTCGGCGGTCAGCCCGGTGCGGATGGCCTCGCTGATGCGGTTCAGCCAGCCCTTGTCCTCGGCGAACATGCGATAGGTCTCGAGCACGTCGCGGTGCTCGCCGTCGCGCATCTCAGGCCGCGAGAACAGTTCCTCCAGCGCCAGCTTGATGCCGGTCAGCGCCTTCTTCAGGCGCTCCAGCTCGGCGTCCGGGTCCTCGGCCACCAGCCGCTGGATGGTGATGCGCGGCCGGTGCAGAACCGCCACGCCGACGCCGACGCCGCCGTTGAGCTTGACGCCCTCCATGCGCAGCGGCAGCAGGGCGTTGCCGTCCACCGGCACCAGCTCGGCGCGGTTGACCAGCTCGCCCGACACCACCAGCTCGGCCAGCACCATGGCCACGGTCTCGAGGGTCTCGATCTCCTCGTCGGTGTAGTGGCGCATGGTGCGGTTCTGCACCACCACCACGCCGACGACGCGCGAGCCGCGGATGATGGGCACGCCCATCAGCGAGTGGAAGATCTCTTCACCGGTTTCCGGGCGGAAGACGAAATTGGGATGGGCCTGGGCATCGGCCAGCGCCAGCGGGCGCGCATGGGCCGCGATGTCGCCGACCAGGCCCTCCCCCACCCGCAGGCGGGTCTGGTGGACCGATTCCTTTTTCAGGCCCTCGGTGGAGAACAGTTCCAGGACCTCGCCGGCGCGCATGACGTAGCACGAGCACACCTCGGCCACCATGTCGGCGGCGATCAGCTTGACCACCTTGTCCAGGCGGTCCTGGGCCGAGCCGCTGCCCGCCATGACGTCGCGCAGACGTCCCAGCAGGCGGCGCGACACGGAGGTCATCCCCGCGCTCTGCATCAGGCTTGCACCGGAACGGAGCCGTGGCGGTCGGCCAGGGCGGCCAGGGCCTGGGAAAGCAATTCCTGCAGGATATCTGCGGTGGGCTGTTCGCGGGTCACCATGCCGACGCTTTGGCCGGCCATCAGCGAACCATTCTCCACGTCGCCGTCGATGACGGCGCGCTTGAGCGCTCCGGCCCAGAAATGCTCGATCTCCAGCTGGGCGTCCTTCTGCTCGATCTCGCCGGCCTTGAAGCGGGAAATCACCTCCAGCTGGAACAAGATGAAGCGCTTGGTCGCGTTGTTGGAGAGCGCGCGCACCGGAATCACCGGGAATTGCGGGTCCACCTGCACCGAGGGCAGCGCGTCGCGGGCGGCGGCGCGGATGAAGGCCTGCTTGAAATTGGGATGCGCGATGCACTCGGTGGCGCAGACGAAGCGGGTGCCCAGCTGGCAGCCGGACGCCCCCATCTCCAGGTAGGAGACGATGGCCTCGCCCCGGCCGATGCCGCCGGCCACGAAGACCGGCACCTGCTCGACGACGGGAAGGATCTCCTGGGCCAGCACGCTGGTGGCGACGGGGCCCACATGGCCGCCGGCCTCGGCGCCCTCGATCACCAGGGCGTCGACGCCCGAGCGCAGCAACTTCTTGGCCAGCACCACGGCGGGCGCGAAGCAGATCACCTTGGCCCCGGTGTCCTTGGCCCGCTTGATGGCCGCCGCACTGGGCAGGCCGCCGGCCAGCACGATGTGACCCACCTGCATCTCGCCGCAGACGTCGATCAGGGCGTCCAGCTGGGGATGGAGCGTGATGAGGTTGACGCCGAAGGGCTTGGCGGTCAGCTCCTGGGTGGCGCGAATCTCCTCGCGCAGCAAAGCGGGCGGCATGGAGCCGCAGGCGAGCACGCCGAAGCCGCCGCCATTGGAGATGGCGGCGACCAGCCGGCGTTCGGAAATCCACGACATCGCCCCACCCATGATGGCGTATTCGGTGCCGAGAAATTCCCGTCCGCGCCGCCACAGGTGTTCGAGCCGCTGCCTCGCCTTATCCATCAGGCCCTCTGGCAAGTGCCCCCGCTTACGCGGCGTCCAGACCGTAGGCGGTATGAAGCGCGCGCAGGGCCAGTTCGGTGTACTTTTCCTCGATCAGCACGCTGATCTTGATCTCCGAGGTGGAGATCACCTGGATATTGATACCCTCGGACGCCAGGGTCTGGAACATCTTCTGGGCGATGCCGGCGTGCGAGCGCATGCCGACACCGATCACCGAGACCTTGACCACGTTGGGATCGGCCAGCAGCTTCTCGAAGCCGAGAGTGCCCTTGGCGTCTTCCAGCACCTTCTTGGCCCGCTCCAGATCGGCGTTGCCGACGGTGAAGGTCAGGTCGGTGGACTTGCCGTCCTCGGACACGTTCTGGACGATCATGTCCACGTTGACCGCCGCATCGGCCAGCGGGCCGAAGATGGAGGCCGCGACGCCCGGCCGGTCGGCCACGCGCACCAGGGTGATCTTCGCCTCGTCGCGGCTATAGGCGATGCCGCTCACCAATTCCTTTTCCACGATCTCATCCTCATCGCAAACGAGAGTACCGGGCTTGTCTTCGAAGCTGGAAAGAACCTGCACGCGCACGCGGTGCTTCATGGCCATTTCCACCGAACGGGTCTGCAGCACCTTGGCGCCCACCGAGGCCAGCTCCAGCATCTCCTCATAGGTGATCTTGTCGAGCTTCTTGGCCACGGAAACGATGCGCGGGTCGGTGGTGTAGACGCCGTCCACGTCGGTGTAGATGTCGCAGCGGTCCGCCTTCAGCGCGGCGGCCAGCGCCACGGCCGAGGTGTCCGAGCCGCCACGGCCCAAGGTGGAGATCCGGTTGTCCGGGCCTAAGCCCTGGAAGCCGGCGACCACCGCCACTTCGCCCTTGCCCATGCGCTCGATCATCTCGTCCGTCTCGATGGACATGATGCGCGCCTTGCCATGGACGCCGTCGGTGCGGATCGGCAGCTGCCAGCCGCACCACGACCGGGCATTGACGCCCAGTTCCTGCAGCGCGATGGACAGGAGGCCGGTGGTCACCTGCTCGCCGGTGGCGACCACCGCGTCGTATTCGCGGGCGTCGTGCAGCGGCGCGACCTGGTTGCACCAGGCGACCAGCTGGTTGGTGGCCCCCGACATGGCCGAGACCACCACGGCGACCTCGTTGCCGGCGTCGAATTCCCGCTTGACGCGGTTGGCGACATTCTTGATGCGCTCGATGTCGGCGACGGAGGTGCCGCCGAATTTCATAACGATGCGAGCCATGAGAAAACCCTTGTTGTCGCAGCCCCGGGCTGTTCCTTATCCTCCCTCGCCGATGGCCCGCGAAAAACTCTCGTTTGCGCGGTTGCCGCCGGAAGGGCGCGTATTCATACTCTGTCGCCCAGCGGGACGCAAGCGCGGCCCCCTGACGAAATGTTGACGGGTGAATGTCGAAGGCGGAGTGAAAATTCATGGTTCAGTTGGGCACCGCATCGCCCGAGGAAATCGCCCGGTTCACCGCCATGGCCGAAGCCTGGTGGGACCCGGCCGGCAAGTTCAAGCCGCTGCATCGCTTCAACCCCGTGCGGCTGGCCTTCATGCGCCGCCACTTCGCCGCCCATTTCGGCCGCGACGAAAGCCTGATGCGCCCGTTCGAGGGCCTGACCCTGCTGGACGTGGGCTCGGGCGGCGGCCTGCTGTCCGAGCCCTTGGCCCGCATGGGCTTTGCCGTCACCGGCATCGACGCCGGCGACAAGAACGTCGCCATGGCCCGCCTGCACGCCGAGCAATCGGGAGTCGCGGTGGATTACCGGGTGGCGACGCCCGAGCAATTGCCCCCTGCCGAGACCTTCGACGTGGTGCTGTCCATGGAAGTGGTCGAGCACGTCCCCGACGTCTCCACCTTCCTCGGCCACGCGACGGCGCATCTGAAGCCGGGCGGCGTCTTCATGGGCGCCACCTTGAACCGCACGGCCAAGGCCTGGGCCCTGGCGGTGGTCGGGGCCGAATACGTGCTGGGCTGGCTGCCCAAGGGCACCCACGACTGGCACAAATTCGTCCGTCCCTCGGAATTCGCCGCCATGCTCCGCGACCACGGCGTCACCGTGCGCCAGATGGCCGGCATGGCCTTCAACCCGCTGTCCGACATCTGGCGCGAGACGGAAAACCTCGACGTCAACTACATGCTGTTCGGAGTGAAGGGGTAAGGGCAGACGTCAATGCAGCCGGTGGCGGGTGAACATCCGCAACCGGGTGCGGGCGTCATCGACCAGCGGCACGATGGCCAGGAACACCAGGAACACCGCCAGCGGAATGGTCGAGGCGTAGCCCACATACTTGAAGCCTACCGCCCCCGCCACGCCGCCGGCCAGGAAGGACAGCAGCAGGCCCGAAAGCACGGCCAGCCGCGCCCGGTTGGCCCGGACCGGCTTGTAATGCTCGGATTCCGCCTGGGAATTGATATAGAAGGCCTTGCCCAGTTCGATGCCGATATCGGTGACGATGCCGGTCATGTGGGTGGTGCGGATTTCCGAGTTGGAAATCTTCGAGATGATGGCGTTCTGCAAGCCCATGATGAAGCACAGCAGCATCACGGTCACCGGGATGAAGGCGCTTTCGTGCAGTTCCAGCGACCCGCCCATCAGCCCGAAGCCCAGCAGCAGGATCGCCTCCCACAGCAGGGGATAGGCGTATTTGCTGTGGGTGCGGTGATGGCGCCCCCAATTGATCAGAATGGCCGAATAGGCCGAGCCGGCGACAAAGGCGGCCAGCGAGCCGAAGGCCAGCAGCACCGCCGAAAGATCGCCGGTGATCAGGTTGTCGGCCACCGACGAAACGATGCCCGTCATATGCGAGGTATAGCGCTGGACCGCCAGGAAGCCGCCGGCATTGATGGCGCCGGCGATGAAGGCCAGGGAATAGCCGAGATGCTTGTTGGCCGAAGATGTGCGCCGATGGCCCGAAAGCCTGCGCAGGTAGAAGATGGGCATGACGCACCGGAACAGGGAACCTTGCTGCGGCGCAGCATAGGCCCTCCACTCCCCGGATTGAAAGATTAATTCCCTTCGGCCACCCAGGGGATGCGGGCGACGGCGACTCCCTCCTCCTCAAGCTCCTGGGCTTGGTCGGGGGTGGCCTCGCCGTAGATGGGCCGGGCCTCGGCATCGCCGTAATGGATCTTGCGCGCCTCGTCGGGAAATTTCTCCCCCACGTAGTCGCAGCTGGCCTGCACCTTGTGCTTCAGGTCCACCAGCATCTTGCGCAATTCGCCCGCCGCCGCCTTGGCGTCCAGCGCATCGCCGCGCGCCTTGGCCAGACGGGGCGCCATGGGGGCCTTTTCAATGTGGGAATCGCCGCAGACCGGGCAGGCGATCTCGCCCGCCGCCGCCTGTCTGTCATAGGTGGCGCCGTCCTTGAACCAGGCTTCGAAATGATGCTTGGCCTTGCAGCGCAATTCGAACAGGATCATGGCCGCTGATATCCGCTATCCGCGTTCTTGGTAACAGATACGGTCCGTAAAAGCCATGGGCACCGACCCTTTCCGCGTCGCCCCCTCCCCCTGGATCGCCCGCTTCGCCGCCTTGGTTCCGGCGGGAGGAACGGTGCTCGACCTCGCCTGCGGCGGAGGGCGGCATTCCCGCCTGTTCCTCGATCTTGGGCACAAGGTCACCGCGCTTGACCGCGACGTGGCCCAGGCCCGGCTGGCCGAGGGCGCGGAACTGATCGCCGCCGACCTGGAGGACGGCTCGCCCTGGCCGCTGGCGGGGCGGAGCTTCGACGCGGTGGTGGTGACCAATTACCTGTGGCGGCCGCTGTTCCCGGCCATCCTGGCCTCGTTGAAGCCAGGCGGCGTGCTGCTCTACGAGACCTTCGCCGCCGGCAACGAGAAATTCGGCCGCCCGGCCAATCCCGACCACCTGCTGAGACGCGGCGAATTGCTGGATCTGGCCCGCGACCTGACGGTCGTCGCCTACGAGGACGGAATCGAGGGCGGCGCCAAGGTGGTGAGCCGCATCGCCGCCATCAACGGACCGGGGCCGGGGACGCTGTCCTGACCTAGCGCTTCGGCACCCCGAACGGCCGGTCGTGGTCGAGGCAGGGAATCTTGCGCCTTGCGTCCTTGACCTTTTCCGGATCGATGTCGGCCATCACCCAGCCGGGCCGTTCCAGGGCGTCGGCCAGAACCTCGCCCCACGGGCTGACGATCAAAGCGTGGCCGTAGGTCTGGCGGTCGTTGACGTGTTCGCCGCACTGGGCGGGGGCGAAGACGTAGCAGCCGGTCTCGATGGCCCTGGCGCGCAGCAGGACGTGCCAGTGGGCCTTGCCGGTGGTCCGCGTGAAGGCCGCCGGCACCGCCAGGAAGCTTGATCCGGCATGGGCCAGCGCCCGATAGAGGTGCGGAAAGCGCACGTCATAGCAGATGGACAGCCCCAGCCGCCCCCAGGGCAGGTCGACGCAGACCGCGTCGTCGCCGGGCTGGAAGGTGGCGGATTCCTTGTAGACCTCGCCCAGGCCCAGATCCACGTCGAACATGTGGATCTTGGAATAGCGCGCCGCGATCTCGCCGTCGGGACGCAGCACATACGTGCGGTTGGCGACCATGCCGCCTTCGAGCAGGACGTGCAGGCTGCCCACATGCAGCCAGACGCCGATCTCGCGCGCCAGATCGCGGAAGAACTTCAGCGCCTGGTGGTCCTCTTCCGGCTGGGCCTTCAGCACGATGTTGGAACGCCCCCACTCCATCATCGCCACGTTCTCGGGCATCAGGATCAGGTCGGCGCCGGCGGCGCGGGCCTCGACCGCCAGGGCGGCGGCGGCCTCGCAATTGGCCATCAGGTCGTTGGAGGCGTTGACCTGAAGGCAGGCCGCCTTGAAGCTTCTCATGCCCCGCCCGCCAGCATGGGATCGAGCTTGCCGTCCTTGTCGAGCGCGTAGAGATCGTCGCAGCCGCCCACATGCACCCCGTCGATGAAGATCTGCGGCACCGAGCGCCGCCCGCCGGCCCGGTTGGTCATGTACTGGCGCAGGCCGTCGTCGGTCGAGACGTTGATCTCGGAATAGGTCACGCCCTTCTTGTCGAACAGCTTCTTGGCCTTGACGCAATAGGGGCAGACGTCGGTGGTGTAGATCTCGATCTCGGCCATGACTGGGCTCCAGGTTTCAGTGCCGCCTTTATATAGCGCAGCTAGCCTTCCCGCACCACCCGTCCCAGGGTCAGCACGTCCACCGACGCGGCACCGGCCCGCAGCAGTACCCTGGCGCATTCGTCCACCGTGGCGCCGCTGGTCATGACGTCATCGACCAGAACGACCCGGCGCCCGTCGAGGCGAGGAAGCAGACGTTCGGCCACTTTGAACGCCCCGGCCACGTTGCGGGCCCGCGCGTCATGGCCGAGATGGCCCTGGGGCGGAGTGCGCCGCGTTCGCACCAACATTCCCGGCTCGACCGCCACCTTGGCCATCCGCCCGATGGCGTTGGCCAGCAGGGCCGCCTGGTTGTAGCGCCGGGCGAACAGACGCCAGCGGTGCAGCGGCACGGCGACCAGCAGATCGGCTTCGGCCAGCATCGCCCCTCCGGCCCGCGCCATCCAGCGGGCGAAGGCCTCGACGCCTTCCAGGCGGTCGGCATGCTTGAGACGCAGGATCAAGGCCTTCGACGCGTCGTCATAGCGCAGCACGGCGCGCGCCCGGCCATAGCGCGGCGTCTGGCGGGCGCATTGCCCGCACACCACGCCGTCGCCCGCGTCCAGCTCGAAGGGCAGGCCGCAGCAGGTGCAGGCGGGATCGCCCAGGAACACCATGGCCGACCAGCATTGGGGGCACAGGCTGCCGGGCTCGGCCACCTCCGAGCCGCAGGACAGGCAGAGCGGCGGCAGCAGCGCGTCGATCACCAGACGTGCAAACCTGACCGGCATCTTCTCCCCTTCCCTCTTTTGGTGCGGACATGCCATACACCCTGACATGAGAATCTTCGACCGCCAGCTGGTGCGCAAGCGCCGCGACCGTGCCGCCGGCACTTTCGTCGCCCACGACTTCCTGATCCGCGAAGTCGCCGAGCGGCTGGCCGATCGCCTGGACGACGTCAAGCGGCGCTTTCCCATGGCGCTGGATCTCGGCTGCCACACCGGCGAGATGGCCGACACCCTGCGGGGGCGCGGCGGCATCGAGACCCTGGTGCAGTGCGACCTGTCGCCCGCCATGGCGGCCAAGGCGGCGGCCAACGGCCACCCGACCCTGGCCGCCGACGAGGAATGGCTGCCCTTCGCCGCCCACAGTTTCGATCTGGTGGTGTCATGCCTGTCGCTGCACTGGGTCAACGACCTGCCGGGCACCCTGCTGCAGATCCGCCGGGTCTTAAAGCCCGACGGGCTGTTCGTCGCCGCCCTGCTGGGAGCCGGGACGCTGGCCGAGCTGCGCCAATGCCTGGCCGACGCCGAACTGGCCGAGGAAGGGGGCTTAAGCCCCCGAATCGCCCCCTTCGCCGACGTCAAGGATCTGGGCGCCCTGCTGCAGCGGGCCGGCTTCGCCCTGCCGGTGGCCGATGCCGATGCGGTCTCGGTCAGCTATGCCGATCCCATGCGGCTGATGGCCGACCTGCGCGGCATGGGCGAAACCAACGCCGTGGCCGCCCAGCGCAAGGGACTGACGCGGCGCGCCACCCTGCTGCACGCCGTGGCGCTCTATCAGGAGCGCTTCGCCGGTCCCGACGGCCGCCTGCCCGCCACCTTCCAGGTGCTGACCATGACCGGCTGGGCGCCCCATCCCTGCCAGCCCGCCCCCGCGCCCCAGGGCTGCGCCGTGCCGGGACTGAACGGCCTCAACAGCCGCATGAGCCCCGAGACCGAGTGATGCGCTTTTCCGCTCCCCTGGTCCGCGCCACCCTGATCAAGCGCTACAAGCGCTTCCTGGCCGATGTCCGCTTCGACGACGGCACCGAGACCACCGCCCACGTGGCCAATTCCGGCGCCATGCTGGGCACCGCCGTACCGGGTATGGAAGTGTGGCTGTCGCCCGCCTCCAAGCCTGAGCGCAAGCTCAAATGGAACTGGGAGCTGGTGACGGTGGACGGCCATCTGGTGGGCGTCAACACCGCGCATCCCAACGGCATCGTCGCCGAAAGCGTGGCCGCCGGGCTGATCCCCGAGCTGGCAGGCTATGAATCCATCCGCCGCGAGGTGAAATACGGCGTGAATTCCCGCATCGACCTGTTGCTGGAAAGCCCAGGCCGCCCCAAATGCTGGGTGGAAGTGAAGAACGTCCACTTAAAGCGCGGCGGCTGGGCCGAATTCCCCGACGCGGTCACGGTGCGGGGCGCCAAGCATCTGGCCGAGCTGACCGACCGGGTCAAAGCGGGCGAGCGCGCGGTGATGGTCTATCTGGTGCAGCGGGCCGATTGCACCGCGTTCCGGCCCGCCGCCGACATCGACCCGACCTATGCGAAAGCCCTGGCCCAGGCGATACGCGACGGCGTCGAAGCGATCTGCTATACCTGCCGCCTGTCGACCGGCGGCATCGAGCTGGGCGAGCCCTTGGGCATGGATTTGAGCGAACGGATCTGAAGGACCGATGGAACACGAAGACAGGGAATATTCCCGCATCCGCCGCCATGGCCCGGCCGATTTCGAAGGCATGCGCAAGGCCGGCCTTCTCGCCGCCCAGACCTTGGACTTCATCGCCCCCCACGTGGTGCCCGGCGTGACCACCGCCGAGCTGGACCGCCTGTGCGCCGAGTTCATCACCTCCCGCGGCGCGGTCAACGCGCCCATGAACTACCGCGGCTTCCCCAAATCCATCTGCACCTCGGTCAACCACGTGGTCTGCCACGGCATTCCCGGCGAAAAGCGCCTGGAGGACGGCGACATCGTCAATATCGACGTGACGCCCATCGTCGACGGCTGGCACGGTGATTCGTCGCGCATGTACTACGTGGGCAAGGTGGGCGTGAAGGCCCGCAAGCTGGTGGAAGTCACCTACGAATCCCTGATGCGCGGCATCGAGGTGGTCAAGCCCGGCGCCACGCTGGGCGACATCGGCCACGCCATCCAGAGCTTCGCCGAAAAGCACCGCTTCTCGGTGGTGCGCGACTTCTGCGGCCACGGCCTGGGCCGCATCTTCCACGAGCCGCCCAACGTCATGCATTACGGCAATCCCGGCGAGGGCGCCGTGCTGGCCGAGGGGATGTTCTTCACCATCGAGCCCATGATCAACGCCGGCCGCTATGAAACCAAGATCCTGGCCGACGGCTGGACGGCGGTGACCAAGGACAAGTCCCTGTCCGCCCAGTTCGAGCACTCCATCGGCGTCACCGCCACCGGCTGCGAGATCTTCACCCTTTCGCCCGCCGGGCTGCACTGCCCCCCATATCAGTAGTTTGCGAAGGCGCCCGCCCCCATCTCGCCCCGCCCATTGGGCGGGATGGCGGAGGCATGCGGCATTGGGCCCCCCGCCTCGGGTGAGGAGCTTATGCTTTTTCTCCGTCGCTATGTGAGGTCCTTCACATTAGCCTATGCCGAATGGGGGTATTGTGGCGGTGATGCGATCAGGTCCGCATCATTTTTGGTGATGGGCAATTCATCGCGTGTTAACGTTTCCTTACGGGGATTTGAGGCGCGATGGGAGTTAAGGTTGACGCCATGACGGATACCGCGACAGCGGTCTTCAGAATCAACGGGACCCTCCAGGGGCCGGTTGTCGATATTCTCGGACAGTTCCTGCCGGAGCTGAAGGCCTTGCCGCGTGAGCAGGCCTATGACCGAACCCTCGACGACCTGGACCTGCTGTCCCGCTGCTTCCAGATCTTCCGCAAGGAACGCCCCCGCTTCCGCTACGTGCTGGTGGACGAACGCCGCCGACCGGTGAGCGAGGACAACGTCCCGCTTTCCTGCGGCCGCACCCTGGCCGAAGTCATCGCCATGGTGGTGCGCACCGCCGCCAAACGCTATTTCCGCCGCAAGCTGTCGCCGTCCGCCGCCCGCGCCGAGGCCGAGGCCGAGGCCGCGGCCGAGGAAGCGCGCGCCCAGGCCGCCGCGCGCAGCCCCGCCGACGAGCTTTATGACGCCATCAAGGCCTACCTTCTGCATGAATGGCAGGTGCCGCTGGTTCCGGCCTATTCCGAGATGGACCCGGCCCTGGTCCGCCGGGTGGGAGCCAAGCTTCTCGATTGCCGCGAGGCCGATACCCTGGCCCGCCTGATCGCCGACCCCGACGCGCCGGTCCAGACCATGACGGAAGGGAGCCCGGCGACCACGCCGTCCACCTTCGCCGCGCCGTTCATCTCCCCCTTCGCCCCGGCGGCCAAGGCCCCGCTCACACCCGTCCAGCCGGTGGTCCATCCCCGCACGGCCAGCCTTGACGACGTGCTGACCCCCGACATGCAGCGCCTGCGCGCCGAGGCCTTCACCGAGACCCTGCTGGATCCGGAAGTCCGCGCCGTGCTGCCCAACGCCGACCAGATCGTGCGTATCGGCGACCTTCTGCGCGGCGTCGGCGGCCAACCCGCCACCGCCCTGGTCGAAGGGCTGGGACTGCGCAAGGACCAGTTGGCGGTCATGCTGATGGTGGCCCAGGACTGTATCGGCAGCACGGTGTTCGGCCGCCTGTTCGGCCCGCGCGCCGACCCCGAGCTGGTCACCCGCATCGTCGAGCGGGCCAGGCTGCGCGGCATCGGCCCCACCACCGAGGTCATCGAATGCGCCATCTTCATGCGCGGCGTCTTCGCCCGCTTCGGCCACCGTTCGAGGCGCGACTAGACCGTGACGGCAACGGGCCGGCGCGGTCCAGCGCCGGCCTACTATTTGAATCGGCTTATACTTTATGGATAAGAGACGAACTCAGCCCCGCCCCCGCCGGAGGCTGAATGGATTCAGTCTTATTGCATAAGCATTCAAGGCCTGACATATCGTCACTTGGGAATTTGACCCGTTCGGCTTACCTTTCGGGGAGGTAGCGATTCGATCGGATTTCACCATGCCGCGCCTTCCGTCCGAGGCCCAAGCCCGGATCGTCCGCCAGATCAACCTGACCCTCGAGGGTCCGGTGGCCGACGTCATGGCGCAGCTGGTTCCGGAATTGAAGAAGCTGCCGCGCCGCGGCGTGCTGCAATGCGTCCTCGATGACCCGGACCTGCTGGACCGCTGCTTCAAGGCCTTCCGCGCCAATACCGAACGCTTCCGTCAATTGCTGGTGGACGAGCACGACGTGCCGGTGGAACAGGCCGACGCTTTGCTCGCCTGCGGCCGGTCCCTGGACGACGTGGTCTCCATGGTGGTGCGGACCTGCGCCAAGCGGCACTTCCGCAAGCGCCTGGACGGCGACACCCGCCCCTTGAAGGGCGGGGCCGAGCGCTCGGCGGCGCCCAAGGGCCTGATGGGCAAGCTGATGCGCCTTTTGTCCCTGTCCGCCACCGAAAAGGCACCCAAGCGCAGCCGGGGCGAAGTGCTCTACGACGCCATGCAGGAGCATCTGATTCACGATTGGCAGGTGGCGCTCGTCCCTGAATATTCAACCTTGTCGCCGGCGCTGGTGAAGCGCCTGGGCAAGCGGATTCTCGACTACAAGGTGCCCGAGGACATCCGCCGCCTGAAGGAGAACCCGGCCGAATTGCCGGTGCCGTCCACCCTGCCGGAAAACATCCCCGCCTTCCTGGTGCCGCCCGCCGCTCGCGCCGAGGCCACCAAGCCCGCCGACAAGCCCAAACCCGCCGCCATCTCGGGCGGTGACGTTCCCGCCCAGGTCCACGAGGTCAAGGCCGGCGGTGCCGCGGCTCCGGCCGCCAGCGGCGATCGCCGGGCCCGCATCGCCGATATTCTGACCCCCGACGGCAAGCGCCTGCGCTCGGCCGCCTTCACCATGGTGCTGCTCGACCCCGCCGTGCGCGCCGAACTGCCCAACGCCGACCAGACGGTGCGCATCACCGGCCTGCTGGCCGAGGTGGGCGGCCTGTCCACCAAGATGCTGGTGGGCGAGCTGGGCCTGCGCATGGACCAGTTGGCGGTGATGACGCTGATCATCTACGACCTGATGGGCGAGGAGATGTTCAAGCGCTCGTTCGGCATTCCCGGCAACCTGGAATACGTCGCCAAGTTCGTCGAGCGCGCCAAGGCCGCCGGCATCACCCAGGAAACCGCCTTGGGCGAAATTTCCGCCTTCACCCGCAAGACCTTCGCCAACGCGCCGCGCGCCGCGCAGTGACCATCCCTTGTCGGTGATCAGCTGTTTACATGTAGCGCAAATGCCGTTTACCCCCATCCGCTATACCCATCGTATGTTCACGAGCAGGGAGCCGGCAGGGTGACGCAGATCAAGGAGCGGCGGCAGCACGCCCGCAAGATGGGGGATGGCCTCGCTGTGCTGATCGACGGGAAGGTTTTCCCGCTGCTGGACGTTTCCCTTGCCGGTCTCAGCTTCCAGGGAAACGGCATGCGGCCGGGCGACCGCGTCCGGCTGACCTTGGCGGCGGTGCGCTCCCTCGACGATTGCGTCGAAGCCATGGTCACCGTCAAGGTGGCCGAAGGCGGCGTGATCCGCGGCGAATTTTCCCCCACTGCCAAGCTGATGCGCTACATCGTCGCCCATCTGGGCGAGATCACCGGGGCCGAGCCCGCCTATTTCCGCTGACCTCTCTCAGTACAGGTGCTGGCCGCCGGTGACAAAGACCTCGGTGCCGGTGACATACTCGAAATCCGGGCCGCACAGCCGGAACACCGTTCCGGCCACGTCCCCGGTCGTCCCCATGCGCTCCAGCGGAATACGCGGCACCAGCGCCTCGTATTCGGCGGAGATCATCTCGGTGCGAATCTCGCCCGGCGCCACCGCGTTGACCCGGACCCCCAATTGGGCCATCTCGGCCGCCATCTCGCGGGTCAGGCCCGACAGCGCCGCCTTCGAGGTGGAATAGGCCGATCCCGCGAAGGGATGGACGTAATGCCCGGCGATGGAGGTGATGTTGACGATGGCGCCCCGGCCCCGGTGCAGGGCGCTGGCGAAGCCGCGCGCCAATCGCAGCGGTGCGAAGAAATTCAGCTCGAACACGTCCTTCCAGCCGTCGATGGGGCCGTTCAGCACCCCCAGGCGCTCCTTGTAGGGGGTCTTGGGGCTGACGCCGGCATTGTTGACCAGGGCGTGCAGCGGCTCCGACCCCAGCCAGGCATTGGCCTTGGCGACGAAATCCTGGGCACCGGCGGGATCGGCCAGATCGGCGACGATATGGCAGGCCCAGTTGCGGTCGATCATGCATTCCTTGGGCACGTCGGCCCGGGCGCAGGTGATGACCCGCCAGCCCTCGGCAAGGAAACGCCGGGCGATGGCGTGGCCGATGCCCCGCGACGCGCCGGTGACGACGACGGTCTTGGTCTCGCTCATCGCGGCCCCCTCAGGTCGGGGGCCCGCAGTTGGGCGCCCGGCGCCGAGCTCAGGACGTCAAGCAGCGGCTGCAGGCGGGCCAGGATGCGCCGTTCCGCCACCCCGCCGCCCAGGCTCTCGGCCAGGATCTCCCAGGGCTTGCGCGGGCGGGGGAACTCCACCAGGGTGACCGGGTCCTCGGCCTTGATCCCCGCCACCTGCCGCACTTGGGCCAGCGCCTCGGCCCAGCCGCCCAATCCGTCCACCAGACCGGACTCCTTGGCGTCGGCCCCGGTCCAGATGCGCCCGCGCGCCAGCTTGTCCATCTTGGCCGCGTCCATGCGCCGCGCGTCGGCCGCCTTGCCGGTGAAATCGGCGTAGATATGGTCCAGCAGGGCGTCGATGCGGGCCTTGGCCTGGGGGCTGAAGGCCCGGTTGGCGCTCCAGATGCCGGCGTTTTCACCCCGGTGCATCTCGTCCCAGCTGATGCCCAGCTTCTTCCAGAATTCGTCCAGCACCACCTTGCCGGTGAACACCCCGATGGAACCGGTGATGGTTCCCGGCGCGGCGATGATGCGGTCGGCCCCCATGGCGACGAAGTAACCGCCCGAGGCGGCGTAATCGCCCATGGACACCACCACCGGCTTGCCCGCCGCCCGGGCGCGGGCCACCTCGTGATGCACGGTGTCCGACGCGGTGTAGGAGCCGCCGGGGCTGTCGACCCGGAACAGGATGGCCTTGACCTTGTCGTCGTCCACGGCGTCGCGGAAGGCTTCGGCCACCGTGCGGGCGCCGAAATCGCCCTCGCCGTCCAGGCCGCGATGGGATTCGCCGCGATGGATGGCCCCCACCCCGGATATCAGGGCCACGCGGGCGCCGCGCGGGTGATCCAGGCTGGCGGCGTAGTCGGCCAGATCCATCTCCTCGGCCATCTCGGAGCCGGTGCCCACGACGGTCTCCAGGGCCTGGTCGCGGTAGCCCACCCGGTCCACCAGCCGGGCGGCCAGCGCCTCGGCGGGCAGGAACGGCCCCTGGCCCATCAGCTCTCGCACCTTGGCCTCGGGCAGGCCGCGCCCGGCGACGATGCCGGCGACGATCTGCTCGGACCAGGAGTCGAGCAGCCGCCCCAGATTTTCGCGGTGCGCCGGGGTGAAGCCGGTCTCGGTGAACATGTCGATGGCCGATTTGTATTCGTGGCGGCCCGAGAACTGCGCCTTGATGCCCAACAGGTCCAGGGTGCCCTTGATGAACGGGCTTTCCACCCACAGCCCGGTCAGGCCCACGTCGCCCGAGGGCTGCAGCCACACCTGGGAAAAGGCGGTGGCGAGGTAGTAGTCCAGCGTGCCCGAACCGCCCTCGCCCATGGTCTCGGCGAACAGCACCGCCGGCTTGCCGCTGGCGCGGAAACGGGTCACCGCGTCGCGCAGATCCTGACGCCCCGCCAGTCCCAGGCCGGAATGGCCCATGGTGGCGAACAGGCCGGTCACCCGCTTGTCGGCGGCGGCGCGGTCGATGGCCTCCACCACGCGGCGCAGGCCGTAGGAGCGCTCGCCCGCCAGTTCGGCCAGGGGGTTGCCCTCGGCGGTATCGCGGAACTTGGCGTCGAGGTCCAGGCTAAGGACCACCCGCTCGGGCACCTCGTCGGCGTCGCCCCCGGCCATGTGGATCGCCGCCCAGCTTCCCAGGCCGATCAGCCCCAGGAAAACCAGACCGGACACGGCCAGGAAGGTGACCAGGATTCGACCGAGACGGCGCATGCTCATTTCACTCCGACCATTGCCCCTGGATTAAAAAGAAAAAGGGCGGCTACGTCCAGCAGCCGCCCGCAAGGTGGGGAAATGCTTGAGAGAGGAAGAAAAAACCTTAAGCAGCCGTCACGGTGGGCAGGCCGGCGTCGCGCCAAGCGTTGAGCCCGCCCTTCAGATGGACGGCCCAGCCCTGCCCCGAGGCGATCAGCTTGCGGGCCACGGCCGCCGAGCGCACGCCGCCCAGGCAGGAAATGATGATCTTGCGGCCGGGATAGCTGGGCCAGGTCTCCAGCTCGAAATCACTCATGGGATAGAGCACCGAACCCTCGATATGCTCCTCGGCGAACTCCTCGTCCTCACGCACGTCGACCAGCACCGCCTCGCCGGAGGCCAGCAAGGCCTGGACCTGGGTGGGTTCCAATTCGATCAGACCGACTTCGGAAACGCTCATGACGGGGTCCTCGCGCTCTTATTTCCCATGCTTGAGACCGTGATACACCACACCAATCTTGAATTCAACACAAATAACAGCCGTAAAATAACTTTATCCATATATACAACATTATTTTTAGTGTGTTTGCGTCGCAGCATTGACGCCCGCCGCCCAGCCCCTTAATGTCCACCGGTTCCCGGCAGACATGACCATGCGCACCGCACTCGCCCTCCTCGCCCTGCTGCTTTTGCCCCTCTCCGCCCCGGCCCAGGATTTCGGCCGGCTGGTGGCGCAGGTGGCGTTGCAGCCGCTGCCCGAAGCCGAGACGCCGGACATCGACCTGCTGTTGCGCACCCAGTGGAAGGCCTATTACAACGCCGGGGGAACCTATGGCTTCTTCCGCGATCAGGTGCGCGCCGGCCGGATCGACCTGAACGAGGACGGCCAGGCGGAACTGTTCATCCTGATCGACTCGCCCGCCTGGGCCTCGGCCAAGGGCTTTCCGCTGCTGGTGGCGGGCTGGACGCCCAAGGGCTGGACCGCCATCGGCTGGGGCTTCGCCGATTCCGACAGCGTGTTCGTCACCTCGGAACGCATCGACGGCTGGGCCACCATCCAGACTCCCACCCAGGCGCTGCAGCGGGTGGGAAAGAGCTATCAGGCCATCGACCGGCGTTAATTTCCTTGTGTTCCGCGCCGGGCCGGTCCATTCTGAGTCACGTCTTTCTACCTGCCGCAGATTCCCGCCAGGGAATCCGGCGCCGCTTCAGGTGTCATCGCCGGTCGAACGATTGAACCCCTCGCATGAGAGCATGCGGGGTACTACTAGTTATTTGGAGGTTCCTATGCCGAACGGCACCGTTAAGTGGTTCAATGCTACCAAGGGCTACGGCTTCATTCAGCCCGAGGACGGCTCGGCCGACATCTTCGTCCACATCTCCGCCGTCGAGCGGGCCGGCATCGGCAACCTGAAGGAAGGCCAGAAGCTCTCCTTCGAGACCGAGCGCGATCCGCGCAAGGGCAAGAGCTCTGCGGTCAATCTCAAGGCCCTCTAAGCCTTTCGAGACTGATTGGGAAGGGGCGCGGCCTTGGGGCCGCGCCCTTTTTCGTGCCGATTGCCCATCCCCGCCGGCGGGTTCATAGTGAAGGCATCCTGGGGAGAGCTGGGAGGCTCACATGCCGGTTCGATTGATCAGGGACGTCATCCGCAACCAGACCGTTCTCACCATGCCCGCCGCCGCCACCGTGCGCGAGGCGGCCCGCCATATGAAGGCTCGTCAGGTGGGTGCGGTGATGGTCGTCGACCACCACGGCAAGCTGCAGGGCATCTTCACCGAACGCGATTGCCTGTTCCGCGTCCTGGCCGAGGGGGTGAACCCCGACACCACCACGCTGGCCCTGGTGATGACCGCCGATCCCTACACCATCACCGCCGACCGCAAACTGGGCCACGCGCTGCACATGATGCACGACAACGGTTTTCGCCACATCCCGGTGGTGGACCACGGCATTCCGGTGGGCATGGTCTCCATCCGCGACGCGCTGGGCTCGGAACTCAGCAACTTCGAGCGGGAAGTGGTGAAGAAAAAGGAACTGGGCGAAATCCTGGGATAGCCTTTGCCGCTAAGCCTCTTTCGTGTATGTAGGGGTGCCGTGGCCCGATTCTCGCGCCACCAATCCGTTCACCCACGATACGAGGACCGCATGACCGCTCCCGCTCCCCTGATGGCCGGCAAGAAGGGCCTTGTCATGGGCGTCGCCAACGATCGCTCCATCGCCTGGGGCATCGCGCAGGCGGCCCGCGCCCAAGGCGCCGAACTGGCCTTCACCTATCAGGGCGAGGCGCTGGAGAAGCGGGTGCGTCCCCTGGCCCAAAGCGTCGGCTCGGACATCGTGCTGCCCTGCGACGTGTCGGACGAGGCCTCCATCGACGCCGTCTTCGCCGAGTTGGAAAAGCGCTGGGGCAAGCTGGACTTCGTGGTCCACGCCATCGGCTATTCCGACAAGAACGAGCTGCGCGGCCGCTATGCCGACACCAGCTTGCAGAACTTCCTCACCTCCATGCACATCTCGGTGTTCTCGTTCACCTCGGTGGCGCGCCGGGCCTCGGCCATGATGCCGGACGGCGGCTCGCTGCTGACGCTCACCTATTACGGCGCCGAGCGGGTGATGCCGCACTACAACGTCATGGGCGTGTGCAAGGCGGCTCTCGAAGCCAGCGTGCGCTACCTCTCCGTCGACCTGGGCGGCCAGGGCATCCGCGTCAACTCGCTGTCGGCCGGTCCCATCAAGACCCTGGCGGCGTCGGGCATCGGCGACTTCCGCTACATCCTGAAGTGGAACGAGTACAACAGCCCGCTGAAGCGCAACGTCACCCTGGAAGACATCGGCGGCGCCGGCCTCTACCTGCTGTCCGGCCTGTCGTCCGGCGTGTCGGGCGAGTGCCATCACGTGGATTGCGGCTACCACGTGGTCGGCATGAAGGCGGTGGACGCCCCCGACATCACCGTCGCCAAGGACTAATGCGGTGAGCGGAAACGGATTCGGGCATCTTTTCCGCTTCACCACCTTTGGCGAAAGCCATGGCCCGGCCATCGGCTGCGTGGTCGACGGGGTGCCGTCCGGCATTCCGTTGGCCGAGGCCGACATCCAGCATTACCTGGATTTGCGCAAGCCCGGACAGAACCGCTTCACCACCCAGCGGCGCGAGCCCGACGAGGTGAAGATCCTTTCCGGCGTGTTCGAGGGCCGCACCACCGGCACCTCCATCGGCCTGCTGATCGAGAACACCGACCAGCGGTCCAAGGATTACGGCGAGATCAAGGACACCTTCCGTCCCGGCCACGCCGATTGGGTCTACCAGCAGAAATACGGCATCCGCGACTATCGCGGCGGCGGACGCTCGTCGGCGCGGGAAACCGCCATGCGGGTCGCCGCCGGCGCCATCGCCCGCAAGGTGCTGGACGCTCTTGTCCCCGGCGGGGTCTCCATCCGGGGCGCCATGGTGCAGATGGGGCCGCACGCCATCGACCGCGCCGCCTGGGACTGGGCGGAGGTGGGCAACAACCCGTTCTGGTGCCCCGACGCCATCGCCGCCAAGGCCTGGGAAGACTATCTGGATTCCGTCCGCAAGGCCGGCTCCTCCATCGGCGGAGTGGTGGAAGTGGTGGCCGGGGGCGTGCCCGTGGGCCTGGGCGCCCCGGTCTACGACAAGCTGGACGCCGACCTGGCCAAGGCCATGATGAGCATCAACGCCGTCAAGGGCGTCGAGATCGGCGACGGCTTCGCCGCCGCGGCGCTGACCGGCGAGGAGAACGCCGACGAGATGCGCATGGGCAACGACGGGCAGGTGCGTTTCCTGTCCAACCATGCCGGCGGCATCCTGGGCGGCATCTCCACCGGCCAGGAGGTGGTTGTGCGCCTGGCCGTCAAGCCCACCTCGTCCATCCTGACGCCCAAGAAGAGCGTCGACGCCAAGGGCAACGAGGTGGAGGTCTCCACCAAGGGCCGCCACGACCCCTGCGTCGCCATCCGCGCCGTGCCGGTGGCGGAAGCCATGATGGCCTGCACCCTGGCCGACCATCTGCTGCGCTCAGCCGCCCAGCCCCGGCTGGCCTGAAAACACGCTTCGAAGCGGGGGCTTTCGCCCCCGATCCCCCGATGGGGAGGCTCAGCCTCCCCAACCCTTCAGATTATTATTTCATGAAATGACTGGAGGTTTGGAGGCTGCGCCTCCAAACGGGTCTGGGCGGCAGCCCAGCCTCGTCACCACCTCAATCGGCGCAGACGGCCTTATTCCCCTCGACCTTGCACGCGCTCTTGGTGCGGTAGGTCAGGTCCAGGCCGTTGTCGTAGGAGCAGACCACCCGGGTCATGGCGCCGATGCGGATGGCGCCGATATGCTTGAACTTGGACGCCTTGATGGTCTCGGGCGGCAGCGAGCAGTGCAGGTAGCCCTGGAACTCGCCGGCTTCCCACAGCGAGACGTCCTTGATCTTCTTGTAATGCTCCAGCGACAGGCAGGAGCCGTCTTCCTTGTCGTACATGCGCTGATTGTCGCTGCAATAGCCGGTGAAACCCCACTTCAGCTCCTGCTCGGAAGAGCAGGTGCCCACCTGCTGGACGGCGGCAAGGTCAGGGCAGGTCACTTCGCCGGCCAAAGCGGGCAGCGAAACCAGCGACAGGACAAAGGCAAGACGACGGATCATGTTGGGCATTCCTCCCCGTTGAAGCGGACGCATCCTAGACCACGGCGCCGGGGCGCGACCTGACATTCGTCAAGCGAAGCCCGTCCGGTTGTCCAAAAGCCCCTGCAGGATGTAGGCGGCTGCCATCTTGTCCACCACCTCGGCCCGGCGCTTTCTCGACGAATCCGCCTCCAGCAGGGTGCGGGTCACCGCCGAGGTGGACAAACGCTCGTCCCAATAGGCGATAGGCATGTCGCGAAGCCGGGCCAGATTGGCGGCGAAGGATCGCACCGACTGACAGCGCGGCCCCTCGAACCCGTCCATCTCGACCGGCAGGCCGAGGACCAGCCCGCCGACACCCTGCTTGTCCACCACGGCCAGCAATAGCTCGGCGTCCTTGGTGAACTTGGTGCGGCGGATGGTATCAAAAGGGGTGGCGATGGTGCGGCTGACGTCACTGAGCGCCAGCCCGATGGTCTTGGACCCCAGGTCGAGCCCCAGGAGCCGCTGATCGCGGGTGAGGGACGAAAGGAGTTCGGCGGGAGAGAGAATGGGCATGACCCGCACCATACCGGATGGCCCTTGGCGGCACCACCCTTCAGGCTTCCTGGCCGGCAGCCCCCCCCTTTTCGCTACCGTTAATCGCCCATTTTGAGCCATGGCGTCGTTGTAATCTGGAATGTGGTATCGCACATTCTCCTCAATGACACAGGCCTTATGGATGGGGACAGCAGCCGGTGGCACCTAAGGAGGGCGTTTTGGACGGCTGCAAGATTCATAACATTGCCGACTCGGCACTTTGGAAGGCCCCTCCCATCGACGACGCCACCGACCTGATGATCGCACTGGCCCTGCACCGGAAACACCTGAAGGGAAAGACGGCCAACATCACAAGCATCGCCGCCCTGACGGGAATCAGCCGGAGCACGGTTGCCAGGCGAATCGGCCGAATGGAGAAACTGGGCTTCGCCGAATTGAACGCCTCGGAAAAATCGTCGATTGTTGTCCTGACCGACCGGGGGCAAAGACACATGAGTGCCGTAATTTCACGCATACAGTATTAAATGCGAAACTCGTGACGCGGAACGAACGCAATGGCGTTGGAATGGTCCCCCATCTTCTCGGTCGGTGTTCCGGAACTGGACCGGGACCACATGGCCCTGATGGCCATGATCAATGAGATCGAGAACAAGATCGGCTCGGGCTATCACCTTGGAGCGATGATCGAGAAGTATTGCGGCGAGATGGCCCGTCACGCCGCGCGTGAGGTCGCTGTCCTGGAGCGCTACGGCTACGCCGGTCACGGCGAAATGGCCACGGCCCACGCCACTCTGGTGACCCAGTTCGAAAATTTCAGGGCCGCCGCGGCTTCCGGCGAGGTCGCCAGGACCGCCAAAGCCTGGCTTGAATACCAGAGTCTGTGGATCAGCGTGCTGACCAGCGTCTCCATGGACTATCGACGGTATTTCGTCGCGAACAGGATCGTTCCGGTCGTCGATCCCTAAGGGTAGCCCCCTCCCCCGCTTGCACCTTATCCCCCCCGGTGCTAACGTCCGGCCACCCTGATTTACCGGAGTTTTCCGCAGCCCATGTCGCTCGACAAAGCCACCGTCCGCGCCATCGCCGAGTTGGCGCGCATCGAAGTCAAGGACGAGGAACTCGACCACCTCGCCGGCGAATTGTCCAACATCCTCACCTTCGTCGAGCAACTGGCGGAAGTGAACACCGACGGCGTCACGCCCATGACCTCGGTGGCCGACATCACGGCGCCCATGCGGGCCGACGTGGTCAATGACGGCGGGTATCCGGACAAGGTTCTGGCCAACGCGCCGGAAGCCGCCGAGGGCTTCTTCACCGTGCCGAAGGTGGTGGAATAATCATGACGAAGCTGACCGATCTGACCATGGCCGAGGCCCGCGACCGCCTGGCCAAGGGCGAGTTCACCGCCGTCGAGCTGGTGTCCGAGCACATCAAGGCGACCGAGGCCCAGCGCCATCTCAACGCCTTCATCGTCGAGACCCCCGATCTGGCCCTGGCCGAGGCCAAGGCCTCGGACGCGCGCCGTCAGGCGGGCAAGGCCGGGCCCATGGACGGCCTGCCCATCGGCATCAAGGACCTGTTCTGCACCGAGGGTGTGCAGACCACGGCGGCCAGCCATATCCTCGAAGGCTTCAAGCCGCCTTACGAATCCACGGTCTCGGGCAAGCTCAAGGCGGCGGGCGCCGTCAGCCTGGGCAAGCTCAACCTCGACGAATTCGCCATGGGCTCGTCCAACCAGACCAGCTATTTCGGCGCGGTGGAGAATCCCTGGAAGAAGACCTCCGATCCCAAGGCCAAGCTGGTTCCCGGCGGATCAAGCGGCGGCTCGGCGGCGGCCGTGGCGGCGCGCATGGTGCTGGGCGCGACGGGCACCGACACCGGCGGCTCCATCCGCCAGCCCGCCGCCTTCTGCGGCATCACCGGCATCAAGCCGACCTATGGCCGCTGCTCGCGCTTCGGCATCGTGGCCTTCGCCTCTTCGCTCGACCAGGCCGGCCCCATGGCCCGCACGGTCAGGGACTGCGCCATCATGCTGGGCGCCATGGCCGGGCATGATCCCAAGGATTCCACCTCGGTCAACATGGCCGTGCCGGATTTCGAGAAGGCGCTCACCGGCGACATCCGGGGCCTCAAGGTGGGAATCCCCAAGGAATACCGCCCCGACGGCCTGTCGGACGAGGTGGCCAAGGTTTGGGACTTGGGGCTAGAATGGCTGAAAGCCGCCGGCGCCACTCCGGTGGAGATCAGCCTGCCCCACACCAAGTACGCGCTGGCCACCTACTACATCATCGCCCCGGCCGAATGCTCGTCCAACCTGGCGCGCTATGACGGCCTGCGCTATGGCCAGCGGGTGCCCGGCAAGACGCTGGACGACATGTACAAGAAGACCCGCGCCGCCGGTTTCGGCGCGGAAGTGCGCCGCCGCATCCTGATCGGCACCTATGTGCTGTCGGCGGGCTATTACGACGCCTATTACGCCAAGGCCCAGAAGGTCCGCCGCCTGATCGCCGAGGATTTCCGCAAGGCCTTCGAGACGGTGGACGTCATCTTGACTCCCACCGCGCCGTCCGCCGCCTTCGGCATGGGCGAGGGCACCGACGATCCCGTAACCATGTGGCTGAACGACGTATTCACCATCCCCACCAGCATGGCCGGCCTGCCCGGCCTGTCGCTTCCCGCCGGCCTGTCCAAGGACGGCCTGCCGCTGGGCCTGCAGCTGATCGGCCGTCCCTTCGACGAGGAGACGGTGTTCCGCGTGGCGGGCGTGATGGAAACGGCCGCGAACTTCACCGCGAAGCCGGAGGGGATCTGACATGGCGTACATCATTCAGGGCGACACCGGCGATTGGGAGATCGTCATCGGTCTCGAGGTTCACGCCCAGGTCATCTCCAAGGCCAAGCTGTTTTCCGGCGCCGCCACCGATTTCGGCGCCGAGCCCAACACCCAGGTCAGCTTCATCGACGCGGGCTTCCCCGGCATGCTGCCGGTGATCAACGAAATCTGCGTCGAGCAGGCGGTGCGCACCGGCTTAGGGCTCAAGGCCAAGATCAACCTGACAAGCGTGTTCGCGCGTAAGAACTACTTCTACGCCGACCTGCCCCAGGGCTATCAGATCAGCCAGTTCGACCAGCCCATCGTCGGCGAGGGCGAGCTGATCCTCGACCTGCCCGACGGCGGCACCCGCACGGTGGGCATCGAGCGCCTGCACCTGGAGCAGGACGCCGGCAAGTCCATCCACGACATGCATCCGTCGAAGTCGTTCATCGACCTCAACCGTTCGGGCGTGGCGCTGATGGAGATCGTCTCCAAGCCCGACCTGCGCTCGCCGGAAGAGGCCGGTCTGTACCTGACCAAGCTGCGCTCCATCCTGCGCTATCTCGGCACCTGCGACGGCAACATGCAGGAAGGCAGCATGCGCTGCGACGCCAACGTGTCGGTGCGCCCCGTGGGCTCGACCGAGCTTCGCACCCGCTGCGAGATCAAGAACGTCAACTCCATCCGCTTCGTCCAGCAGGCCATCGAGTACGAGGCAAGGCGCCACATCGACGTCTATGAAACCGGCGGCGAGATCAGGCAGGAGACCCGCCTGTTCGATTCGGTCAAGGGCGAGACGCGCTCCATGCGCTCCAAGGAGCATGCCCACGACTACCGCTACTTCCCCGATCCCGACCTGCTGCCTTTGGTGATCCAGCAGTCCTTCGTGGACGGCATCAAGGCCGGCCTGCCCGAACTGCCCGACGAGAAGAAGGCCCGCTTCATGGCGGAATACGGCCTCAACTCCTATGACGCCGGCGTGCTGGTGGCGGAGAAGGCCTCGGCCGAGTTCTTCGAGACCGTGGCCAAGGGCCGCGATTCCAAGATCGCCTGCAACTGGGTGATGGGCGACTTCTTCGCGTCGCTCAACGCCACGGGCAAGACCATCGAGGACCCGCCGGTGACCGCCGCCAATCTGGGCCAGCTCATCGACCTGATCAAGGACGGGACGCTGTCGGGCCGCCTGGCCAAGGACGTCTTCGCCCTGATGGTGGAAACCGGCAAGGCCCCCGCCGTGCTGGTCGAGGAACGCGGCCTGCGCCAAGTCACCGACACCGGCGCCATCGAGGCGGCGGTGGACGCGGCGATCAGCGCCAACCCGGACAAGGTCCAGCAGGTCAAGGACGGCAAGACCGCCCTGCTCGGCTGGTTCACCGGCCAGGTGATGAAGGCGACCCAGGGCAAGGCCAACCCGGCCATGGTCAACGAGATGCTGTCCAAGAAGATCCTGGGCTAGCATCACCTCCATTTCCCGTCATTGCCGGGCTTGACCCGGCAATCCAGACCCCCGGATCAAGTCCGGGGGTGACGGTGAATGGAGTACCCTTCATATCTGAAACACAGCAGGTCTCTTGCCGCCCCGCCACCGCGGGCAGGGTTGCAAAAATCGGCCTTGATCGGCCAGGTGACGAGCTTTATGTCTCAATCACCATCAGGGAATGCCTGCACCCATGGACGAAACCGCCAACAGCGAGACCGGCGCCGCCGACGACCAGCTCCTGCCCCTGCGGGTCTGGCTGGCCCTGTTCGGCTCGGTCAAGCAGATCGAGGCGGTGGTGCGCACCAACCTGCGGGAATCCTTCGGCTCGACCCTGCCGCGCTTCGACCTCTTGTCCCAGCTCTACCGCTCGCCGGGCGGGCTGACCATGGGCGAGATCTCGGCCCGGCTGATGGTCACCAACGGCAACGTCACCGGCCTGATCGCCCGGCTGGTGGAGGAAGGGCTGGTCGACCGCCTGCAGGATGCCGACGACCGCCGGGTCCAGTGGGTCCGCCTGACGCCTAAGGGCGACAAGCTGTTTTCCAGCATGGCCCCCGCCAATCAGGCCTGGGTGACCGAGGCCATGTCGGCCATGACCGATGCCGAATTGCGCCAGTTGCACGCCCTGCTCGCCAAGCTGAAGGCCTCGGTGGCGGGGACGTAGGGTATCGGGCTGCCGCCCAGACCCGTCTGGGGCGATGCCCCAGCCCCCCTTTCATTTTATCAATAGAATCCAGGGACCGGGGCGGGAGCCCCGCGATAGGCTTTACAGATCCCGAAGCGCGAAACGCTGCAGCTTGCCCGTCGGAGTGCGCGGCAGGGAATGGACGAACTTGACCCGGCGGGGATACTTGTAAGGCGCGATCCGGTCCTTGACGAAGGCCTGCAGCTCCTGGACCAGCGCCTCGCCGCCGTCGGCGGGGTCCTTCAGCACCACGAAGGCCGAGACCACCTGGCCGCGTTCCTCGTCGGCGAGGCCAACCACGGCACATTCCACCACCTTGGGATGCTCCATCAGGACGCCTTCCACCTCGGGCCCCGAGATGTTGTAGCCGGCCGACACGATCATGTCGTCGGAGCGGGCCTGGTACCAGAAATAGCCGTCCTCATCCATGGTGTAGACGTCGCCGGTCAGGTTCCAGCCGTCGTCCACGTATTTGCGCTGGCGCTCGGGGTCATCCAGGTAGCGGCATCCGGTGGGGCCGCGCACCGCCAGACGGCCCGGCGTGCCGGGCGGCACCGGCTGGCCCGCCGCGTCGACGATGCGCGCTTCATAGCCAAAGATGGCCCGGCCGGTGGAGCCCGGCCGGATGTCGTCGCCGGCCGCCGAGATGAAGATGTGCAGCAGCTCGGTGCTGCCGATGCCATCGATGATGCGGATGCCCGTGACCCGGTCCCAAAGGTTGGAGGTGGCCAGCGGCAAATGCTCGCCTGCCGACACGCACAGGCGCAGCGACGTGAGGTCCCAGTCCAGCGCCAGGGCAGCCATGGCGCGATAGGCGGTGGGCGCGGTGTAAAGCCCGGTCACCCGGTAATCCTGGATGGTCTTCAGCATGGTCTCGGGCGTGAAGCTTTCCACCAGCACCACCGAGGCGCCAGCCCGCAAGGGAAACAGGGCCAACGCCCCCAGCCCGAAGGTGAAGGCCAGCGGCGGCGAGCCGCAGAAGCGGTCGTCCTCCCTCACCCCGGCCACATGGCGGGGGAAACAGTCGCACACCGCCAGCAGGTCGCGATGGACATGCATGGTGGCCTTGGCCGGGCCGGTGGTGCCCGAGGTAAAGGCGATCAGCGCCACATCCAGGGCCGAGGTCGCCACATCGGCATAGGTGGCCGGTGCGGCGCCCATGGCCAGGTCCAGGCTCTCGCCCCCCTCACCCAGCGCGCTGAAATGCATCAGGTGGGCAAGGCCGGGAGACTCGGTCCGCGCCACCTCCAGCTCCTCGGCGAAGCGGATGTCGCACAGCGCATGGGTGACCTTGGCCTTGGCGGCGATATAGGCCAGTTCGCGGCCGCGCAGCAAAGGCATGGTGGCGACGCAGACGCCGCCCGCCTTGACCACCGCGAACCAGGCGGCCAGCAGCATGGGCGTGTTGGGACCGCGCAGCAGCACCCGGTTGCCGGGAACCAGCCCCATGTCATGGGTCAGCACGTTGGCGATGCGGTTGGCCTTGTCCAGAAGGTCGGCGTAGGTCCACACCCGGTCGCGGTAAAGAACCGCCGGCCGCTCGCCCCGTCCCGCCGCCACCGCGTCGTCCAGCAAGACCGTGCCGATATTGAGGTCGTCGGGATAATCGCACAGCGGCGGCAGCGACGGATCCATGACCGGCCACAGCTCCCGGGGCGGCAATCCGTCGCGGGCGAAGGTGTCCAGATGGGCCGAACGGCCAAGGGAATCCGCCATCTTCACGCCCTCCTCTTTACGCCTAAACCACAGAGGAAATCCGAGTCCCGCCCCGGATAATCTCAAGGTGGGCATTCACCCGGACGAATTCCATGATCGCCGCTGACCCCAAATTATTTCAAGCATAAAATTTATCACCCCGACCGGGGCACGAAGCCGTCGATGGAGGCATATTGCTTCGGCCAGGGCATGGCGTAGCCCTGCTCGGCGGCGGCGTGGCGGGTCCAGTAGGGATCGAACAGATGGGTGCGGGCCAGCACGCACAGATCGGCGCGCCCCGCGGCCAGGATGGTGTTGACGTCGGCATGGGACTGGACGTTACCCACCGTCATGGTGGGAATCCCGGCTTCCAGGCGGATGCGATCGGCGAAGGGGGTCTGGAACAGGCGGCCATAGACCGGCTGCTGCTCGGCCACCACTTGGCCCGCCGAGACGTCGATGATGTCGCAGCCCAGTTCCTTGAGGCGGCGCGCCACCTCCACCCCGTCTTCCGGGGTGAAGCCGCCATCGGCCCAGTCGGTGGCCGAGATGCGCACCGAGATGGGCTTGTCCGCCGGCCAGGCGGCGCGCACTGCCCGGAACACCTCCAGCGGGAAGCGCATGCGGTTCTCCAGCGAGCCGCCGTATTCGTCGGTCCGCCGGTTGGTCAGGGGCGACAGGAAGGTGGACAGCAGGTAGCCATGGGCGAAATGGACCTCGACCATGTCGAACCCCGCCTCGTCGGCCATGTGGGCGGCACGGACGAAATCGGCCACCACCTTGTCCATATCGGCGCGGTCCATGGCCCGGGGCGTCTGGTTGATCTGGCGGTAGGGAATGGGCGACGGCCCCATCACCGGCCAGTTCCCATCCTCCAGGGGCTGGTCGATGCCGTCCCAGATCAGCTTGGTCGAGCCCTTGCGCCCGGCATGGCCCAGCTGCACGGCGATCCTGGCCTGGGTGTTGGCGTGGACGAAGTCGCAAACCCGCTTCCAGGCCGCCACGTGCTCAGGTCTGTAAAGACCGGCGCAGCCGGGCGTGATGCGGCCTTCCGGGCTGACGTCGGTCATCTCGGCGATCACCAGCCCGGCCCCGCCCATGGCGCGGCTGCCCAGATGGACCAGATGGAAGTCGCCGATGGTGCCGTCCTCGGCGGAATACATGCACATGGGCGACACCACCACCCGGTTGGACAGCGTCATGCCCCGCAGCCGCAACGGCGTGAACATGGGCGGCGTCGGCCGGTCGGGGGGCGCCGTCCCCGCTTGCTCCGCCGCCTGGGCGGCGAACCAGCATTCTATGCCGTCCACGTATTGGGGATCGCGCAGACGCAGGTTGTCGTAGGTGATGCGCAACGAGCGGGTCAGCATGG
This sequence comes from Magnetospirillum sp. XM-1, assembly GCF_001511835.1. Classification (NCBI taxonomy): domain Bacteria; kingdom Pseudomonadati; phylum Pseudomonadota; class Alphaproteobacteria; order Rhodospirillales; family Rhodospirillaceae; genus Magnetospirillum; species Magnetospirillum sp. XM-1. Next base: position 3,864,681 of record NZ_LN997848.1, read on the forward strand.
AGAAGTTAAACTGGATGGGATCGAGTCGGCCGTGATAGCGCTCGGTCTGCTCGAACCATTCCATGCTGGTCTGCGAGGCGCGCTGCAGGCTTTCCACCACCGGGCGGCGCTCGGCCTCGAAGGCCGCCAGCGCGGCTTCCAGGCTGGGATTGGCGGCCAGGGCGGCGGCGAGCGCGATGCCGTCCTCCATGGCCAGCTTGGTGCCGGATCCGATGGAGAAATGGGCGGTATGCAGCGCGTCGCCCATCAGCACCACATTGCCGTGGTGCCAGCGCCGGTTCCGCACCCGGGGAAAGCTGCGCCAGATGGAATTGTTGGAGATCAGGGGATGGCCCTGCAGCTCGGCGGCGTAAAGGCGCTGGCAATAGGCGACGCTTTCCGCCTCGTCCGCCCGGTCCAGCCCGGCTTTGCGCCAGGTGTCCTCGGTGCATTCGATGATGAAGGTCGAACGCCCGTTCTCGAACTGATAGCAGTGGGAGCGGAACAGCCCGTGCTCGTTCTCGCGGAAGAAGAAGGTGAAGGCCCCGAACGGCCGGGTGGTGCCCAGCCAGATGAACTTGTTGGGCCGCAGATCGATGTCGGGGCCGAAATGCACCTTGTGGCGGTCGCGCACCACCGAGTTGATGCCGTCGCCGGCCACCACCAGATCCCAGTCGCGGTAGGCGTCGACGTCCGCGACATTGGCGTCGTGGATCACCTCGACACCCAGCTCCAAAGCCCGCGCCTCGAGGATCTGCAAAAGCCGAAGGCGCGACAGCCCGGCGAAGCCATGGCCGCGCGACACCAGGACTCTGCCCCGGTAATGGGTCTCGATGTCGTCCCAATGGGCGAAGGCCTCGGTGATCCGCCGGTAGGTTTCGGGATCGGCCTCGGCGAAATTGGCCATGGTGGCGTCGGAGAACACCACCCCGAAGCCCCAGGTGACGTCGACGGGATTGCGCTCCAGCACCCGGATGGTCGCCGTTGGGTGCTGCTTCTTCATCAGGATGGAGAAATACAGGGACGCCGGGCCACCGCCGATACAGGCTATCCTCATGGCAAACCCTCCGGGCTGCTGCGATAGTTTATTCATAAAATATTAGCGCCGCGATCAGTTTGTAGTCAATCCAAATCTTAGCGACCTATCCCTTGGAATCAGGGGAACCCCGCCCATACGGAAGAGCCCCCTTCCAGCAGGTTGCATCCGGCATTATCTTATGCATAAACTATTATCAATCCCAATCCTGTGGGCCATAGGAGGAACCATGCACAAGAACATCCTTCCGGAAGGCTGGGCGCCGGCCATCGGCTACGCCAACGGCATCCTGGCCGAGCCGGGCCGGACCCTGTACCTGGCCGGGCAGGTGGGCTGGAACGCCCAGCAGGTCTTCGAGAGCGAGCGGCTGATCCCTCAGTTCGAACAGGCCTTGAAGAACATCCTGGCGGTCCTGGAAACCGCCGGCGGCCGGGCCGAGCACATCGTGCGCATCACCGCGTTCTGCATCGCCCGCGACGAATACCTGGCGTCCCGGCGCGACCTGGGCCGCATCTGGCGCGAGCTGATCGGCAACCACTATCCGGCCATGAGCATGATCTTCGTGGCCGACCTGCTGGACCATCCCGCCAAGATCGAGCTGGAAGCCACCGCCGTCATCCCCGGCGCCTGAGGGCGGTCCATGCCCCCCCAGCCCCCGAAGCGGACGCTTTCGGGGGCTTTTGCTTTGCCGTGGCCGCTGGCACGCTGCCCCCAGGCGGGGTATAGTATGGGCTGGACCCGACAGGAACAGCGCCATGCGCCGGCTCGACGACATCCTGGAGCAGCTCCGCGCCATGCAGGCGGATCTGTATCGCCGCTACCCGATCCGCTCCATCGGAGTATTCGGCTCGTACGTGCGCGGCGAGCAGAGGGATGACAGCGACCTCGATGTGCTGGTCGAATTCGGGGACGCCGCCGGGCTGTTCGAGTATGCCGGCCTGCAACTCGAACTCAGCGACACGCTCGGTATGCCGGTGGACGTGGTGAACAGGGCGGCCCTCAAACCCCGCATCGGCCAGCGCATCCTGGCCGAGGTGCAAATGCTGTGACCCGCGATTTCGTGGATTATCTCGCCGACATGCTGGACTATGCGGAAAAGGCCAGGGCCTTTGTCGGAGCCATGACCCCAGGCGAGTTGTCGGCGGACGAGAAAACCTATCTTGCGACCGTCCGCGCCATCGAGATCGTGGGGGAAGCCGCACGCCATATCCCGCCCGAGTTCCGGGATCGCTTTCCCGCCATTCCCTGGCGGCAAATGGTCGCCATGCGCAACATCCTCGCCCACAATTACGAGGGCGCGGATCCAAAGATCATCCATCGCACCGCCACGGCCAACCTGTCGGACCTGATCGCCCTGTTGCCGGAAGCCATCGCGGCGGCCAAGGGTGAGTAGGCCCGGATGAGCCGCGACATCCTCCTCGCCCAGGCCGCCGGCCTGATTGCCGCCGGACGCTTCGACGGCGCGCTGAAGCTGCTCGTACCGTTGCCCGAGGGCGAGCCGGGCCTCGACGCCCTGCTGGGCACCGCCCGCCTGGGCCGTAAGGAGGCGCGGGCGGCCACCCTCCACCTCACCCGCGCCCTGACCGAAACCCCCGGCGACGAAAGGCTGACGCTGCTTCTCGGCAAGGCCCGCCTGCTGGCCAACGATCCCGCCGCCGCGATCGCCCTGTTCGAGTCCCTGCCCCCAGCCCCCGACCGGGATGAAGCGCTGGCCGGCGCCTATCGCCGCGATGCCCGCTTTGATGACTGCCTGAGGCTGGTGGAGGCCGCCGTCGCCCCCACCGACCAAATGGTGTTCGAGCGCGCCATGAGCCTGAACGGCCTGGGACGGACGGAAGCGGCGCTGGAGGCCTGGGACCGGCTGATCGCCCGTGCCCCCGATCTGGCGGCCGCGTGGTATGGCAGCCACGGCCCGGCGCTGGACCGGCTGGGCTGGGCCGACGCCGAGCGGCGTCTGATGCGGGCCGCCGCCTGCCCCAAGGCCAACGGCCGCTACGAGGCCTTGGGCGCCGCCTATGACGTGCTGGCCGGCCGCAAACCCCGCCTGTTCGGCCCCAAGCATGCCCATGTGGTGGACTCGGCCGCCGCCCTGGTGCCCCATCTGGCCCCCGGCTGGCGGCTGTTCGGCATGAGCGCCGCCCTGCTGGCCTGGGCGCTGGGCGACGCGCGAAAGCCCGGACTGGTGCTGGAATTCGGCGTGCGCCGGGGCGCGTCGCTGGCGGTGCTGGCCGCCCATGCGGAGCAAGAGGTCCACGGCTTCGATTCCTTCGAGGGCCTGCCCGAGGGCTGGGGCGCCACCCAGGCCGGGGTTCTGACCACCGGCGGCGCCCTGCCCAATGTCGGCGACAACGCCCGGCTGCATCCCGGCTGGTTCGAGGACACCCTGCCCGCCTTCCTGGCCGACCATCCCGGCCCGGTCCGCTTCGCCAATATCGACAGCGACATCTATTCCTCGGCCCGCACCGTGCTGAACGCCCTGGCCAGCCGCATCGAAGCCGGGTCGGTGCTGGTCTTCGACGAATTCATCGGCAACCGCACCTGGCGGGACGACGAGTACCGTGCCTTCACCGAATTCGCCGCCGCCCATGGAATCGGCTGGCGGGTGATCGCCGTCAATCCGTCCTGCAAGCAGACGGCCATCCTGATCGGCTGACCTCCTCATTTCGGATTTCCGCATTGCCTTGCCCTCCCCCTCGCCTTTGGGGCGAGGTGAGGCTATCGTCGATGGAGATCGGGGCGAACCCCGGCGCGGCAACAGGGACGGTGACGTGATGACGCTTTTCGGCATTCCCCTCGAATTCGTGCTGTTCGCGGCGACCCTGCTGGGGGTGGCGCTGCTGCACAACCACACCCTGTATGTGGGCCTCGCCGGGTTCGGGGTCATCTCGCTCTACAAGATCGCCGTCACCGGCTTCAAGGAGGGAGCGGGACTGGCGGGCTTTGCCGCCCATCTCGGCCATGAATGGGTCACCGTCGCCAACCTGTTCTGCCTGCTGATGGGCTTCGCCCTGCTGGCGCGCCATTTCGAGAAGAGCCACGTCCCCGTGGTGCTGCCCAAATACCTGCCCGACGACTGGAAGGGCGGCTTCGTCATGCTGGTGATGGTGTTCGTCATCTCCAGCTTCCTCGACAACATCGCCGCCGCCCTGATCGGCGGCGCCATGGCCCACCAGCTGTTCCGCGCCAAGGTGCATGTGGGCTTCCTGGCCGCCATCGTCGCCGCCTCCAATGCCGGCGGCTCGGGCTCGGTGGTGGGCGACACCACCACCACCATGCTGTGGATCTCCGGCGTCCATCCGGGGCAGGTGTTCGAGGCCTACGTGGCGGCCGGCGTATCGCTGCTGATCGTGGGCGTGATCGGCGCCAAGCAGCAGCACGCCTATTCCCCCATCCTCAAGAGCACCCACGCCCACACCCATGTGGACTGGGGCCGGGTGGGCATCGTGGCGGTGATGCTGGGCGCCGCCATCATGGCCAATGTGGCGGTCAACCTGTCGGCGCCGCAGATGGCCGACCAGTTCCCCTTCATCGGCGGCGCGGTGTGGATCGCCGTGGTGGCGACCATGAGCGTGCGCCGCCCGGACTGGGAAATCATGCCCGAGACCGCCAAGGGCTCGGTGTTCCTGCTGTCGCTGGTGCTGTGCGCCTCCATGATGCCGGTGGAGCAATTGCCCCCCGCCTCGGCCTTCACGGCGCTGCAGCTGGGCTTCGTCTCGGCGGTGTTCGACAACATTCCGCTGACCGCGCTGGCCATCAAGCAGGGCGGCTATGACTGGGGCTACCTGGCCTATGCCGTGGGCTTCGGCGGCTCGATGATCTGGTTCGGCTCGTCGGCCGGCGTGGCGCTGTCCAACATGTACCCCGAGGCCAAGTCGGTGGCGCAGTGGCTGAAACAGGGCTGGCACGTGACCCTGGCCTATGTGGTCGGCTTCGCGGTGATGGCGGCGCTGGTGCCCTGGCGGCCGGACGGCCTGCCGTGAACCTCCGCTTTGGCATTGACCTTGGCGGCACAAAGACAGAGGCCATCGCCCTTGGCCCCGACGGGCGGGAAATGGCCCGCCTGCGGGTGCCGACGCCCAAGGGCAGCTACGAGGGCACCGTCGCCACCATCAAGGATCTGGTCGAGGGCCTGGATGCCCGCCTGGGCGCCAAGGGCAGCGTCGGCATCGGCATCCCCGGCACCATTAGCCCGCGCACCGGGCTGATCAAGAACGCCAATTCCACTTGGCTGATCGGCAAGCCGCTGGACCGCGACCTGGAGGCCGCCCTGGGCCGCCCGGTGCGGCTGGCCAACGACGCCGATTGCTTCGCTTTGTCCGAGGCCTCGGACGGGGCCGGCGCCGGCTTCGCCACGGTGTTCGGCGTCATCCTGGGCACCGGGGTGGGCGGCGGCATCGTCGTTCACGGCCGCCTGCTGGCCGGCCCCAATTCCATCGCCGGGGAATGGGGCCACAATCCCCTGCCCTGGCCCATGGACCACGAACGCCCCGGCCCCGCCTGCTATTGCGGCCGCTCGGGCTGCATCGAGACCTTCCTGTCTGGCCCGGACCTCGCCCGCGACCACGGCGAGGGATGGACCGCCGAACAGGTGGCCGCGTCGGGCCACCCTTCCGCCCAGGCGGCGCTGGAGCGCTACGAGCACCGCCTGGCCCGCGCCCTGGCCGCCGTGATCAATGTCATGGACCCGCACGTCGTCGTGCTGGGCGGCGGCCTGTCCAAACTGGAACGCCTGTACCGCACCGTCCCCGCCCTGTGGTCGGGTTTCGTCTTCTCCGATCACGTGGACACCATGCTGCGTCCGCCGCTTCATGGCGATTCCTCGGGTGTCCGCGGCGCGGCATGGCTGTGGCCACCTCAGTAGAAGACCTGAGAAACGGCCTGTATTCGCAGTGCAGCATGCGAGTTTGACCAGATCCAATAAGACGTTTCTCTTACACTAAAGCGTTACAACCCTATTGTTTTCTCCGCCAATTGACCGACGTCAAGTGTCTCGCCTCTGTTATTTCGCATTCTGATGGTCAATTAGTCGAAATTCGTCGGAATGCACATGAACGCACAGCAACGGGGAAACTCCACCTCTGAAGGGCATAAGTTGCGGCCGGAGGATCTGGCGGCGGTGGCCCGCCTGCCGCTGTTCTGCGACCTGAGTCCGGCCGTCCTGGCCGAGATCACCGTCGAGGCCTCAGTCACCAAATACGCCCGCAACGACGTCATCTTCCGCCAGGGCGACGCCCCCGACGCCCTGCGCGTAGTCCTGGACGGACAGGTGGGGCTGACCGGCACCATCGCCGATGGCGGCGAGACCATGGTCGAGATCCTCAAGGCGGGCGAGATGTTCATCCCGGCGGCGGTGCTGACCGAAAAGCCGTTCCTGATGAGCGCCGTGACGCTGACCCCGTCGCGCATCCTGTCGCTGCCGGGCGAGCGCTTCCGCCGCGACGTGCGCGAAAGACCGGATCTGGCCTACGTCATGGTGACCTCGCTGTCGCGGCACTTCCGCACCCTGGTGCGCGAGGTCAAGGACCTGAAGCTGAAATCGGCGGCGCAGCGTCTGGCGCTGTACCTGATCGGGCTGACCGCCAAGCGCGAGGGCTCGACCATCGTGCGGCTGCCCCACTCCAAGAGCGTCATCGCCGCCCGCGTCGGCGTGCGGCCCGAGACCCTGTCGCGCGCCTTCGCCCATCTCAAGGGCCACGGCGTGGTGGTCGACGGCAACGCGGTGTCCATCGCCGACATTCCCGCGCTGCGCGCCTATTGCCACGAAGGCGAGGAAATCATCTGACGGCCGAGCGCAAGGGCCGTCGGAGCCGAGGGGGATTGGCGCGATACCGCCCCCTCGGCCGATCTCTCCTCTATTTGGCGGGAACCACGCCGCAGGCCACCCGGCCGCCGCCGCCGCCCAGGGGCTTGGGCTGGTCAGCGTAATTGTCCGCTCCGGCATGAACGATGACGGCCCGGCCCTTGAGGTCGGACACCTTGAGCTTGGGCGCGGTCATCGCATCCGTGGCGGTGCCGTCGCCGTTGACCGCCAGGGCCGGCAGGTCACCCAGATGTCCGTGCCCCCACGGGCCTTCGTGCTTTGCCGCCTTGACCGGATCGTAATGGCCGCCGGCGGCAAGGCCGGGCACCATCTTGCCGTCCTGCTCCTTGGGCTGGCAGCTCGGGTTCTCGTGGACATGGAAGCCGTGCGGTCCGGGGGTCAACCCGGACAGCTTGGGCATGACCATCAACCCGCCCTTAGTGTCCTTGACCGTGACGGTGCCGATTCCGGCTCCGACTCCATTGGCGTCGATGGCGTTGACCGGAATCACCAGTTCGGCGGCCAGCGCCTGTCCGGTGGCCAGCACCAGCCCCAGACCGGCGAAAAGTAGTGTCCGTACCATGTTTCCTCCCGCTATCCACAAGCGGTTCCGCCAGGCGCGGCGGCACCTCGTTCAAGCTAAGGTGATGAGGCTCCGGGGGATAATCAACCGGGCCTCCGCCATAGCCCCACAGAAATAATCCCCGCAAATGTCTCATTCTGCACGTAAGCCGGTTTCCATACGGCTAAACCCGTAATATAGTTCCCGCTCACCCCGTTTGGCGGGAGAAGGGGGAGTCGGTCTTGACCCTGCGCAACGCATCGGAAGCTTTTGAAATCCTGCTGGTCGAGGATAATCCGGGAGATGCCCGTCTCGCCCAGGAAGCCCTGAAGGAAGGGCGCATGACCAGCCGCCTCAAGGTGGTGGTCGATGGCGTGGAGGCCATGTCTTTCCTGCGCCGCGAGGGGCCGTATGCCGGCTCGCCGCGCCCCAATCTGATTCTTCTGGACCTCAACCTGCCCCGCAAGGACGGCCGTCAGGTCCTGGCCGAGCTCAAGGCGGACGAGGATCTGCGCCGCATTCCCGTGGTGGTGCTGACCACCTCGCAGGCCGAGCAGGACATCCTGCGCAGCTATGACCTGCACGCCAATTGCTATATCACCAAGCCCGTCGACCTGGACCGCTTCATCTCGGTCGTCAGGTCCATAGAGGAATATTGGTGCTCGGTGGTCACGCTGCCGCCGCGCTGAGCACCGCGCCATGAGCGGTCCCCGCCCCCTCCCCGCCGTGCTGACCGTCCTCGTCGTCGAAGACAACCCCGGCGACGCCCGGCTGGTGGAGCTGTACCTCCACGAGGACCCCGCCCGTCCGTTCAAGGTGGTGAAGGCCGCCCGGCTATCCGAAGGACTGGCCGCGCTGCAGGCCCAGCCCATCGACGTGGTCCTTCTCGACCTGTCGCTGCCCGATTCCTTCGGCATGGACAGCCTAGCCAGACTGCGCACGGCCAGCCCCACGGTTCCGGTGGTGGTGCTGACCGGCACCTCGGACGAGGCGCTGGCGCTTGAAGCGCTGCGCCAGGGCGCCCAGGACTATCTGGTCAAGGGCCAGGGCGACGGCGAACTGGTGCGCCGCGCCATCCGCTACGCCATCGGCCGCTCCGCCGCCGACGCCGCGCTGCGCCAGAGCGAATCGCGCTTCCGCGCCCTGTTCGACAATGCCGGCACCGGCGTCATCCTGTCCGATGCCGGCGGCAACTACATCCACTGCAATCCCGCCTTCTGCACCATGGTCGGCTATTCCGACGCCGAATTGCAGGCCATGACCTATCGGGACATCACCCATCCCGACGACGTGGACGCCCACCGGCAGATGCGCGACGACATGATGGCCGGGCGCCTGGACAGCTACGAGCTGACCAAGCGCTACATCCGCCGCGACGGCGCCACCGTCTGGGCGCGCCTCACCGTCACCGCCATGCGCGAGGGTCCCGACAACGAGACCCGCTTCACCGTGGCGGTGGTCGAGGACGTTACGGAAAGAAAGCGCCTCGAGGACCATATGCGCCTGGCCGCCACGGTGTTCGAGAGCACCGGCGAAGGGCTGTTCGTCACCGACGAGATGCGCCGCATCATCCACGTCAACCCGGCCTTCACCGAGCTGACCGGCTATCCCGCCGACGAGGTGATCGGCCGCACGCCCCGATTCCTGGCCTCGGGCCGCCATCCGCCGGAATTCTACGACGTCATCTTCAAGACCCTGGCCGAAACCGGCAAGTGGCAGGGCGAGATCTGGAACCGCCGCAAGACCGGCGAAATGTTCGCCGAGTGGCTGAACATCTCGGTGGTGCGCAACGAGCGGGGCGAGCTTTCCAATTACGTGGCGGTGTTCTCGGACATCACGTCGCGCAAGCAGGACGAGGAGCGCCTCAGCTACGCCGCCAACCACGATCCCCTGACCCGGCTGCCCAACCGCACCCTGTTCCAGGAGCGTCTGTCGCGCGCGCTGACCCGCGCCCACCGCAACCAGTCCATCGTCGCCCTGCTGTTCATCGACCTCGACTTCTTCAAGCAGGTCAACGACACGCTGGGCCATCTGGCCGGCGACATCTTGCTGCAGCAGGTGGCCGAACGCCTGTCGTCGTGCATTCGCCAGGGCGACACCGTGGCCCGTCTGGCCGGCGACGAGTTCACGGTCATCTTGGAAGAGATCGGCGAACCCCGCGACGGCGCCGTGGTCGCCCACAAGATCCTGTCGCTGCTGGCCGAGCCCTTCGACCTGCAGGGGCACGAAGCCCGCATCTCGTCCTCCATCGGCGTGGCGCTGTACCCGTCCGACGGCGGTGATGCCCAGACCCTGATCAAGCTGGCCGACGCCGCCATGTACCGGGCCAAGCACCAGGGCCGCAACGCCTGCCGCTTCCATTCCGAGACCGTCAACGCCCTGGCCTTCGAGCGTCTGGCCCTGGAAAGCGCCCTTCGCCACGCGGTGGAGCGCGGCGAATTCCTGCTGCATTACCAGCCCATCTTCGACGCCCGCACCGGCGCCGTGGTGGCGGCCGAGGCGCTGCTGCGCTGGCGCCATCCCGATTTCGGCCTGATCATGCCCAACCAGTTCCTGCCGCTGGCGGAAGAGACCGGCCTGATCCTTCCCATCGGCCGCTTCGTGCTCGACCAGGCCTGCCGCCAGGCCAAGTCCTGGCTGGATGCCGGTCACGCCGGCCTCAAGGTCGGCATCAATCTCAGCCTCAGGCAGTTGCGCGCCCCCGAACTGATCGAGGACATCGCCGCCGCCCTGGAGACCAGCGCGCTGCCCCCGGGCGCCCTGGAGCTGGACGTGCCGGAAAGCGCCATCATCGACAAGGGCCAGGACGTCGACGCCATCTTCACCCAGTTCAAGACGCTGGGCGTGCGCATGGCCATCGACGCCTTCGGCTCGGGCTATTCCTCGTTCTCATTCCTGCGCAAACTGCCCAGCAACACGCTGAAGATCGACCAGAGCTTCGTGCGCGACGCCGCCTCGGGCGCCGAGGAATCCGAGATCGTCACCGCCATCGTGGCGGTGGCGCGCGGCCTCCATCTGTCGGTCGTCGCCCCCGGCATCGAAAGCCAGGAGCAGTTGGATCATCTGACCAAGTACGATTGCGACATGGTCCAGGGCTTCCTGTTCGCCCATCCCATGCCGGCCGAGGAGCTGACCGCGTTCCTGCTTGCCGGCAAACCCCCGGCCTCCCTTCCGGTCAAGCCGCCGGCCTGAGGGAACTGGCCGGCGGCGCCGACAATGCTCAGCCCTTGGCGAGCGCCTGAGCCACCACCATCCGCACCCAGGCGGCCCGCGACAGGCCCAGGGCCTCGGCCTTGGCGTCGATCTGCGGCAGCTGCGCATCCTCGAAGCGGATGATCACCGCCTCCTTCTTGCGCTTCTCCTTCTTGCGGCCCTTCTTTTCCTTCTTCTCCTTCTTTTCCTTCTTGGGCTTGGCGTCCTTCTTGTCGAGCTTGGGCGCCGCGGCCTCGGGCGCCGGAGCTTCGGGCGCCGCGGCGACGGGAGCCGCAGCGGGAATCTCGGCCTTGGCGGCAGGCGCCGCCTTTTCCTTCTTGGGCGCCGCAGCCTTGGGCTTTGCCGCCGTCACCGTCTTGGGCTTGGCCTCGGCCTTGGGCTTGGCCTCGGCCTTGGCGGCGGCCGCCTTGGGCTTGGGTACGGCCGCAGCCTTGGTCTTGTTCTCGTCCGACATCGATCCTACTCCGCATCCGGTCGGCGCCACCCTCGGCGCCACGGGAATATTGTATATCGAAGCGATATCGCTTTTTCAAGCAATTCCGCTGGCGGGATTCCGCTGTGGCGCGCCGCCCATCCGCTGGTAGACTGAAATCCGGATATTTCATATCTCAGGGAGGAGACAGACATGGGCAGGATCGGGATTACGGGGATCAGTCTGGCGACGGCGCTGCTGCTGGCCGGCGCGGCGCGGGCCGACATCACCATCGGCGTGGCCGGACCGCTGTCGGGCAGCGAGGCCGCCTTCGGCGAGCAGTTCAAGCGCGGCGCCATGAAGGCCATCGAGGACATCAACGCCAAGGGCGGCGTGCTGGGCCAGAAGCTGGCTCTGGCCATGGGCGACGATGCCTGCGACCCCAAGCAGGCGGTGGCCGTGGCCAACGAGATGGCCGCCAAGAAGGTGCCCTTCGTCGCCGGACACTTCTGCTCGGGCTCGTCCATTCCCGCGTCGGAAGTCTACGCAGAGACCGGCATCTTGCAGATCTCGCCCGCCTCGACCAACCCCAAGTTCACCGAACGCGGCCTGCCCAACGTGTTCCGCACCTGCGGCCGCGACGACCAGCAGGGCGTCATCGCCGCCGAATTCATCGCCAAGACCATGAAGGGCAAGGTGGTGGCCATCGTTCACGACAAGTCGGCCTACGGCAAGGGCCTGGCCGACCAGACCCGCGACGCCCTGGGCAAGAACGGCGTCAAGGAAGCGGTGTACGAGGCCATCTCGGCCGGTGAGAAGGACTATTCCGCCCTGGTCACCAAGCTGAAGGCGGCCAAGGTCGACCTGCTGTATTTCGGCGGCTACAAGACCGAGGCGGGCCTGATCGTCCGCCAGTTGCGCGACCAGGGAATGCAGACCCGGCTGATGGGCGGCGACGCCCTGGTGACCGAGGAATACTGGGCCATCACCGGGGCTGCCGGCGAGGGCACCATGATGACCTTCAGCCCCGACCCCCGCAAGAACCCGGCCAACGCCGACCTGGTCAAGTACTACCGCGCCCAGAAATACGAGCCCGAGGCCTATACGCTGTACACCTACGGCACCATCCAGGCCTGGGCCCAGGCCGCCGAGAAGGCCAAGTCCACCGACTGGAAGAAGGTGGCGGCCACGCTGAAGGCCGACAAGTTCGACACCGCCATCGGCAAGATCGGCTTCGACGCCAAGGGCGACGTCGCCGCTCCCGGCTACGTCATGTATGTTTGGAAGGGCGGCAAGTACGATTACGCGGATTGACGCCTCCGCCCACCGGGTCTACCAAGGAAACGGGCCGGACTCGTCCGGCCCGTACAGGGGAGAAACGCAAAATGCCTTTGTCCGATTGCATTGACGCCTGTGAACTGGCGCACCGGGCCTGCACCGAGTCGGTGATCCACGGCATGCAACAGGGCGGCAGCGCCGCCGAATGGGAACTGGTCCAGCTGCTGCTCGACTGCGCCGACATCAACGAGACCGCCGCCGACTTCATGCTGCGTTCATCGCGCCTGCACCACCTCACCTGCCAGGTGGCGGCCGAGGTGTCCGACAAGTGCGCCAGCGCCTGCGAGAAGCTGGCCAAGGAGGACGTGCGGCTCAAGGAATGCGCCGAAGCCTGCCGCCGGGCCGCCACGGCCTGCCGCAAGACCATCAAGAACTAAGGCGGCCGGGACGGCCGCGCTCCAAGGGGCATCGCCGCCCCGGAGCGCGGGCATCCTGCCCGCTGAATTTATCGGAGCGCGGGCATCCTGCCCGCAGGTCGCCCCGAGGACACAGGAGATCATGGTGAAGGACGAAACCCGCATCGTTGGCAATCTGCCCAACCTTCGCATGGAGATCGTCCATCGCCAGGACCCCGACGGCGCGGCCGAGCATGTGAGCATTCATCTCTCGGCCACGCCGTCCTTCCAGGCCGCCGAAACCCTGCTGTCGCCCGCCATGTGGGGCAATCCCCTGGCGCTGTGGACCTGCATGACCCAGGCGTGGCTCACCCCCTGGACCCAGGCGCTGGGCGGCGGCGGCAATCCCTGGCTCGACGCCCTGACGCAGCGCGATTCCAAGTAGATGAATCCCGAACGTACCTCGTGGCCCGCCGTCCTCATGGCGGTGGGAGCGGGAGTCGCCGCCGCCTTCCAGGTGGGCAAGGCCCCCATCGCGCTGCCCTTCATCCGGGGCGAGATGGGCCTCGACCTGTCCCACGCCGCCTGGATCCTCTCCATCTTCGCCCTGATGGGAGCCGCCGTCGGCGCCGGCATGGGCACCCTGGTCACCCGCCTGGGCTCGCGCCGCCTGTTGCCGGTGGGACTCGGCATTCTGGCGGCCGGCAGCCTGGCGGGGGGCCTCATCCCGGGCTTCGAAGCCTTGCTGGCCGCCCGGGTGGTGGAGGGTATCGGCTATATGCTGGTGGTCATCTCGGCGCCCGCCCTCATCACCTTGCTGACCACCGCCAGCCAGCGCCAGATGGCCTTCGGCCTGTGGGGGGCCTTCATGCCGTTCGGCATGGCGGTGTCCATGGCCGCCGCCCCCGCGCTTCCCCTGGTCGGCTGGCGCGGCCTGTGGCTGGGCATGGCCGCGCTGCTGCTGGGCTACGCCCTGCTGGTCCATTTCCGCATGCCGCGCCCGCCCAGGCCGCCCCGGCAGGACAGCCACATCCTGCACGACGTGGCCGACACGCTGCGGGCCCCCGGTCCGCTGCTGCTGGCCGCCACCTTCATCCCCTATTCCGCCGCCTATGCGGCGCTTACCGGCTTTTTGCCCACCCTGCTGATCGAGCGCATGGAGGTCAGCCCCGGCACCGCCGGGCTGATGGCCGCCCTGGTGGCCGGGGTCAACATCATCGGCAACGTCTCGTCGGGTCCGGCGCTCCGCCTCGGTCTGCCCCGGCGCAAGGTGATGGCCGCCGCCTTCGCGGTGATGATGGTCGGCTGCTTAGGGATTTTCCAGCCCTGGGTCCCGCCCGCCGCCGCCTATGGCCTGTGCCTGATGGTCAGCGCCTGCTCGGGCCTGCTGCCCGGCTGCATCCTGGGCTCGGCCTCGGTCTACGCGCCGCGCCTGACCCTGGTGCCGGTGACGCTGGGCCTTTACATGCAGGGCAGCAACTGGGGCCAGCTGCTGGGGCCGGTGGTGGTGGGCGCCGCCGTCTCGTCCCAAGGCTGGTCCGCCGCCTCGCTCGTCCTGGGCGCCGCCACCCTGTGCGGCATCGGCATGGCGCTGGCCTTGCGCCGGGCGGGCAAGGAGCCTTAATTTAAGTGGTCCTACCACGAAGGCCCGTCCCCATGCCCCTTCCCGCCGACCTTGCCTCCGATCTCGCCGCCCGCTTCGGCGAGCGCTTCTCCACCGCCCAGATCGTGCGCGAGCAGCACGGCAAGGACGAATCCCACTTCGCCCCCTGCCCGCCCGAAGCCGTGGTCTTCGCCCAATCCACCGAGGAGGTGGCGGCCACCGTCAAGGCCTGCGCCGCCCATGGGGTTCCGGTCATCGCCTTTGGCACCGGCACCTCGCTGGAAGGGCATGTGGCGGCGCTTTCGGGCGGCGTCTGCATCGACGTCAGCGGCATGAACCGTGTCCTCGAGGTCAGGGCCGAGGATCTGGACGTCACCATCCAGCCCGGCGTGACCAGGAAGCAGTTGAACGAATACCTGCGCGACACCGGGCTGTTCTTTCCCATCGATCCCGGCGCCGACGCCTCCCTGGGCGGCATGGCGGCGACCCGGGCGTCGGGCACCAACGCCGTGCGCTACGGCACCATGCGCGAGAACGTGCTGTCGCTCCAGGTGGTGCTGCCCGACGGCCGGGTGATCCGCACCGCCAAGCGGGCGCGCAAATCGGCCGCCGGCTACGACCTCACCCGCCTGTTCGTGGGCTCGGAAGGCACGCTCGGCATCATCACCGAGCTGACGCTCCGCCTGCACGGCATCCCCGAAGCCATTTCGGCGGCAATCTGCCCCTTCCCCTCCATCGAGGCGGCGGTCAACACCGTGATCCTCACCATCCAGTCGGGCGTGCCGGTGGCGCGCATCGAGTTCCTGGACAAGGTGATGATCGACGCGGTCAACCGCTATTCCAAGACCAGCCACAAGGTGGCGCCCACCCTGTTCTTCGAATTCCACGGCAGCCCCGCTTCCGTGCAGGAGCAGGCCGAGAAGGTCGAGGCCATCGCCGCCGAATTCGGGGTCGAGGGCTTCCAATGGGCCACCGGCGCCGAGGAGCGCACCCGATTGTGGGCGGCGCGCCACAACGCCTATTACGCCGGCGTGGCCATGCGGCCGGGCTGCCGGGCCTGGACCACCGACGCCTGCGTGCCCATCTCGCGTCTGGCCGAATGCCTGCTGGAAACCGAGGAGGACTTGAAGTCCACCCCGCTGACCTCGGCCATCGTCGGCCATGTGGGGGATGGAAACTTCCACGTCATGCTGCTGGTCGATCCCGCCCGCCCCGAGGAGATCGCCGAGGCCGAGCGCATCAACCACCGCATCGTGCGCCGCGCGCTGGCCATGGACGGCACCTGCACCGGCGAGCACGGGGTGGGCCATGGCAAGATGGCCTTCCTGGAGGAGGAATACGGCGACGCCCTGGACGTGATGCGCGCCATCAAGCGCGCCATCGATCCCGCCGGGATCATGAATCCCGGCAAGATCGTCATTCCGTGAACCGAAGTCAGGCGGCGGCGCCCAGCTCGGCGATGAAGGGGTAAAGCTGATCGACGATCAGCCGGATGGTGTCGGCGTCGAGGGAGGGAATCATGGCGGTCAGCAGGGTGGCGGCGGCGCCGCGCTGTGCGACCGGATCCAGCCCCCCCTTGCGGGCGTCCATCACCGCGTGGGCGATGATCTCTCTGAGCGATGGGTCCATGATCGGCCTATGAACGAAAAAGGTTGCAGCTTCTACACTGCAACCTTGCCTCGTCCCCGCAGCACGATCCACCAACGAACAGGAAGAAGTTGTAAGCCCCTGTGACGCAAGGAATCAGCGGCGTCCCATCACGTCGCGATAGGCGTGCCAGCTGGCGTGGCCGATGACCGGCAGGGCCACCACCATGCCGATGAAGGCGGTCGCCATGCCGAAGAAGGTCACCACCGCGATGGTGGCCGCCCAGCCGATCATGGTGCGCCAGTTGAGCCGCACCGCCTGGACGCTGAATTCCATGGCCTCGATGACGCCCACGTCGCGGTCGAGCAGCATGGGCATGGCGAAGACGCTGATGGAAAAGGCGATGACCGCCAGAACGCCGCCCACCAGCGTTCCCGCCGCCAAGAAGCGGAAGGAGGCGGGGCGCAGCACCACGTCCTCGATGAAATTGTCCAGCGGCAGCGGCATGCCCGGCGGATAGAACAGGGCGAACACCACCAGCCCGGCCAGCAGCCAGGCCATCAGCAGGATGGACAGGACCAGCCCCATATTGCCGATCTGGTCCAGGCGGGACCTGACGCCACCCACCACCAGCCCCAGGCTGACGGGCTGGCCGCTTTCATGCCGGCGGCTGATCTCGTAGAGAAACACCGCCGCCAGCGGCCCCACCAGCATGAAGCCGGCGGCCAGCGGGAAAAGCAGCGAGCCCATGTCCATGGCGTTCAGCACCAGGAACAGCGCCATGCCGATGCCGGCATACAGCGCTCCGAAGCCGAGGCTGAGGCCGGGATCGCGCCATGTGTCGCGCCAGCCGGCGTTGAGCCATTCGGATGCCTGGGCCGGCGTCACCAGCCGGGCGTCATGAGGATGGGAATGGATGGCCATGGAAATCATCTCGTCCCCCTGTTGGAAGGAGTGTCCCGATCTTCGCGCCCTGGCGCGAAGCACTGCCGCCTTGCATATGGAAATCCCGCCGGAGTTAAACAAGGCCGTCCATCCGTATTGCAGTTGTGCACCCGGCGTAAAAGCAATACACATTTGTGCCGGCAATTGTCGAAAGAGGCTGATTTGGCGATCAAGCGCACCAGAAAGACCGCGTCGGACAAGGCGGAAGTCAAGACGCAGCCCTCGCTGCTGTCGGGTATGGAACTGGACATTCTCGACGACATCGTCGGCTATCGCCTGCGCCGTGCCCAGGTCGTGGTCTATCAGGACTATGTCCGCACTGTCGGTTCGCTCGACATCCGCCCGTCGCAATTCGCCGCCATGACCATCATCGGCGCCAATCCCGGCCTGTCCCAGACCACGCTGGCCGCCACCATGGGCATCGACCGCTCGGGCGCCGTGATCCTGATCGACGCGCTGGAGGGCAAGGGACTGGCCAGCCGAGTCCCCTCGCCGGTGGACCGCCGCACCTACGCCATCATGCTGACCGAGGCCGGGCAGAAGACCCTGGCCGAGTTGAAGCGGCTGGTGGCCGAGCACGATCTGCGCATCACCTCGCAGCTTTCCGACGCCGAGCGGACCCAGCTGCGCGACCTGCTGCACCGCCTGTATACGCCCCAGTTCTAGGCTGGAACCCGCGTCAGCGCTGGCTGCGCCCGCCCCTCGCCAAGATTGTTGACCTGGTCAACTGTTGTGAAGAGCAAATATTTACCTTTACCGCATTTCTGAAGATCGCTAGAGTGGTGGCAATCCGGGAGTTACCCGCGTCACCGCATCCTTTGCGGCAAAAACATCTGGGAGTGCGTCATGTCCTACAATGTCGAGATCCCCTACGGCTGCTACTGGTCCACGCCGTTCGCCCGCTGGCAGGGCGCCTATGCCAACCTGCATTCCATGGAATTCGCCGCCCACGTGGCCAAGGCGGAACTGGCCAAGCGCCAGATCCCGGCTTCCGTGTTCGACGCGGCGGTGATGGGCATCTCGGTGCCGCAGAAGCACTCGTTCTTCGGCACCCCCTGGCTGACCGCCATGCTGGGCGCCGGACAGGTGGGCGGCCCGACCATTTCCCAGGCCTGCGCCACCGGCGTGCGCTGCCTGCAGGCCGCGACCCAGGAAGTGAACGACGGCATCGCCGGCGTTTCCCTGGTGCTGACCTGCGACCGCACCTCCAACGGCCCGCACGTGTTCTATCCCAAGCCCGCCGCCCCCGGCGGCACCGGCGATGCCGAGAACTGGGTGATGGACAATTTCGGCTATGACCCGGTGACCACCAAGTCCATGCTGGTCACCGCCGAGAACACCGCCCGGGAATTCGGCCTCAACACCCAGGAACAGCACGATCTGGTGCTCTATCGCCAGGAGCAGTACGCCGCGGCCACCGCCAACGACAGCGCCTTCCTCAAGCGCTTCATGACCCTGCCCTTCGACGTGCCCGCCCCCAATTTCAAGAAGACCGTCGCCACCCTGTCGGGCGACGAGGGCGTCAGCGTCTCCACCGCCGAAGGCCTGGCCAAGCTGAAGCCGGTGATGCCCGACGGCACCATCACCTTCGGCTGCCAGACTCATCCGGCCGACGGCAACGCCGCCATCATCGTCGCCAATCCCGATCGTGCGCGCGAGCTGTCGAAGAACAAGGCCATCCGGGTCCGCGTCCTGGGCTTCGGCCAGAAGCGGGTCGAGCCCGCCTACATGCCCAAGGCCCCGGCGCCCGCCGCCCAGATGGCCCTGAAGCAGGCCGGCATCAGCCTGTCCCAGGTCAGTGTCATCAAGCTGCACAACCCCTTCACCGCCAACGATTTCGCCTTCGCCCGCGCGCTGGAGATCGACGTGAAGAGCTTCAACAATTTCGGCTCGTCGCTGCTGTGGGGCCATCCCCAGTCGCCCATGGGCACCCGCGGCATCATCGAGGTGATCGAGGAGCTGGCCCTCAAGGGCGGCGGCTACGGCCTGTTCTCCGGCTGCGCCGCCGGTGATTCCGCCATGGCCGTGGTCCTCCAGGTCACGGACGCCTGATTCACGGGCGCCTGATTTCGAACCGAATCGCATTCTTCCAAGGAACCGACATCATGAGCGACGTCGTCACTCTTTCCGTCTCTGACCGTATCGCCACCGTCACCATCGATTCTCCGCCCGTGAACGCCGCCGATCATCCGGTGCGCGCCGGGCTGCAGAAGGCCTTCAACGACCTGGCCGGCCGCTCCGACTTCGACGCGGTGGTGGTCATTTGCGCCGGACGCACCTTCATGGCCGGCGCCGACATCGGCGAATTCGACACCGGTATCAAGGCCCCCCACCACCAGGACCTGTTCAATCTGGTGGAAGCCTGCGCCAAGCCGGTGGTCGCCGCCCTGCACGGCACCGCGCTGGGCGCCGGCACCGAGTTGGCCATGGCCTGTCATTACCGCGTCGCCGACAAGGGTGCGCGCATCGGCCTGCCCGAGCTGTCGCTGGGCATCATCCCCGGCGCCGGCGGCACCCAGCGCGCACCCCGCCTGATCGGCCTGGACGCCGCCATGGACCTGGTGCTGTCGGGCAAGCCGGCCCCCGCCGCCAAGGCCCTGGAGCTGGGTCTGGTGGACGAGGTCGTCGCGTCCGACGTCAACGCCGCCGCGCTGGCCTTCACCAAGAAGCTGGTGGCCGAGGGCAAGGGTGTGCGCCGCACGTGCGACATGACGCCCAAGGATGCCGCCAAGGCCGCCGAGATCATCGCCGCCCGTCAGGCCCAGGTGGCCAAGACCATGCGCAACCGCACCTCGCCCTTGAAGGCGCTGGAGGCCATGGCCGCCGCCGCCACGCTGTCCTTCGCGGAAGGGCTGAAGCTGGAAGCCGACATCTCCAAGCAGCTGGAGCATGCGGTCGAGGCCCGCGCCATGCGCCACCTGTTCTTCGCCGACCGCGAAGTGCGCAAGATCCCCGGCATCACCAAGGACATCAAGGCGCGCCCCATCCGCAAGGTGGGCATCATCGGCGCCGGCACCATGGGCGGCGGCATCGCCATGTGCTTCGCCAATATCGGCGTGCCGGTGACCATCATCGACGTGTCCACCGAGAACCTGGACCGCGGCTTCGCCGTCATCCGCAAGAACTACGAGCGTTCGGTGTCGCGCGGCTCGCTGACCCAGGAACAGCTTGAGGGCCGCATGGCCCTGCTGACCCCGTCCACCGACTATGCCGCCCTCAAGGATGCCGATCTGGCCATCGAGGCGGTGTTCGAGAAGATGGAGCTGAAGAAGGACATCTTCACCAAGCTCGACGCCGTGCTGCCCGCCGGCGCCATCCTCGGCACCAACACCTCGACGCTCGACATCGACGAGATCGCCAATATCACCAAGCGCCCCGCCGACGTCATCGGCCTGCACTTCTTCAGCCCGGCCAACGTCATGCCGCTGCTGGAGATCGTCCAGGGCGCCAAGACCTCCATGGACGTGCTGCTGACCGCTCTCGACATGGCCAAGCTGATCAAGAAGACCGGCGTGGTCTCCAAGGTCTGCTACGGCTTCATCGGCAACCGCATGATGGACCCCTACGGCCGCGAGGCCGAGCGCATGGTGCTGGAAGGCGCCACCCCGGTCGAGATCGACGGCGCGCTCGAGGAATGGGGCATGGCCATGGGCATCCTGGCCGTCTACGACATGGCCGGCGTCGAGGTGGGCGACAACACCCGCATCGCCAATCCGCACATGGTTCCCGACGACCCCAGCTTCTACCGCTGCTCCTCGCTGCTGGTGGCCAACAAGTGGCTGGGCCAGAAGGTGGGCCGTGGCTATTACCGCTATGACGGCGGCAAGCGCGCCTCCTGCCCCGAGGTCATCGAGATGATGCACGCCGAAGGCAAGCGTCTAAACGTGCCGGCGAGGAAGCCCGGCAAGCAGGAGATCCTGGAGCGCTGCCTGTACTCCATGATCAACGAAGGCGCCAAGCTGCTGGAGGAAGGCATCGCGCTGCGCGCCTCCGACATCGACGTGGTCTACACCGCCGGCTACGGCTTCCCGCGCTATCGCGGCGGCCCGATGTTCTATGCCGACACCGTGGGTCTCAAGGTCATCTACGACAAGATCGTCGAGTTCGGCAAGACCCTGGACCCGCGCTACTGGACGCCCGCGCCCCTGCTGGAGAAGCTGGCCAAGGCCGGATCGACCTTCGCCCAATGGGATGCCTCCCAGGGCAAATAGATCATCCTCCCGGATGAACACTGGACCCGCAGGCTTCGGCCGCGGGTCCTTTTTTTCGGCTGAGGGCCGTCGAGGCGTAAATCTGCACCACCCATCCCCTCGTCATGCCCGGACTTGATCCGGGCATCCATCCGGCACTGTGCCGAACGGCGTCACGTGGATCACCGGGTCAAGCCCGGTGATGACGAATGAAATGGAAAGGCGGCATCTTCTTAACCCACATAAAAAACTCCCCGCCGAAGCGGGGAGTTGAATGTCAGTTCCGGGCGATTTCTCGCCGTACGGACTGGGTAGGTTCGGCTCCGGCCGGGGTGGAGAATCCGGCCGGAGCCCTGTGCGCCGCGTGAGGCGGAGGGGACTCCGCCGCCATCAGTTTGAGCAGCGCAACCTGCTCGTCCACCTTGGCCTGGATGTGGGCGAGCTGGTCGGGGGAAAGATGACGGTACTTGCCGATCATCTTGACGTATTCGGAGACCGGATAGGCGTTATCCGGCGAGTGGGTGAAGCGCAGGCCCGTGGCGTTGGTGTATTCCCACAGGGGATTGAAGTTGCTGTCCACGCTCATGCGGCAGGCTTCGATCACCTTGGACGAGGGAACACGCCAGCCGGTGGGGCACGGCGAGTAGATGTGAAGATAGGCGAAGCCCTCGAACGACGCCTTGGCGGCGCGGTCCAGCTTCTCGTACAGGTCTTCCATGTAGCCGGTCGACGCCGTGGCCACGTAGCGGCACTTGTGGGCCGTCATGATCAGCGGCAGGTTCTTGGCGTCCTGGGTCTTGCCCTTCATGTGCTCGCCCACCGGAGTGGTCGAGGTCCACGAGCCGTAGGGCGTGGTGCCGGAGCGCTGCATGCCGGTGTTCATGTAGCCTTCGTTGTCGACGCAGACATACAGAACCTTCTCGCCGCGCTCGGCGGCGCCCGACACCGCATGGAAGCCGCAATCGGACGTGCCGCCGTCGCCGGCCAGGGCCATCACCACGATGTCCTTGCGCCCCACCCGGTCGTAATAGCGGCGGATGCCCGACAGCATGGAGGCGGTGTTGGTCAGCAGCGGGTGGAACACCGGCACCTTGGTGCCGGTCTTGCCGTTATAGCCCACCGAGCCCATGCCGGGGATGCAGCCCGGCGGCGTGGCCAGCACCGAGTTGCGGCCGATCTTGCGCATGGTGTGGCGCATGATCAGTTCGGAATTGCAGCCCTGGCAGCCGGACAGGCCGGGAACGAACAGGTCTTCCTTGTCCCCGTACTGATTGAAGATGGTTCCCGCCTTGCGGTACTCCAGCGCCCCCGTCGGGCAGACCTTGACGCAGGCCGGGTCGCCGTCGCACTGGTCGCACTTGGCGACGCGGGCCACCGTCTCGTCCACCGCGATGCCGCCATAGGCGCAGCCCGCCGTGCACAGCAGGCAATCCACGCACTTGGACGCGTCCCACCCGATGACGCCGTTGCCGCCGTCCTTGTCCAGCGCCCCCGAGGGACAGACCTGGACGCATTTGGGATCGCCGCACTGGCGGCAGATGGCGGTCTCGAAGGTCCCGACCTTGGCGCCGGGCACGATGGAGATGCGCGATGCGCCCTGCTTGGCCGTGGAACAGGCCGTCATGCAGTCGCCGCAGCCGTCGCAGAGCGAGGCCTTGAAGCTGATGCTGTCGAATGCCGCGCCCATTCTTACCTCCACTGCTCGCTCATCAGGCGCCGTCCGGTTTCCACCGGCCGGGCCAGGAAGGCGTCCTTGCACGCGCTCAGATCCACCCGGCGGCGGATCAGTTCACCCATGATGCCGACATCGAAGGGCTCGTCCACGCTGGCATAGCCCACCAGCCGGTTGTCCTCGAGGACCAGGCGGCGATAGGCGCTTCCATCGGTTTCCACCGCCTCGACGCCTTCGGTGGCGGCGGCCCGGCCGATGGACAGCGCCACCCGGCCGAAGAAGCGGTAGGTGTTGACCGGCAATCCGCCGGCGTAATCCTTGCGGTAGGAATCCCCGGCCATACCCTGGCCGGCGATCTTGCCCTGCTCCACCGCCGTGGGAATGATGCCGATCAGGGCCGGCTTACCGCTGGCGAAGTCGGTGGCCTGGGCCACGTCGCCCGCCGCCCACACGCCGTCGATGTTGGTGCGCATGGCCTCGTCCACCAGGACGCCCTTGTCCACCGTGACGCCCGAGCCTTCCAGCCAGTCGGTCACGGGGCGCACGCCGGTGGCGACCAGCAGCAGGTCGGCGTCGAGCACGCCGCCGTCGTCCACCGTCACCTTGCCCGGAGCCACCTCGGTGACCCTACGGCCCAGCAGCAGGTTGACGCCGTGCTTGGTGAAGGCCTCCTCGATCCGCGTGCTGGCCTTGGCGTCGAAATAGCCGGGCAGGACGTGGTCCTGCATCTCCACCACCGTCACCTTGAGGCCGGCTTCGGCCAGGTTCTCGGCGGCGTGCAGGCCCACCAGGCCGGCGCCCAGCACCACGGCCGACTTGGCCGCGCCCATGGCCGAGCGCAAGCCCTCGGCGTCGGCCAGGGTGCGCAGCACGTGATAGCGCACGCTGTCCAGCCCCTTGACCGGGGGAATGGCCGGCGCCGCGCCGGTGGCGATCAGCAGGGTCTGGTAGCGCCAGACCTCGCCGCTCTCCAGGCTGACCGCCTTGGTCTTGGGGTCGAGCGACACCACACGCGCGTTGGGCACATAGGTGCAGTTGTTGGCGGCGAAGAACGCCGGATCGCGCAGCAGCACCCGTTCCGGGGCCGAGCGTCCCGACACCACATAGGGCAGGATGGTCGGCGAGTAGGGCAGCCGCCCGTCACGGGTCAGCATGGCCATGGTGCCGTCGGGATCGACCAGACGGATGGCGCGCAAGGCTTCCAGCGCCGCATGGCTGGAGCCGACGAGAAGGTATTTGGCCTCGGGCATCATCGACCTCAATCGTTCTCGTTCAGCCACACGGGACCGGCGGCGGCTTCGCCCCCGGCCAGACGGAAGGTACGCCGCACCACGCTCGCGAAATGCTCGACGGTGATGTCGGCCCCGGCCAGTCCGCCGATGAAGCTCATCATGGGGATGCGGGCGGTCTGGTGGGCGTAGAGCGCCGCCAGCACCTCCTGGAAGGCCGGGCCGCAGTTCCAGCCAAAATTGACCGAGCGGTCGACCACGCCGATGGCCTTGACCTTGGACAGCGCCTGGGCGATGCGGGCGGCGGGGAACGGGCGGAAGGTCTTGATCTTGACCAGACCGACCTTCTTGCCGTCGAGGCGCGCCTCGTCCACCGCGTCCTTGGCGGCGCCCGTCATGGAGCCGATGGTGACCAGCGCCACCTCGGCGTCCTCCATGCGGTATTCCTCGATCAGGGGCGACCAGTAGCGCCCGGTGCGCCTGCCCCAATCGGCGTGGGCGTCCTCGATCACCTGCAGCGCGGTCTGCATGCCCGAGCACAGACCCTTGCGGTACTTGACGAACATGCTTGGCCCGATACCGCCGGCGCCGCCCGTCAGCGGGTCCACCGCCATGGGGCGCTCGGGGTCGAGGCAGGCATGCCAGTTGACCTGCTTCTCGCCCAGGAAGGCGTCGACCACCGATTGCTCGGGCAATTCCACCCGCGCCACGCCATAGGACAGGTAATTGCCGTCATGGTTGACGTTGACGGGCAGCATCACGTCGGGATGCTCCGCCACCTTGTAGGCGATGGGGATGGTGTCGAGGATTTCCTGCTGGGTCTCGCAGTACATGTGGATCCAGCCCACTTCCTTCACCGTCATGGCGTCCTGCTGGCCGCCCCACACGCAGGTGGGCGACACCGCGTCGCGGGTGACCAGGGACACCACCATGGGCAGGCGCAGGCCCGGGGTGCGGAAATAGGGCTCGAACATGAAGGCCAGGCCTTGCGCCGATGTGGCGGAATAGGTCCGGGCCCCGGCCAGCACCGCGCCGTGCAGCACGGAAAGCACGGTATGCTCGCCCTCCACGTCCATCAGATCGGCGTCCATGCGGCCGTCGGCGATGAACTGGGCCAGATACTCCACCAGCGAGCTTTGCGGCGTGATGGGGTAGACGGCGACCATGTCGGGACGCGACAGGCAGGCGCCCCAGGCCGCCGCCTCGTTGCCGTCACAGACGATGACCTTGCCGGTCGAAACCTTGTTCATGGTCAGCCCTCCGCCTCTTCAACCATCTTGATGGCGCGATGCGGGCATTCCTCGGCGCAGATGCCGCAGCCCTTGCAGTAGTCGTAGTTGAAGTCGAACCACGCCGCCTTCTCGACCACGCACTGCACCGGGCAATACAGCCAGCAGGTGGCGCACTTGACGCAGCGGTCGCGGTCGACCACCGGACGCAGCGCCCGCCAGTCGCCGGTGAGCATGGTGGTGTACTCGGTGGCGATGGGACACATGTTGTCGGGAACGTTGCGGAGGCTCATGCCGCCTTCTCCTTGCCGAGGTCCAGCACAACGGTTTCGGCGTAGCCGCGCCGCACCGCCTCGATATTCTGCTTGAGGCCGGCATCGCGGAAATGGGCCTCTTCCAGCGCCTTCTCCAGGGATTCCACGCTCACCAGCCCGGTGGCCTTGGCGAAGGCGCCCAGCATGATGGTGTTGGTGATCTGGCGCTTGAAGATGTCCATGGCGATATGGATGGCGTTGCAGGTCGCCACCCGGTTGACCATGGAAGGCACCTCGATGTCGCCCGGCGGCTTGGAGGTCGCCATGATCAGGGTTCCGCCCTTGGGCATGCCGGCGAACACGTCCACCGCCCGGGCCACCGTGGGATCGATCACCACCACGATGTTGGGAGTGTAGATGTTCGTGACACGGCGGATCTCCGTATCGGACAGCCGGAGGAACGCCACGACCGGCGCGCCGCGGCGTTCGAAGCCGAAGGCGGGAATGGCCATGACGTGTCGGCCTTCCTCCACCAGAGCGGCGGCAAGAATGGCGGAAGCCAAGACGGCACCCTGTCCGCCACGGCCATGAAGGCGCACTTCATGCATGGTTTCCCGATCCTCCCGTAGACCTCTAAGCCGTTACCGGCACTTGGCGGCCGGTTAATTCGGTATTTCATTACCTATTACAGATTTCACATCGGAAAAGCAAGTTTCGTATCACGTTGCGTTGCAAAATCCGCAACCCCTCCCGCGGCGCGCAGATGAACGAATTTAGTGGATTTTCCGGGGCGATATGGGGTAGCTACTCCTTCTGGATAGTTTAATACTTCCTTCGGGTAGGTAACTTTACGTAGAGATCTGTAAGCATGTACGAATCCGCGATCAACTCGAATGAATCCAATAAGCGCAACTGGATCGCGCTGAGCATCGTCGGCCTGGGCGCCCTGGCCATCACGGTGCTGTTCTCGCCGGCCGCGGGCCTCTACGATCTCGGCCCGTCGCAAAAGCAAATCGCCGCCAGCGGACGCTGACGGCGATCTGTTAGCCTTCAAGCCTTAAGGCGGGGCGCCGTCACAGCCCCAGATAGGCTTCCTTCACCTTGTCGTCATTGAGCAGACGCGAACCCTGGTCGGTCAGGACCACGGAGCCGGTCTCCAGCACATAGCCGCGATCGGCGATGGCCAGCGCGGCATAGGCGTTCTGCTCCACCAAGAAGATGGTGGTTCCCTGATCCTTCAGCGCCTGGATGGTGCGGAAGATTTCCGCCACCAGAAGCGGCGCCAGACCCATGCTGGGCTCGTCGAGCAGCAGCACGCGGGGATTGGCCATCAGCGCCCGGGCGATAGCCAGCATCTGCTGCTGGCCGCCCGACAAGGTGCCGGCCGGCAGGTCCCGCTTCTTGTGCAGGATGGGAAACATCTCGTACATGCGGTCCATGTCGGCCTTGACGTCCGGACCGTGGCGGCGATAGGCCCCCAGGCGCAGATTGTCCTCCACCGACATGGGACCGAACACCTGGCGGCCTTCGGGCGACTGACAGATGCCGAGGCCCACCCGCTTTTCCGGGGCCATCCTGGTGATGTCCTGGCCGGCGAACTTGATGGTTCCGCCGCTCACCGGCTGGACGCCCGAGATGCAACGCAGCATGGTGGTCTTGCCGGCGCCGTTGGCGCCCACCAGGGCGACCAGCTCGCCCTCGGCCACCTGGACGTCGATGCCCTTGAGCGCCTGGATGCGGCCGTAATGGCTGGTGAGATTGGAGATTTCGAGCAGCATTCCCATGTCCATCACCCGTGCGTGCCGAGATAGGCGCTGACCACTTCCGGATTGGCGCGCACTTCGGCCGGAGTACCCTCGGCCAACTTGCGTCCGTAATCCAAAGCCGTGATCTGGTCGGAGATGCCCATCACCATTTTCATGTCGTGTTCCACCAGGACCACGGTAATGCCCGACGACGCCACCTTCTTGATGACCTCGTCGATCTCGCGGCTTTCGGTGGCGTTCAGGCCCGCCGCCGGCTCGTCGAGCAGCAGCATCTTGGGCTGGGCGGCCAGCGCCCGGGCGATTTCCAGCCGCTTCAGCGCCCCGTAGGGCATGGAGGCGGCGTCGGCGTCGATGTACTTGGCCAGACCGACGAACTCCATCAGCCCGGCGCAGTAGTCGC
Organism: Magnetospirillum sp. XM-1; assembly: GCF_001511835.1. Classification (NCBI taxonomy): domain Bacteria; kingdom Pseudomonadati; phylum Pseudomonadota; class Alphaproteobacteria; order Rhodospirillales; family Rhodospirillaceae; genus Magnetospirillum; species Magnetospirillum sp. XM-1. The sequence continues at coordinate 3,892,231 of NZ_LN997848.1, forward strand.
GGCACTCGCGGTCGCGGCGCGTCACCTTGGGCAGGCGCAGCAGCGAGGGCAGGAACCGGCGGTCCAGATGCAGGTGATGGCCGACCATCACGTTCTCGATGGCCTGCATGTTGAAGAAGATCTGCAGGTTCTGGAACGTGCGGCTCATGCCCAGAGCCGCCAGCTCATAGGGCTTCATGCCCGACACCAGACGGTCCTGGAACAGCACCCGGCCCGAACTGGGGGTGTAGACCCCGGTGATCAGGTTGAACAGGGTGGTCTTGCCGGCGCCGTTGGGGCCGATGATGGAGTGGATGTGCCCCGCCTCCACCGTGAAGGACAGGTCCTCGACCGCATGCACGCCGCCGAATTCCTTGGAGAGCTTTTCGACCTTGAGAAGGCTCATTTCCCGCCTCCCCGGCGCTTGAGGCTGACCAGCAGGCTGGGCAGCAGGCCCTTGGGCATGAAGATCATGGTGCCCATCATGATGGCGCCCAGGATCATGGCTTCGTACTGCTCCACCGCCGCCAGCACCTGGGGCAGCAGGGTCAGGATCACCGCGCCGATCAGCGCGCCGTAGATGGAGGCCATGCCGCCCAGCACCACCATGGTCACCAGTTCCACCGAGTGGAAGAAGCTGCCGATGTCCGGCGTGATGAAGCCGTTCTTGTGGGCGAACAGCGAGCCGACCACCGAGGCGAACACCGCCGAGACCACGAAGACCAGGACCTTGTAGCTGGAGGTGTCGACGCCGACCACCTCGGCCCCCACCTCCGAGCCATGCACCGCCCTAAGCGCGCGGCCCACCGGCGATTCGATCAGGTTGAGCGACAGCCACACCGCCAGCACCAGCAGGAAGCCGACCACCCAGTACCACATCTGGTCGCCCTTGATGGTGAAGCCCAGCATCTTGAAATTGCCCAGGCTCATGCCGTCGGGACCGCCGGTGATGCCGGATTCGGTCTTCAAGACGATGTGGATGATGATGCCGATGCCCAGCGTCGCCATGGCCAGGTAATGGCCCTTGAGCTTGAGGATGGGCCGCGCCACCGCGAAGGCCAGGACGCCCACCACCGCCGCCGACAGGGTCAGCGCGCCGATGGCCGGCATGCCGTACTTCTCGGTCAGGATGCCGCTGCCATAGGCGCCCAGCGCGAAGAAGCCCGCGTGGCCCAGGCTGATCTGGCCGGCATAGCCGATCAGCAGGTTCAGCCCGACGCAGACGATGGCGTTGAACATGGCGTTGACGGCGACGTCGTAGAAATAGCTGTTGGAGAAGCCGACGGGAGCGACGGTGATGATGATCGCCAGGGCCGCCAGCCCGCCGGTTCGTGCTGTCATGAGATTCATGGCGTCAGACCCGATCCGTGCCGCGCTTGCCGAACAAGCCGCTGGGCATGAAGAACAGAACGAAGAGAATGATGATGAAGGCGATGGCGTCCTTGTAGGCTGACGACAGGTAGCCTGACGCCATGGCTTCGGCGATGCCGACGATCAGGCCGCCGACGATGGCGCCGGTGCCGTTGCCCAGTCCGCCGAGGACCGCCGCCGAGAAGCCCTTGAGCCCCAGCATGATCCCCGCCTCGTAATTGGTGAAGGTGATGGGGGTGACCACGATGCCGCCCACCGCGCCCAAGAGGGCCGAGAGGGCGAAGCTGGCCAGCAGCACCTTCTTCACCGCCACGCCCACCAACTGGGCGGCCAGGCGGTTGTGCGAGGTGCCCAGCATGGCCTTGCCGAACATGGTGCGGTTGAAGAAGTACCACAACCCCGCGATGGCCACCGCCGAGATGCCGAACACCCACAGGCTCTGAGGCATCAGGGTGGCGCCCAGCACGGCGATGGGCGTCTCGCCCGAGAAGGCCGGCAGGGAGTGGAATTCCTTGTCCCAGATGATCTGGGCGGCGCCGCGCAGGAAGATCGAGGCGCCGATGGTGATGATGATGATGGTGACCACGTCGGCGTTGCGCGCCGGTTCGACCGCGAACTTCTCCATGGCGACGCCCACCAGCATGGAGGCGGCCATGGCCAGGGGAATGGCCAGGTAGATGGGCACGCCGGCCGCCACCATGGTGGCCGTTGCCATGCCGCCGATCATGATGAACTCGCCCTGGGCGAAATTGATCACGTGGCTGGCGTTGTAGATGATGGCGAAACCGAGACCGGCCAGCGCGTAGATGGCGCCCGAGGTCAGCCCGGAGAACAGATACTGCAGGAATGCGGCGAACATGCTTCCCCCAACTCTAATCGGCGGGGTCGTCCGGCGGCCCGCCCCGAACATGGGGACGAAACCGCCGGCAAACCATGGGATCAGTCGATCAGGACCCAATCGCCCTTGCGGATTTCCAGCATGTGGAAAGCCGACGGGGACAGGCCCATGTGGTCGGTGGGGCTCATGGAAACCAAGCCGCCGGTGCCCACATAGCCCGAGGTCTTCTCGATCTCGTCGCGGACCTTCGCCTTGTCGGTGGACTTGGCGCGGTTGATGGCGGCCAGCGCGATCTGCAGACCGTCATAGGCGTGACCGGCGAAGGTCGAGACATCCGACTTGAAGGCGGCCTCGTAATCCTTCTTGAAGGCGGTCACCACCGGCTTCTGCGGGTCGGAGGCGGGCAGCTGGTCGGGGACCACCTGGCCGGCAGCCGGCAGGCGGATGCCCTCGGCCGCGTCGCCGGCGAGCTTGATGAAGTCCTTGGAGGCGACGCCGTGCGACTGATACAGCGGGAGGGCGATGCCCAGCTGCTTGAAGTTCTTGGTCACGATCGCCGGACCCTGGCCGAAGCCGAAGTTGAACACCGCCTGGACGCCGGGGGCATTCTTGATCTTGGTGAGCTGAGCGGTGACGTCGGGGTCCTTCGGCGAGTAGATCTCGTCGGCGACCACTTCGATGCCATAGTTCTTCACCACGGCCAGCGACTGGTCGTGGCCCGACTTGCCGAAGCCCGCATCCTCGGAGATCATGCCGATCTTGGTGATGCCGCGCTTCTTCATGTCCGAGAACACCTTCTCGGCGGCCATCTTGTCGGTGTGGGGAGTCTTGAACACCCACTTCTTCACCGGCTCGACGATAACCACGGCGCCGGCCAGCGAGATGAACGGAATCTCGTTGCGCTCGGCCAGCGGCACGGCCGCCATGGTGGTAGCGGTGGTGGAGCCGCCGATCAGCAGGTCGACCTTGTCGCTTTCGATCAGACGCTTGGTGAAGGTGGAGGCCTTCTCGCCGGCGCCGCCGTCGTCATAGACGACCAGCTCGATCTTGCGGCCCATGACGCCGCCTTCCTTGTTGATGCGCTCGACGTACATTTCCAGCGTCTTCTTCTCGGGCTCGCCCAGGAAGGAGGCCGGACCGGTGACCGACAGGATGGAGCCGATCTTGATGGGATCGGCGGCCTGAGCCAGACCGGCGAAGGTGGAGCAACCGGCGACGACGACGGCCGTCGCGCCCCATTTCATGAGGTTACGCATTCATTTTCCTCCCAGAAGCAGCTCACGGCTTGTTCCGCCGCGTAGCCTATCTAATGAGCTATTTAACCCGAGAGCAACGCATTACGCCAGGAAAAAAATACGCATTTGAGTACCGGATTGCTTATTGACGAATCCGCGACAATCTGCCGCCCATCCATCCGTATGCCCCACCCTCCGGAATGCGTAATCATGTTGAAACGATATGTGTCATTTTGTAACTTACTTCTGGGGGATTAGTACCTTGGGCGAAAATGCTTCGGAGGTCGGGAAGGCTATGGGAAGCGGGGATGCATCACTTGTTGAAAAGCTGAAGCTGCAGCGTGACCGCTTCATCGCCTTCGCGTTCGCCGGGGCCGACCTGCTGCTGGAACTGAACGACGAGGACGTCGTCACCTATTCCGCCGGGGCGGGCGAGGCGCTGTACGGCATTTCCGACGCGGAACTGCTGGGACGTCCGCTGTCCGACTTCATCTTCACCCGCGACAAGGACAAGTTCAGCGACGCCATCCAGCGCCTTCGGAACTCCGGCCGCCTGGATCATACGCCGCTGTCGATGATCGGCGCGTCGGGCGCGGTGTCGCGCATGCGCATGGCCGGCATCAAGCTGCCCCAGTTCCCCACCGGCTATCATCTGGTGCTGTCGCGCATCTCGCCGCTTGCCACCAGCGAGAACGACCAGTCCGGCCAGACCGCCGACCCCCGGGTGCGCTTCGTCGACATGGTGCGCCAGCGCCTGAACGAGGCCAACCGCCTGGGCGAGGACTACACGCTGACCATGTTCGACCTGTCGGCGTCCAAGTTCGGCGGCACCGAGCCGGCCCTGCTGCAGAGCTTCTTCTCCACCCTGCACCACACCCTGGAGGGCTGTTCGGTGCGCCAGTCCTCGGCCGGCGCGCTCAACGAGCGGGCCTTCGGCCTGGTCCACGACAAGGGCATGAGCTCGGGCGACGTCCACGAGAAGGTGAACGAGGTCTTCCGGCAGTTCAGCGGCAAGGTCAAGGGCGCCAGCCTCAAGATGCACAGCGCCTCGCTGGACATGGACGATTCCGCCATGTCCGAGGAGGACCTGGGCAAGGCGCTGACCTTCATCATCAACGGATTCGTCAGGGACAGCGCCAAGTTCGCCATCAAATCCCTGGCCGAGGGCGCCAAGGTGGCGGTGGAGGACACCCTGGTCCGGGTGCGCAACTTCCGCAAGATGATCCGCTCGGACAAGCTGACCTTCTTCTTCCAGCCCATGGTCAACGTGTCGACCGGCACGGTACTGGCCTACGAGGCGTTCGGCCGCATCGCCCATGACAAGGGGTTCTTCGCGCCGTCCCAGATCATCCCCTTCGCCACCGACGTGGGCGTCATCGGCGAGTTCGACCTGATGGCGGTGAGAAAGGCGGTGGACGCCATGAAGGCCGGGGCCGACATCTCGTCGCTGGCCTCCGTCGCCGTCAACGTGTCGGGCACCTCGCTGGGCAATCCCGCCTTCTACCACTCGCTGATCAAGATTCTGGAGGAGAACAAGCCGGTTCTCGCCCGCTTGGTGCTGGAAATCACCGACGTGGCCCGGATCTACAACCTGGACGAGGCCCGGCGGCTGCTGGCCCGCATCAAGCGCATGGGCGTGCGCCTGTCGCTGGACGATTTCGGCTCGGGCGGCGCGGCCTTCGACATCTTGAAGATCCTGCCCGCCGATTACGTCAAGATCGACCGCGACTACATCTTCGACGCGCGGGAAAAGCGCGGCCGCTCGGTGCTGCGCGCCATGGTCAGCCTGACCCACGAACTGGGCATGACCGCCATCGGCGAATGCATCGAGGACAGCACCATGCTGAACATCCTCAAGGACGTGGGCGTCGAATACGCCCAGGGCTTCTTCTTCGCGCCGCCCGCCGTGGATGCGGCGCGCAAGATCAAGTACTACAAGGACCATATCAAGGTGGCCGAAACGACCGCCGCCGAATAGCCCTGCCCATCCGACATCCCCGCAATGCCTCCATGGGACTGGACCCCGTCCGGTGATCTGGTATTTTTCCCTACAGGCCGCGCCGGCGGCGATGTAGTGGGGGCTTTCCGACATGCATGATCCGTTGAACGCATTCGCCCTGGGCGGCGACGTCTACCTGAACGGCGCCGAGACCGGGCCGTTGGCTGGCCTCACCTTCGCCGCCAAGGACGTCTTCGACGTCGCGGGCTATGTCACCGGGGCGGGCAATCCCGACTGGCGCCGACTGGCCGAGCCCGCCAAGCACACCGCCTGGGCGGTGAGCGCCCTGCTGGAATCGGGCGCCCGCCTGGTGGGCAAGACCCACACCGACGAGCTGACGCGCGGTATCTTCGGCGACAACTCCCATTACGGCACCCCCGACAACCCCCGCGCCCCCGGCCACGTGCCCGGCGGCTCCTCCAGCGGTTCGGCCGCGGCGGTGGCGGGCGGGCTTTGCTCCATGGCGCTTGGCACCGACACCGCCGGTTCGACCCGCGTGCCGGCCTCGTTCTGCGGCGTGTTCGGCCTGCGCCCGACCTTGGGCGTCATTCCCATGGACGGCGTGCTCTCCCAGTCCAACACCTTCGACACCGTCGGCCTGCTGGCCGACGACCCGGAGATCCTCAGCCGTATGGGCGAGGCGCTGCTGCGCAAGAAGATCAAGGACGTCCGCCCCGCCCAGGTCGTGGTGCTGGAAGACGCCATGGAAGCCTCGGACCCGGCGGTGGCCGCCGCCATCGAGGCTGTGCTGCCCCGCATCAAGGAGGCTGTGGCCCCCATCGTGCGCGGCCGCAAGCTCTCGCCCGTGCCGCTGGCCGACTGGGTCGAGCACCAGAATGCCATCCAGGGCCGCGAGGCCTGGGAGACCTTCGGCGAGTGGATCAACAATTCCAATCCCCGCTTCGGCTTCGAGGTGGCGGACAATTTCCTGCGCGGCTCCAAGGTGTCGCAGCGCACGCTTTCGGCGGCCCGGGGCTTTCGCCTGCGCGCCAAGCGCTGGGTACAGGAAGCGCTGGAAGGCAACGCCGTGCTGCTGCTGCCTACCACGCCCGTGACCGCGCCGCCCGTCCACTCGCCGCGCTCGGTGATGTGGGAGATCAGGCATCGCATCGTCAGCCTGACCACCATCGCCGGCATGGCCGGCTGCCCGCAGATCAGCCTGCCGCTGTGCAAGGCCGGCGGCCTGCCGGTCGGCCTGTCGCTGATCGGCCCGCGCGGCTCCGACGCAATGCTGCTGGCGGCGGCCAAGCGGATCGGCAAGGCTTAATTCCATTTCGTCATGCCCGGCCTTGTGCCGGGCATCCACGCCCGCCCGCACGGTCATTGTCCGAAGATTGCGGCACCACGTGGATACGCGGGTCAAGCCCGCGCATGACGCGATCAGCGCAGCGCCCCCCTAGAACCCCCGTATCCACCGGGGCCGCACGCCCGCGCCCTCGTCCAGGGCGGCGTCGATGCGGGCCAGCAGCTTGTCCCTGTCCCGGGGCAGATTGCCGGCCAGGGCGAGCGCGTTGCTGGCGTGGTTGGAGCGGAAGATCACCGGGGCGGGCGGGTCGAGGCGTTCGAGCAGGCGGCGCAGTTCCACCAGAACGCCGCGATCGTCCTGCCACTGGAACTCCTCGCCGAAGCGCTCGAAGAAGCGGGGCGCAACGTTGGTTTCCAGGCCCAATTGCAGGGTGGAGAGATAGGTGGGCGGCGCCCGGCTGACCAGTTCGGCCGTCTCGTCCATATGCGCCTCCCAGCCGGTCTTGCCGCCCAGGCCCAGGATCACCGTCGCCGAAACCTTGAGGCCGCATTGGCGGGCCTTGGCCAGCGCCGCCTCCATCTGCCTGGCCGAGCCCTTGGCGATGCGCTTCAACAGCGCGTCCGAGCCGGTCTCGATGCCGAGATAGACCAGCCCCAGCCGCTTGGACTTCAACAGCGCGATGTCGTCCTCGCCCTTGCCCAGGATGTCGAAGGGGGTAGCGTAGGCGGAAATGCGCTGCAGCGCAGGAAAGCGGAGCGCCAGATGGTCGCAGATGGCGGCCAGCGTCGCGGTAGGCAGGCAATAGGCGTCGCCGTCCGCCAGGAAGACCCGATGCGCGTCGGGCCAGTCGCGCGCCGCCTCGTCGATGTCGGCGAAGACCTCGTCCAGGCTTCGCGCCCGGTAGGTCTTGGTCTTGTACATGGAGCAGAAGCTGCACTGGTTGTAGCGGCAGCCCAGCGTCGCCTGGATGATCAGGTTGTCGCCTTCCGACGGCGGACGCCACAGGGGAAAATCGTACTCAAGCATAGTCCTATCCTTCGCCGGGATGCGGCCGGGACGGCCGCGCTCCGTGCATCCGTGGAGCGCGGGCATCCTGCCCGCCGACGACGTCTAAGGGCGCTTGTCGCGCATGGTGACGAATTCCTCGGCCGCCGTGGGGTGAATGCCCACCGTGGAATCGAACTGGGCCTTGGTGGCGCCGCATTTCAGCGCCACGGCGAAGCCCTGGACGATTTCCGGGGCGTCGGCGCCCACCATGTGCAGGCCCAGCACCCGGTCGGTGGCGCGGTCGACCACCAGTTTCATCATGGTGCGTTCGTCCCGGCCGGCCAACAGGTTACGCATGGGCTTGAAGCGGGTGAGATAGACATCGACGACGCCATAGCGCTTGGCCGCTTCAGCCTCGGTCAGCCCCGCCGTGCCCACCGGCGGCAACGAGAACACCGCGGACGGGATGTTGTCGTAATCCATGGCGGTGCTCTGGCCCAGGAAGGCGGTGCGCACGAAGGCCATGGCCTCGTTGATGGCGACGGGCGTCAGGTTGACCCGGTCAGTGACGTCGCCCACCGCCCAGATGTTGCGCACCGAGGTGCGCGACAGGCGGTCCACCATGACGGCGCCCTTGGCGTTCAGCACCACCCCGGCCTGTTCCAGGCCCAGGCCTTCGGTGTTGGGCACCCTTCCGGTGGCGTACATCACCAGATCGGACTCGATGGTCTGGCCGTCCGACAGCTCGACGCCATAGCCGTGGCCGCGCCGCTCGATGCCGCGCACCTGGGTGGTGGTGCGCAGCATCACGCCCTTTTTCGCCATCTCCTCGGCCAGGGTGGCGCGGATGTCGGAATCGAAGCCGCGCAGCAGGGTGTCGCCGCGCAGCACCAAGGTGACGGCGCTGCCCAGCGCGTTGAAGATGCCGGCGAATTCCACCGCGATATAGCCGCCGCCGACGATCACCACGCGCTCCGGCAATTGCATCAGGTCCAGCGCCTCGTTGGAGGTCACCGCATGCTCGATGCCCGGCACCTCAGGCAAAGCCGGACGCCCCCCCGTGGCGACCAGAATGGTCTCGGCGGTATAGACCTTGAGCCCCACCTGCACGGTGTGGGCGTCGAGCAGATGGCCCCTGCCCTCCACCACCGTGACGCCCGAATCCTTCAGCAGGCGCATGTAGACGCCTTCCAGGCGCTGCAATTCCTCGTTCTTGGCCGAGACCAGCCGCGCCCAGTCGAAATCGGCGCCCTCAAGGCTCCAGCCGAAGCCCAGCGAATCGGTCAGGTCCTCGGCGAACTTGGCACCCATGACCAGCAGCTTCTTGGGCACGCAGCCGCGCATGACGCAGGTGCCGCCCACCCGGCTGCTTTCCACCACCGCCACCTTGCGCCCCGCTTGGGCCGCCATGCGGCAGGCCCGCACGCCGCCGGAGCCGGCACCCAGGGTGATCAGGTCGAAATCATAGGCGGTCATGGGACGTCCCCGGTTGCTGCAATGCGGTCGTCGCATTCAACTTGGCATGTCGGAACGGCCGTGCCAAGGTGCGAGAGGATTCGTTGACCAGGACAACAATGTCGGAACGCCCAGAGCATCCCCTCGTCGCCCGCCTGCCGTTCCATTACGGCTGGGCCATCGTCGCCGCCGGTTGTCTCGGCCTGTTCGCGTGCCTCGGCATGGGGCGTTTCGCGCTCGGCATGCTGCTGCCCTCCATGGGGGCGTCGCTGGACCTTTCGCGCTCGGAGATGGGGGCCATCTCCACCGCCAATTTCATCGGCTACCTGTCGGCCGTCACCCTGGGCGGGCGCATGGTGGCGCGGCTGGGAGCGCGGCGCACCGTGGCGGCGGGGCTGGTGCTGGTCGCCCTGTCCATGATGGCGGTGTCCTACGCCCAGAGCTTTTCTCAGGTCCTGATCCTCTATGCCCTGACCGGCTTCGGCAGCGGCGGCAGCAATGTGCCCATCATGGGCCTGATCGCCCACTGGTTCGGCCGCCGGGTCAGGGGCCGCGCCGCCGGCTTCGCGGTCATCGGATCGGGCTTCGCCATCATGGTGGCGGGCGCCCTGGTCCCCGCCATCAATGCCGTCCAGGGCGCCGAGGGCTGGCGTCTGTCCTGGCTGGTCATCGGCCTGATCGTCCTGGCGGCCGCCCTGGTGGATTGGCTGGTGATCCGCAACCACCCCTCCGAACTGGGCCTGGGACCGGTGACGGGTAAAAGCCAGGCCGCGACGGAAGAAGCCGCACCGCTGTGCGCCGCCGCCGCGCCGCCCGGGGCCAAGCGCCGCATCCTCGCCCATCTGGGGCTGGTCTACGCCGCCTTCGGCTTCAGCTACGTCATCTACGCCACCTTCATCGTCACCGCCCTGGTGCGCGAACGCGGCTTTCCCGAGTCCACCGCTGGGATTTTCTGGTCGTGGATCGGCCTGCTGTCCCTGGCCTCGGGACCGGTATTCGGCAGCCTGTCGGACCGGCTGGGCCGCCGGGCCGGGCTGATGATCGTGTTCGGCTTCCAGGCCTGCGCCTACGCGCTGGTGGCGGCGCCGCTGCCCGAGCCCTTCCTCTACGCCTCGATCCTGCTGTACGGTCTGGCGCTGTGGGCGGTGCCGTCCATCATGGCGGCGGCGGTGGGCGACTATCTCGGCCCGGAACAGGCGGCCGCCTCGTTTGGCACCATCACCATGGTCTTCGCGCTTGGCCAGATCGTCGGCCCGGCCATCGCCGGCTGGATGGCCGATGCCTGGGGCGGCTTCTCCGGCGCCTTCGTCATGGCGTCGGCGGTGGCGGGGCTGGGCCTGGCCGGTTCGGCCTTCCTGCCCAGCCCGAAGAAGCATTGATATGTCCCTCATGCGCCGGGCGGATTTCTCCGAAACCCTTGGCTTTGTCCGCTGCGCGTTCCCTGCGGTCCGCGGCATAAGCCGCGCGGCCCCTTGGGCCTAGCCGCCTCATGACGAGATTCCTCGCCATGAGGCAGTCCCGTCGTCATCAGCCCCCGGCCAGTTCGCCCATGGCCGATTGCAGGTAGTTGGGCAGGCCCATGGAAGCGATCAGGCCCTGCTGGTTTTCCAGCCAGTCGATGGCCTCCTCCGCCTCTTCCAGGACTTCCGCCAGTTCGTGGCGGGTGACGAAATCCTGCTTGTCCTCGGCCAGGGCGATGGCGGCGACCAGGGCGGTGCGTTCCTTGACCATCATGGCCAGGTCGTTGGCGATGATCTCGGGCACGTCCTCGCCGATATAGAGCTTGCCCAAATCCTGCAGGTTGGGCAGCCCCTCCAGGAACAGGATGCGCTCGATCACCTCGTCGGCGTGCTTCATCTCCTCGATGGACAGCTTGTAGACGGCCTTGCCCAGGTCCTTGATGCCCCAGTTCTTCAGCATGCGGGCATGCAGGAAGAACTGGTTGATGGCGGTCAGCTGGACCTTCAAGACCTCGTTCAGCGCCTTGTTGACGGCCTTGTCGCCCTTCATGAGGCACCTCCGACCAGATCGCCGGCCGCCGATTGCAGGTAGTTCTGCAGGCCCAGGCGGCTGATCAGCCCCACCTGCTGCTCCAGCCAGTGGGTATGGTCTTCCTCGGTGTCGGACAGCAGCTCGCGCAGGATGGCGCGGGTCTCGTAATCCTGCTCCTTCTCGACCAGGGCGATGGCGGCCTTGAGCTCGCCCACCACCATGATCTCGTAGGCCAGGTCGTTCTTCAGCATCTCCTCGACGTCCTTGCCGATGGCCAGCTTGCCGCGCTTGCCCACGTCGGGGGTGCCTTCCAGGAACAGGATGCGGCGGATCAGCTTGTCGGCATGCTCCAGCTCTTCCTCGCGCTCATGGGCGATGCGCTCAAAGAGGCGGTTGAAGCCCCAATTGGCCATCATCCGCGAATGGGCGAAGTACTGGTCGGCGGCGGTCAGCTCGGCCGTCAGCAGCTTGTTGAGACAATCGATGACCTTCTTACTGCCCTGCATGGCAATGCCCTCCTTCAACTGTTGGAGGGATGATGCGGCGCACCCTGCGGGTTATCAAGATTTTTCATTTAAAATCAAATAGATCGCCATACATCTAAGACTTATTCGCGATTCTCGGCCGGTCTTATCCTGATCAGGATATCCACTCCGTCCAGTTCATAGCCGGGTGGCGGTTCGGGCAGGTGGTCGAGCACCGGCTGGCGTCCGGCGATATCGCTCAGGCGGCCGGTGGAGAGGTCGAGGAAATGATGATGCCCGGCCGGACAGGTGCAGAACCACGTCCGCTCGCCCAGGTCGATGCGGCGGACCAGCCCCGCCTTGGCGAACTGGTTGAGGATGTTGTAGGTGGTGGCCAGCGACAGCCGCAGCCCCTGCTCCGCCGACAGCCGGTGGGCCTCGTCGGCCGAGATGTTGCAGGCCCCCAGGCCGCCCAGCACGTCGAGCATGCCCCGCCGCTGGCGGGTGGGACGCAGACCGGCATCGCGGAGCGTGGAGTCGGAGGACGTCATGGGCTCATGTGCAATTGCGAGTGACTTGCACTAATTAACCCGAACGCCTCCTCCCGGCAAGGCGCTTTTGCCGGTCAGACCTCGTCCTGCCACTTCCGCGCGATGATGCCGGCGGCGATCAGCTGGATCAGGTGGTAAAGGATGGTGGGGGCGATGATCAGTCCCAGGACGGGCGAGGCGCCGAACATGATCTTGGCCATGGGCACGCCGGTGGCCAGCGACTTCTTGGTGCCGCAGAACACCCCGGCGATGGCGTCTTCGCGGTTGAAGCCCAGCCCCCGGCAGACCAGCCGCAGCAACAGGAAGACGAAGGCGAACAGCAGAGCCGCCCCGCCCACCGCCTGAAGGACGAAACCACTCCCCTGCCCTTCCCACACACCTTCGGCCACGGAATCCGAGAAGGAATTGAAGACGATCAGCAAAATGGTCAGGCGGTCGAGGGATTTCAGCCACTTCATGTTGCGCTCGAGCCAACCGCGCAGCCACGGCCGCAGCACCTGGCCCAGCACGATGGGCAGCAACACCAGCAGCACGATCTTGAGCAGCACCTTGCCGAGGTCGAGGGAGGCGCCGCTGGACGACAGGTACCAGTTGACCCAGAGCGGCGTCAGCACCACGCCGAGCAGGCTGGACAGGGTGGCGTTGAAGATGGCGCCCGCCACGTTGCCCCGCGCGATGGAGGTCATGGCCACCGAGGAGGAAATGGTCGACGGCAGCGCGGCGAGGAAGAAGAAGCCCAGCATCAGGTCGGGGGAAACCCGCCCGCCCAGCGCCAGGGCCGCCCCCCAGGCCAGGGCGGGAAACAGCAGGAAGGTGGAGGTCTGGACCACCAGATGCAGACGCCAGTTGACCAGACCGGCCTTCATGCGCTCGGGCGGGAGCGTCAGGCCATAGAGCAGGAAGACCAGCGCCACGCCGTAGACGGTGATGGCATCCATGTGCAGATGCCCGCCGCTCTTGCCGAAATCGGGCAGCACCCAGGCCAGCGCGACCATGGACACCAGTCCCAGCAGAAAGCCGTCGATACCGATACGGGCGAGAAGCTTGAACACACCGGACCTCGAACTGGCTGCGCCGTGGCGGCGACACTACCCCAACCGCCCCCCCCAATGTCATCGACTTTTACCCCCCGCTCTGGCATGAGGGAGGCATGCGAGGACTTCTCTTGACCGTCATGGCCGCCTTGGCTCTGACCATTCACCCGGCCAGGGCCGAGACCATCGAGGGCAACCGCATCTTCGTGGAATTCGCCTACGACGCCAGCACGCCGGAAATGGCCGCCGCCGAGAAATGGGCGCGGCCCCATTTCGCCAAGGCCAAGGCGGCGGGACGGCCCATCCGCGTCAGCGTCGGCCGCTCGCGCGGGACCACCCTGATCAGCCTGGAATCGGTGGCCGTCTGCGACCGGGTCAAGGCCTGCCCGCTGCTGGTGTTCCGCGACCTGACGGCGCGGCCCATCCTGGAAACCACCTCGTTCCAGAACGTGCTGATCGAATATCGGGGACAGGAAATCTTCCTGGTCATCCGCCTGTGGGAGGAGACCACCGAATGCCGGATCACCGGCATGGGCCGGGCCAAGTGCAGGAAGGTTCCGAAGAAAAGCGGCTAGTTGGAGCACGATCCTAGATCGTGCCCGGCCGCCATTGCGGCGGCGGCCAAGCTCGCGGAGGCGAGCGCTAAGGCCAAGGGGCAAGCAAAGAGCGCGTCAGCGCCGCTTGTCGAACACCACCACCTCGCCCTCGCGCCCCATGTTCAGCATGATGCGCGCCCGCTCTTCCAGCATGTCGGGGTCAAGGTGGTCGGGCCGCAGAAGCTGTACCCGGTGTTCCATCTCGGTGCGTTCGGACGCCACCCGGGACAGGTGCATCTCGGCCTCGAGAATCTCTGCCTGCAGCCGAAAGTAGGCCAGCACTCCGCGATCACCTTCAACGGTGTGGTAGGTGAAATACGCCACGGCGCCAAGCCCGATCATCGGTCCGACGACACGACGACAACGGCTGAGAAGTTCTTGCAACATGAAGGGGATGGAATCACATGCTGATTCATTGCGTCAACACATGCATTCACACCACGTTCACTTTTCCATCGGGCGAGTCACCGGTGTTGCATAAATGACTCACTTTTCTCATGGCTATGTGGAGACGCTCACATTGGGGAGCGTGATGACGAAGACCGCCCCGCCTCCGGCCCGGTTGTCGGCCCGGATGGACCCGCCCATGTCACGGATGATGCCGTAGGACAGCGACAGGCCGAGCCCCAGCCCCTCGCCCACCTCCTTGGTGGTGAAGAACGGTTCGAACACGCGGTCGGCCACGTCGGAGGGCAGGCCGGGACCGCTGTCGGCGACGGAGACCGCCACCTCGCCTCCCACCCGCACCGCGTCGATCACGATGCGCCGCGCCGGAGCATCGGCCACCGCGTCGATGGCGTTGGCCAGCAGGTTGACGAAGACCTGGTCGAGACGTCCGGGATCGCCCGACACCATCAGCCCCTCGGGCGGGTTCCAGACCAGATCGATCTCGGCCTGGCGCAGCCGCACCGCCAGCAGCGCCACGGCCCGGCTGACCGAGGCGGCGGGATCGGTGACCTGGGGCGTCACCGGGCTCTTGCGGGCGAAGACCCGCAGGTGGCGGATGATCTCGGCCATGCGGCGGCACAGATCGTCGATCATGGACAGGTTGGTTCCCGCCGTCGCCGCGTCGCCGCGCTCGACGAAGATGCGGGAACTGGCGACGAAGGTCTGGATGGCGGCCAGCGGCTGGTTCAACTCGTGGGCGATGGCCGCCGACATCTGGCCCAGCGCCGCCATCTTGCCGGCATGAATGAGTTCGTCCTGGGTCTCGCGCAGATGGTGCTCGGTCCGCTGGCGCTCGACGATCTCGGCGCTCAGCGCCTCGGTCCGCAGGGCCACCAGCGCTTCCAGAGTGTCGCGGGCGTCCAGCTTGGCCTTCAGCACCAGGCGGCGCTGGCGCAGATAGAGCAGCAGCAGGATGAAGGCGATCCAGCCCAGCCCGGCCAGGGCGGCGGTGGAGCGCACGTTGCTTTCCATGGCCTCCCAGTCGGCCAGGTAGTGGATGGTCCAGCCCTCCTCGTCCAGCGCCTGGGCCTGGGCGACGAACCGGGCGTCGCCGTTGCGCTCGAGCCGGGCGGCGTCCCCCAGGGAGAGCAGGACCCGCCGCTCCAGCGCCCGCAGCTGCACGGCGCCGTAGCGCTGGATGGCGTCAAGCTTGCGGCGCAGCTCCTCGGTGACCGGCCCGTCCACCGCGTATTTCCACTCCGGCCGGCTGGTCAGGATCACCACGCCGTCCTCGTCGGTAACCATGACCGCGTCGCCGCCCCGCCCCCAATCCTCCTCCAGGGTCTCCAGGTCGATCTTGACCACCACGGCGCCGATGATGTCGCCCGCCCGGCCGCGCACGCCCGAGGCGAGGAAATAACCCGGCAGCTTGGTGGTCACCCCGATGCCGAAGAAGTGGCCCGCACCGGCGCTCATCACCTGGGTGAAATAGGGGCGGAAGCTGTAATCGTTGCCCACATAGGAGAGCGGCGTGCGCCAATTGCTGGCCGACACGGTCACGCCCTTGCGGTCCATGACGTAGAGCGAGGCCGAGCGGGCGCCGGCGTTGATGGTCTCCAGCTTGGCGCTCAAGGCATCGGCCCGGTCGGGCTCGCCCTCCAGTACCTCGATCACCTCGCGGTCCAGCGCGATGGTGGCGGGCAGGTAGGAGAAGCGGTCGAGCGCGGCGCGGATGGTCGAGGCATAAAGGCCCAACCGCTGCTGCCCCATGACCAGGGCGCCGTCCAGCGCCTCGGCGCGGGCGCGCTGGTAGACCCAGGCCACCACCAGCCCGCCCAGCAAGGCCGCCAGCGCCAGCATCCCGACAACGGGACGGCTGGGCGGTGCGGCGGAAGGGGTGTCGGGCGAGGTCATGGGCAAGAGGCAATCACAGGCGCCTTCCCCCGGCAATTTGATTTTCGCCCCGGCTCGGTTATGGTCCTAAGGATGAGCGCCGGCCAGATTCTGTTCGTCGATGACGAAGAACCCATGCGGATCGCCGTCAAGCAGTGGCTTGGCCTGGCGGGTTTCGACGTGGCCGTGCTGGCGCGGCCCGAAGCGGCGCTGGCCCGCCTGTCCCCGGACTTTCCCGGCATCCTGGTCACCGACGTGCGCATGCCGGGCGGAATGGACGGGCTGGGACTCCTGAAGGCGGCCCAGGCCAAGGATGCCGACCTGCCGGTGATCCTGGTCACCGGCCACGGCGACATTCCCCTGGCGGTGGAGGCCATGCGGCTCGGCGCCTACGACTTCATCGAGAAGCCTTTCGTCCCCGAACGCCTGGCCGAGGCGGTGGGCCGCGCCGCGGAGAAGCGGCGGCTGGTGATGGAGAACCGCCGCCTGCGCGCCATGGGGGCCGGCGACGACATGGCGCGCCGCCTGATCGGCCCGTCCCGGGCCATGGAAAGGGTGCGCGCCGAGATTCAGGCGCTGGCCGGTCTGCCGCTCAACGTGGTGATCTTCGGCGACACCGGCTGCGGCAAGGAGCTGGCGGCCCGCTGCCTGCACGATTACGGCCCGCGCGCGCCCAAGCCCTTCGTGGCGGTCAACTGCGCCGCCATCCCCGAAACCATGTTCGAAAGCGAGTTCTTCGGCCACGAGGCGGGGGCCTTCACCGGGGCGGCCCAGCGCCGCGCCGGCAAGATCGAGCACGCCGACGGCGGCACCTTGTTCCTGGACGAAGTGGAAAGCATGCCGCTGGCGCTCCAGGCCAAGCTGCTGCGCGTCCTGCAGGAACAATGCGTCGAACCGCTGGGCGGCAACCGCAGCCTTCCCGTCGACATCCGGGTGATCACCGCCGCCAAGGCCGACCTGCAAGACGAGGTCCGCTCGGGCCGTTTCCGCGAGGATCTGTACTACCGGCTGCATGTGGCGGAAATCCGCCTGCCGCCCCTGGCCGAGCGCCAAGACGACATCGTGCCGCTGTTCGAAGCCTTCGCCGCCCGCGCCGCCGGGGCCCATGGGCGCACGCCGCCCGAACTGTCCCAAGGCGATTCCGGGGCGCTGCTGGCCCATGGCTGGCCCGGCAACGTGCGCGAGCTGCGCAACGAGGCGGAGCGCTTCGCGCTGGGCCTCGGCCTGCGGCTCGGGCGCCCGCCCGATCCCCCCGGCGACGGGGAAAGCCTGCAGGCCAGCGTCGCCGCCTTCGAGAAGCGCCGCATCGAGGAGGCCTTCCGGGCGGCCAGGGGCGACGTCGCCCTGGTCATGGCCCGCCTCGACCTGCCGCGCCGCACCTTGAACGAGAAGATGGCCAGGTACGGCATCGACCGCCGCCACTTCCTGGAATAGGCGGAATTCCGCCGATCCCATCCTGGGCGTTCGGCGGAATTCCGCCGATCAAACCCTAGACATGCGAATTAATTCAAAGCCTTAGCGTCTGGCCCGCCCCTTGCTCTGGCCTTCCGCAAAATCGCCCGCGTCGTGCGGGCCAATGCGGGAGGACCGAACGTTGAGTCACATGGATACGACCATAATCCCGGCCGCGGGAACTCCGACGGCCGGGAGCCACGACATGGACAACAAGGACACCAAGGGCAAGATCCTGATGGTGTTCAAGGGGTCGGTGGGCAATCTGGTGGAATATTACGACTGGTACGTCTATTCCGCCTTCGCGCTGTATTTCTCCAAGTACTTCTTCCCGGGCGACGACCCCACCGTCCAGCTTCTCAACACCTCGGCCATCTTCGCGCTCGGCTTCTTCATGCGCCCGCTGGGCGGCTGGCTGCTGGGCACCTATGCCGACCGCAAGGGGCGCAAGGCGGCGCTGCTGGTCTCGGTCAGCATGATGTGCGCCGGTTCGCTGATCATCGCGGTGATGCCCGGCTACCAAACCATCGGCATCGCGGCGCCCATCGCCCTGATCCTGGCCCGCCTGCTGCAAGGCCTGAGCCTGGGCGGCGAATACGGCTCGGCCGCCACCTACCTGTCGGAGATCGCCTCCAAGGACCGGCGCGGCTTCTATTCCAGCTTCCAGTACGTCACCCTGATCATGGGGCAGCTGCTGGCGCTGGGCGTGCTGATCGCGCTGCAGCGGGTGTTCCTCTCCACCGCCGAGCTGGAAGCCTGGGGCTGGCGCATTCCCTTCGTCATCGGCGGCTTGTGCGCCGTGGTGGCCATCTATCTGCGGAGCTCCATGGAGGAGACCGAATCCTTCGAGCACCACAAGGGCGAGGTGGTGGGCGAAAGCCGCATCCGCGCCCTGATGCGCCACCCGCGCGAGGTGATGACGGTGATCGGCCTGACCATGGGCGGCACCGTGGCCTTCTACACCTTCACCACCTACATGCAGAAATATCTGGTGAACACCGCCGGCTTCTCGAAGAACGACGCCACCATGATCTCGGCGGCGGCCACCTTCGTCTACATGCTGATGCATCCGCTGGTGGGCCATATTTCCGACAAGGTGGGGCGGCGCGCCGTGCTGATCGCCTTCGGCGTCATGAGCACGCTGTGCACCGTTCCCATCCTCACCGCGCTGGGCCAGACCAGAGATTCGGTCACCGCCTTCTTCCTGGTGCTGTCGGGGCTGACCATCGTCTCGGGCTATTCCGCCATCAACGCCGTGGTCAAGGCCGAGCTGTTCCCGGT
Source organism: Magnetospirillum sp. XM-1 (assembly GCF_001511835.1). Classification (NCBI taxonomy): domain Bacteria; kingdom Pseudomonadati; phylum Pseudomonadota; class Alphaproteobacteria; order Rhodospirillales; family Rhodospirillaceae; genus Magnetospirillum; species Magnetospirillum sp. XM-1. The sequence continues at coordinate 3,910,991 of NZ_LN997848.1, forward strand.
GCAGATCCGCGCGCTGGGCGTCGGCCTGCCGTTTGCCATCGGTGTGTCGCTGTTCGGCGGCACGGCGGAATACATCGCGCTGTGGTTCAAGAGCATCGGCAACGAGACCTGGTTCTACTGGTACGTCACCGGCTGCTGCCTGTGCGGCCTGCTGCTGTTCGTCGGCATGAAGGACACCAAGCAGACCTCGCTGATCGACAAGGATTGACCCTCCTCACCTGCCGGCGGATTCTTTGCGAATCCGCCGGCATTTTTCTTCATTGCAGGAACCAGACCCATGACCGGACCTTTGTCGCATCTTCGCGTTCTCGACCTCAGCCGCGTGCTGGCGGGGCCCTGGGCCGGCCAGCTGCTGGCCGACATGGGGGCCGAGGTGATCAAGGTGGAACGCCCGGGCGAAGGCGACGACACCAGGGGCTGGGGCCCGCCCTTCCTCAAGGACAGCGACGGCAAGGACACCGGCGAGGCCGCCTATTTCCTGTCGGCCAACCGGGGCAAGCGCTCGGTGACCATCGATTTCACTCGGACCGAGGGCCAGGAACTGGTGCGGCGCCTGGCCGCCCGGTCCGACGTGGTGCTGGAGAACTTCAAGGTGGGCGGGCTGGCCAAGTACGGCCTCGACTACGCCTCGCTGAAGGCGGTGAAGCCCGATCTGGTCTATTGCTCCATCACCGGTTTCGGCCAGGACGGGCCCTACGCCCAGCGGGCCGGCTACGACTTCCTGATCCAGGGCATGGGCGGGCTGATGAGCCTGACCGGTGAGCCCGGAGGCCAGCCCATGAAGGTGGGCGTGGCGCTCACCGACATCTTCACCGGCATGTATGCCGGCTTCGCCGTGCTGGCGGCGCTGGCCCGGCGCGACCGCACGGGCGAGGGCAGCCATATCGACTTGGCGCTGCTGGACGTGCAGGTGGCGGTGCTGGCCAACCAGGCCTCCAACTATCTGGTGGGCGGCAATACCCCCAAGCGCCTGGGCAACGCGCATCCCAACATCGTGCCCTATCAGGCCTTCGCCACCAAGGACGGCCACATCATCCTGGCGGTGGGCAACGACGGCCAGTTTCGCCGCTTCTGCGAGGTGGCCGGGCGTCCCGAGCTGGGAACCGATCCCCGCTACGCCGCCAATGCCGAGCGGGTCAGGAACCGCGCCGAGCTGGTGCCGGTGCTGGAAAGCCTGCTGGCGTCGCGTCCCTCGGCCGAATGGATCAAGACCCTGGAGGCGGCGGGCGTGCCCTGCGGCCCCATCAACGACTTGGGCGGCGTGTTCGCCGATCCCCAGGTCATCCATCGCGGCCTGAAAACCCGCGTCGAGCACCCCCTGGCCGGCGGCGTCGATCTGGTCGCCAATCCCATCCGCTTCGACGGCGCCCAGGCGGTCTCGGACCGGGCCCCGCCGCTGCTGGGCGGCGACACCGCCCAGGTTCTGTCCGGCTGGCTGGACCTGGACGAGGAGGAGATGGCCGGGCTCAGGGCATCCGGGGTGATCTGACCCGCCGCGCCCATTTCGGATTCCCACATGTCGACCTAGCCGATGGTATGTGCTCTAATTCGGTGAAATTCGCGCCGAGGAAAGATCCCTTCCATGGGTGAGCCGCGTCAATATCTGCGGGATGTCACGGGAGTGACGGCCCCGCCAGGACTCCCCGGCGCCGGCCTGGGAATGGCGCCGCGCACCACCTTGTCCGAATTCGAGCGGGCCCAGGTCCGGGGAATCGCCGAGGAAGGCGCCGCCCTGGCCGCCACCATCGTCCGCTGGCACAAGGATCAGAACCGCGCTCACGGCCACTCACCCCAAGACAGGATGTCCCACGGGCTGGCGGTCGCGGCGCTGGGCGCCGTGATCATGCAGATTCTGGCCTGGGTGCGCCTGGTCGAGCCCGCCGACGCCTCCCCCGCCACTCTGCGCAATGCCCGCGAAGTCATCGGCGGCGCCGACCCCGAGGCCGAGCCGACGGCCATCGACACCCAGGCCCGCGCCCTGCTGATTCACGCCCTGGGCGTCAAGGCGAAGGCTCGTCGCATTTCGCGCCACTGGTGACGCCCCCGCCGGGACGGCTAGCAGTTCGATCCGAGATCGCAAGGGGCCTTTTGTCCCAGGGACACCACCAGCAACCGCCCCTCGCATCGCTTGATGCGCTCGCGCACGGCTTCCAGACGCCGGGCCGCGTCGGCACGCTGCGCCTCGTCGCCGGCTTGCGTCAATTCAAGGGACACTTCCGCCAACAGACGATAGGTCCGCTCCAGCTCGCCACATAAGGGGCCATATCCCGGATCGCTCATCCCACCCTCTTGATATTCATCAAGCATCATACTTATCGCAAAGATCAAACGGTATATGCAATGCCGCAGAGGGATAATGGATATTACAATTCCATCAATGGAAAGCTAATATCCACCTACCCGCCCCACCCGCTTTCTTGACGCATTCCATAATCAGGCGCGGACCGCCAGCCTGCCTGGGTTACGGTCTTGACCCTACCCCGCCACCCCCACCCTTTGGAGTTGGCACGGTGTTTGCGGTGACTGCATCGCACAACCGAGAACAAGAAGATTCGGGAGGCATCAGGGAGGCAGGACGGCCGGGGCATGACCCCCGGACCCGCATGGCTCCGCGATCTTCCCTTCCGGACTTCCGCAGCCCGACGCGCCAGCCAAGGTGGGGGACAATGTACGACGACACCGAAATTTCCCGCGAGATCGCGAACCGGTTCAATCTGGAACGCCGCGACTTCCTGAAGTTCTGCGCCGCCATGGCCGCGACCATGGGCCTGCCCAAGGGGGCCGACGCGCAGATCGCCCAGGCCATCACCGCCAAGGAACGCCCCAGCGTGATCTGGCTGCACTTCCAGGAGTGTACCGGCTGCACCGAGTCCATGCTCCGCGCCGAGCATCCGACCATCGAGAAGCTGATCCTGGAGATCATCTCGCTCGACTACCACGAGACGCTGTTCGCCGCCGCCGGCCATCAGGTCGAGGCCGCCCGCGAAGCCGCCATGAAGAAGAACTGGGGCAAGTACGTCCTGGTCGTCGAGGGCGCCATTCCGGTCAAGGACGGCGGCATCTACTGCAAGGTGGGCGGCAAGACCGCGCTGCAGCTGACCAAGGAATGCGCCGAGGGCGCGGCCGCCGTCATCGCCATCGGCTCCTGCGCCTCGTGGGGCGGCATGCCGTCCACGCCGCCGAACCCCACGGGCTCGACCGGCGTGCCGGAGATCCTGGCCGGCAAGCCGGTGGTGACCATCCCCGGCTGCCCGCCCAACCCCTATAACTTCCTGTCCACCGTGGTCCACTTCCTGACCTTCGGCACCCTGCCGGCGGTGGACGACAAGGGCCGCCCGAAATTCGCCTATTCCCGCCTCATCCACGAGAATTGCGAGCGCCGCGCCCATTTCGACGCCGGCCGCTTCGCGCTGGAATTCGGCGACGAGGGCCACCGCAAGGGCTATTGCCTGTACAAGCTGGGCTGCAAGGGTCCCGAGACCTACGCCAACTGCCCGGCCATCCTGTTCAACGACGTGGGTTCCGGCTCGTGGCCGGTGGGCACCGGGCATCCCTGCATCGGCTGCACGGAAAAGGGCATCGGCTTCGCCAAGCCCATCCACGCCTTGGCCGAGCTGCAGAACCAGCGTCCGCCCGTGGGCTATCCCCGCGTGGTCGAGGAGCAGGGCACCGGAGCCTCCATCGGCGCGCTGGCCACCGTGGCGGCGGTCGGCGGTCTGGCCATCGGCGCCGGCGCCAAGCTGGTGGGCAATCTGGGCAAGAACGAAGACGGCCAGGATTCCGGAAAGCAGGGGTAATCCGCCATGACCATCACCAGACGCAATTTCTTGCGCCGGGCGGCGGCGGGTGGAACGGCGGCGGCAGCCGCCTGCGCCACCCTCGCCCCCGCCGGCGCCGAGGCGCGGGAAAGCCATAAGGTTCCCGAGAACGCCGTCGGCCTGCTGTTCGACGGGACGCTGTGCATCGGCTGCAAGGCCTGCATGTCGGCCTGCAAGGAGGCCAACAGCCTGCCGCTGGAAGACAATGTCGGCGAAAAGCTGTGGGACACGCCGCTGGAGCTTTCCGGCAAGACCTACAACGTCATCAAGGTCTACCAGTCGGGCACCATGGAGAACAAGGACAAGGCCGAGAACGGCTTTGCCCATGTCAAGCGCTCGTGCCTGCACTGCGCCGACCCCTCCTGCGTGTCGGCCTGCCCGGTCTCGGCCATGCAGAAGCGGCCCACCGACGGCGTCGTCACCTACAACAAGGACGCCTGCATCGGCTGCCGCTACTGCGTCGCCGCCTGCCCCTTCGGCGTGCCCCAGTTCCAGTACGACACGCCCAAGCCGGAAATCGCCAAGTGCCAGCTGTGCCGGCACCGCATGGACGAGGGCAAGTACGCCGCCTGCGCCGAGGTCTGCCCCACGGGCGCGACCATCTTCGGCTCCTACAAGGCGCTGTCCGAGGAAATCGACCGCCGCCGGGCCATGAAGCCGGGCGAGCCCAACAATTTCCCCCGCCGCACCCCCGATTCGGGCGACATGCACGAAAAGGCGGCGCCGGAATACGTGGATTACGTCTACGGCCAGAAGGACGCCGGCGGCACCCAGGTGCGCTACCTGTCCGGCGTTCCCTTCGACAAGCTGGCCCTGCCCATGGGTCTGCCGGAGCGGGCCTACGCCGCCGATTCCGAGACCATGCAGCACACGCTGTATGGCGGGATGATCCTGCCGGTGGTGGCGCTGGCCGGTCTGGTCACCGCCGCCTGGAAGGGCTCGAAGAACCACCACGACGATGATGATTTCGACATGTTCGATCATCCGGAAGGGGGGCACAAGTAATGGTCAATCACCCCATCCCCAGCCAGGTGGCCAGCCGCCTGAAGAAGGGCAAGGCCGGGCCGACCGCCATCGGCGGCTCGCTGGTCACTCCCTTCACCATCGTGCTCGCCGTGCTGATTGGCATCGGCCTGTTCTTCATGGCCCAGCGCTTCATCTACGGCCTGGGCGCCGTCACCAACATCAACAACGGCTACCCCTGGGGTATCTGGGTGGTGTGGGACGTGGTCATCGCCACGGGCTTCGCCTGCGGCGGCTACGCCATGGCCCTGGTGTGCTACGTCATGAACCGGGGCGAGTACCATCATCTGGTCCGCCCGGCGCTGACCGCCTCGCTGTTCGGCTATTCCCTGGGCGGCCTTTCCGTGCTGATCGACCTCGGCCGCTACTGGAACTTCTGGCACATCCTGTGGCCGGGCTACGCCCAGCCGGGATCGGTGATGTTCGAGGTGGCCGCCTGCATCAGCTGCTACATCCTGGTGCTGTGGATCGAGTTCTCGCCAGCCTTCCTCGAGCATTTCGGCTTCAAGGACCTCAAGGCCAAGCTGAACAAGGTGATGTTCTTCTTCATCGGCCTGGGCGTGCTGCTGCCCACCATGCACCAATCCTCGCTGGGATCGCTGCTGGTGGTGTTCGGCGCCCAGATCCACCCGCTGTGGCAGACCCCGCTGCTGCCCTTGCTGTTCCTGCTGACCGCCGTGTGCATGGGCTTCGCCATCGTCATCCTCGAGGCGACGCTGGCCGCCGTGGGCTTCAAGCGCGACATCGCCGACGAGCTGCCCATGCTTTCGAAGATCGGCAAGATCATCATGGGCATCCTGGTGGCCTATCTGGTCATCCGCCTGGGCGACCTAATGGTGCGTGGCGCCATCTTCAAGGCGTTCACCTCGGGCGCCAAGAGCGTGATGTTCCTGATCGAGATGGCGGTGTTCGTCTATCCGATCGTGGTGCTGTCCTCGCCGGCCAACCGCAAGAAGCTGTCCAAGCTGCTGGCGGCGGCCATGAGCATGCTGACCGGCGCGGTGCTGTACCGCATCGACGCCTTCCTGGTGGCCTACGACACCGGCCCCGGCTGGCATTACTTCCCCAGCGTGCCCGAGATGATGGTCACCATCGGCGTGATCGCCATCGAAGTGCTCGCCTACATCGTTTTCGTCCGCAAATTCCCCATTCTTCCCGGCCACTCGGCCCCCGCGGCCGCCGAGTAAGGAGACCTGAGCAGTGTCCAAGAGAATCACCATCGATCCCATCACCCGGATTGAAGGCCATCTGCGCATCGACGTCGAGGTCGACGGCGGCAAGGTCACCAAGGCATGGTCGTCGGGCCAGATGTGGCGCGGCGTCGAGCTGATCCTGCTGGGCCGCGACCCGCGCGACGCCTGGGCCATCACCCAGCGCATCTGCGGCGTCTGCACCACCGTCCACGCCATCACCTCGGTCCGCGCGGTCGAGAACGCGCTGAACCTGGAAGTGCCGGTGAACGCCCAGTTCATCCGCAACATGATCATCTCGGCCCACGCCATCCATGATCACATCGTGCACTTCTACCACCTGTCGGCTCTGGACTGGGTGGACGTGGTCTCGGCGCTGAAGGCCGACCCGCTGAAGGCGGCCCAGCTGGCGGAAAGCCTGTCCGACTGGCCCTTGAACAACAAACACGTCATGGTCCAGACCCTGGAGAAGCTGAAGACCTTCGTCGGCTCCGGCCAGCTGGGTCCGTTCACCAACGGCTATTGGGGCCACCCGGCCATGAAGCTGTCGCCCGAGGTCAACCTCATGGCGGTGGCCCACTACCTCCAGGCGCTGGACGCCCAGCGCCACGCCAACAAGATCGTCACCCTGCTGGGCTCCAAGAGCCCGCACATCCAGAACGTGGCGGTGGGCGGCGTCTCCAACCCCATCGCCACCGACAGCCAGTCGGTGCTGACCGTCGAGCGGCTGCTGAAGCTCAAGATGCACATGGATGCGCTGGGCGACTTCATCCGCAAGGTCTATCTGGTGGATATCGCGGCCATCGGCGCCTTCTACGCCGACTGGACCAAGTACGGCGCCGGCGTCACCAACTACCTGTCGTGCCCCGACTTCCCCATGGATTCCAAGGGCACCCAGTTCCTGGTTCCCGGCGGCTACATCCCCAACGCCGACCTGGCCCAGTACAAGCCCATCACCGCCTTCGGCGACGCCTACCTGCGCGACGGCGTCGAGGAAGGGGTCAAGCACGCCTGGTACGAGTATTCCAAGCCCGGCCCGCTGCACCCCTACAAGGGCGAGACCGTGCCCAAGTACACCGACTTCCAGGATGACGGTAAGTATTCCTGGCTGAAGGCCCCCACCTTCTACGGCAAGCGCGCCCAGGTGGGTCCGCTGGCCAGCGTGCTGGCGGGCGTCGCCGCCGGCCACCAGCCGACCATCGGCTACGCCACCAAGGTGCTGGACACCGCCTCGTCGCTGCTGGGGTCCAAGATCCCGCTGGCGGCGCTGCACTCCACCATCGGCCGTCACGCCGCCCGCGCCGTGCGCTGCGGCGTGATGCAGGAGGTCATGGTGCAGAACTGGCAGGCCCTGCTCGACAATATCGGCAAGGGCGACGCCAAGACCTTCAACAAGCCCACCTTCCCCAAGGGCGAGGTCATGGGCTACGGCTTCCACGAGGCGCCGCGCGGCCTGCTGTCCCACTGGACGGTGATCAGGGACGGCAAGATCGCCAACTACCAGTGCGTGGTGCCTTCCACCTGGAACGCCGGCCCGCGCGACGACAGCGACAACATCGGCCCCTACGAAGCCTCGCTGATGGACAACCCCATCGCCGACGCCGAGTTGCCGCTGGAGGTGCTGCGCACCGTCCACTCCTTCGACCCCTGCCTCGCCTGCGCGGTGCATGTGGTCGAGGACAACAAGGAAGTGGTGCAGGTCAAGGCGCTCTAGTACGCTTCCCCGATCGCGTCATGGCCGGGCTTGTCCCGGCCATCCACGCGGTGCCGCCCCGGAAAGCGCCGGACCTGTGGCACGGCATGGATGCCCGGATCAAGTCCGGGCATGACGGGATAAGGAGGCCTTTCATTTTGATGGATTCCCAAGCCATGCGCATCGTTGTTCTCGGCGTCGGCAACATCTTGCTCTCCGACGAAGGAATCGGCGTCCACGCCGTGAATAGGCTGGTGGAGCTCTACGACCTCCCCGAGGAGGTCGAGGTCATCGACGGCGGCACCTCGGGCATGGATTGCCTGGACCAGGTGTCCGAGGCGGATTACCTGATCATCGCCGACTGCATGCGTTCGAAGAAGGAGCCGGGCACCATCACGCGGCTCACCGACGACCAGATTCCCGCCTTCTTCAAGACCCGCATTTCGCCCCATCAGGTCGGCCTGTCCGACATGCTGGGCGCGCTCAATTTCCACGACATGATGCCCAAGAACATCGTCCTGTACGGGGTCGAGCCCCTGTCCTTCGACCTGTCCATGGAACCCACCCCCATTGTGGGCGCCCGCCTGCCCGAGCTGGTGGAGCTGCTGGCCGGCGAACTGGCCGAAATCGGCATCGCGGTCGCCAAGAAGGCGGCTTAAAACCATGTGCATGGCCGTCCCTTCCCGCATCACCGCCATCGACAACGGAATCGCCACGGTCGAGGCCTTCGGGGCGCTGCGCACCACCAGCCTGATGCTGCTCGACGGCGAGGTGGCGGTGGGCGATTACGTCCTGCTCGGCCCCGGCGGCAGTTTCGCCGCCGAGAAGGTCGATCCCGAGACGGCCGCCGAGGCGCTGGCCTATCTCACCGAGGTTCTGGCCACCGGGCAGGCCTGATGCTGCCGGTGGAATCCAGCCTCGCCATCACGCTGCATCTGGACGGGGACCGCGTCGGGCGGGTGGAGATCGGCTCCAGCCGTCTGGTCAAGGCGTCCGATATGCTGAACGGCCGCCAGCCGGCCCAGGTCCTGGCCCTGCTGCCCACCCTTTACTCCCTGTGCGGCACCGCCCAAGGCCTCGCCGGCCTGCAGGCGGTGGAGAACGCCGCCGGGATCGATGCCCCGGCCGCCCAGCGCACGGCGCGGCGCGTCCTTTGCCAGGTGGAGGTGGTGGCCGAGCACGCCGCCGCCAGCTTGCGCGACTGGCCCGCCTTGCTGGGCGAAGAGCCCGACCTTTCGGCGCTGAAGCCTTTACGTCCGCTGATCATAGCGGCGCGCAAGGCGCTTTACCCGGCGGGCGACTGGACCGTGCCGGGCGGCGGCAGGCTGGCCCCCGACAGCGCGGCCCTGGCCGACATCCTGCGCGGCCTGGGCGAAGCGGTGGCCCGCGCGGATGACGTGGCCGACCGCCTGATCGAGCGCATCGAGGACGAAAACCTCGAAGGCTTCGGCGCCGTCCCCCCCTGCCTGATGCCCGCAGGCGGGCCGCCCGATCTGGAGGCGCGGCTGGCCGCCGACCACGATGGCTCCTACCGTGCCCGGCCCGATTACCATGGCGGCGTCTTCGAGACCGGGCCGCTGGCCCGCCAGTCCGGCCGCCCCCTGATGGGGCTTCTGATGGGGCAGTACGGCAACGGCTTGATGCCCCGCTTCTCCGCCCGGATGATGGAGATGGCGTCGGCGTTGCGGGAAGTGGAAGATTTGGTGCAGGATTTGTCGGGTGATTCCGGCGGCCTGCCCATGGCGCGGAGCGACGGAAGCGGATTGGGAGTGGTGGAGGCGGCGCGCGGCCTGCTGGCCCACCGGGTGGAATTGCGGGAGGGTTTGTTGAGCGCGTACCGGATTCTGGCCCCCACCGAGTGGAACTTCCACCCCGACGGCCCCCTGGCCCGGGGATTGATGGGGGCTTGCGGTCCCGATCTGGCGGGACGGGCCGCTTTGCTGGCCGCCAGCCTGGACCCTTGCGTGCCCTTCCGCATCGAGGTCAGGCCCCATGCATGAGATGAGCCTGACCGAGGGCGTGGTGCGCATCCTGGAGGATCAGGCGGCAAGCCACGGCTTCACCCGGGTCAAGACGGTGTGGCTGGAGATCGGCGAGCTGTCCACCGTGGTGCCCGAAAGCATGGAATTCTGCTTCGACGCGGTGGCGCGGGGCAATCCGCTCACCGCCGGGACCAAGCTGGAGATCATCCGCGTCCCCGGCACCGCCTGGTGCATGGATTGCTCGAAGTCGGTCCACGTCACCTCGCGGGTCGACCTCTGCCCCGATTGCGGCGGCGCCAAGCTGGCGGTGACCTCGGGCGAGGAGATGCGGATCAAGGAAATGGAGGTGGAGTGATGTGCACGGTGTGCGGCTGCGGTGACGCCAAGGTGGATGGACATTCCCACTCCCACGATCATGACCACGACCACCATCATGGCCACAGCCACGATCACAGCCATGACCATCCCCATGGCCACGACCATCATCACCACGACCACGATTCCGATAGAAACATTCATTCCGATCGGGACATCCATTACGGCCGCGGCATCGCCGGCGTCCACGTGCCGGGCCTCAGCCAGAAGCGCATCGTCCAGATCGAGAAGGACATCCTGTCCCACAACGACGATTTCGCCGGGCGCAACCGGGCGTGGCTGGCCGAGCATGGGGTGTTCGCGCTCAACCTTGTCTCCAGCCCCGGCTCGGGCAAGACCACGTTGCTGTGCCGCACCGCCGAGGCCCTGAAGGGCCGCTACCCCCTGGCGGTGATCGAGGGTGACCAGCAGACCAGCTTCGACGCCGACCGCATCCGCGCCACCGGCATTCCCGCCATCCAGGTCAACACCGGCAAGGGCTGCCACCTGGACGCCCACATGGTGGAAAGCGCCATCGCCAAGCTGGCTGTCGAGGACGATTCCGTACTGTTCATCGAGAATGTCGGCAATCTGGTCTGCCCCGCCGCCTTCGATCTGGGCGAGGCCTACAAGGTGGCGATCCTGTCGGTGACCGAGGGCGAGGACAAGCCCTTGAAGTATCCCGACATGTTCCACGCCGCTTCCATGATGATCCTCAACAAGACCGACCTGTTGCCCCACACGGATTTCGACGTGGAGCGCTGCATCGGCTTTGCGCGCCGGGTCAATCCCGACATCGTCGTGCTGCAGCTTTCGGCGCGGACCGGCGAGGGCTTCGACGAATGGCTGGCCTGGATCAACGAGGGCCGCAAGCGCATGGTCACCGAGCGCATCCGCCGCCTGGAAGCCAAGCTGGCCGCCGCCAAGGCCAGTCTGGAGGGCAAGTGAGTTCGGCTATCGCCCAGATCGTTCCCCTGCCGCACCCTGTGCCGCCGGTGCTGGCGCTGGGCGCGTTCCTCAAGAATTCGGTCTGCCTGACCCGGGGATCGGAAGCGCTGATCTCGGCCAATCACGGCGATCTCGGCACGCCCGAGGCCATCACCGCCTTCGAGGCGACGGTCGAGGCGCTGGTGGCCGAGGCAGGCGTCACCCCGGTGCGGGTCGCCCATGACCTGCACCCCGATTTCCATTCCACCCGCTATGCTCAATCCCTGGACCTGCCGGCGGTGGCGGTGCAGCACCACCATGCCCACGCCGCGGCAATCGCCGCCGAGCACGGCATCGAGGGCCCGGTGATCGGCGTGTCCTTCGACGGCTTCGGCCTTGGCCCCGGCAACCAGTCGTGGGGCGGCGAATTGCTGAAGGCCGAGGGCGCCCATTACCGCCGCCTGGGCCATCTCGCCCTTTTGCCCCAGCCCGGCGGCGACCGGGCGGCGCGCGAGCCTTGGCGCATGGCGGCGGCCGCCCTGCACCGCCTGGGCCGCGGCGACGAGATATCCTCCCGCTTCCGCGACATTCCCGCCAGCGCCATGCTGGGGCAGATGCTGGACAGGCGCCTCAACAGCCCGGAAACCTCGTCGGCCGGGCGGCTGTTCGACGCCGCCTGCGGCCTGTTGGGCATCCACCCCATCGCCGAGTTCGAGGGCCAGGCCCCCATGGCCCTGGAAGCCCTGGCGACCAGGCCGGAAGTGCTGCCCACCGGCTGGATCATCCAGGACGGGGTGTTGGACCTGCTGCCGCTGCTGGCCTGCCTCGCCCATTGCACCGACCCGGCCAGAGGTGCCAACCTGTTCCACGGCACCCTGGTCGAAGCCATGGGCCAGTGGATCGCGGAAGTGGCGGAAACCGCCGGCACGCCCTATGTCGCCCTGGGAGGCGGATGCTTCCTCAACAAGGTGCTGACCGGCGGATTGGTGGAGAAGCTGACACAAGCCGGCCTGAAGCCGCTGCTGGCCGCCAAGGTGTCGCCCGGCGACGCCGGCCTGTCCTTAGGGCAGGCCTGGATCGCCGCGTTGAGTTAAGAGGAACCCAAATCCATGTGCCTTGCCCTGCCCTCCCTGGTCACCGAACTCCTGCCCGACGACAACGCGAAGGTGGAACTGGGCGGCGTCACCAAGACCATTTCGCTGGCCTTGGTCTCCGACGTGAAGCCGGGCGACTACGTCATCGTCCATGTGGGCTACGCGCTGTCGGTGATCGACCCGGAAGAAGCGGCCCGCACGCTGGAGCTGTTCCGCGAGCTGGGTGAGGGCGTGCCGGCGTGAAATACATCGACGAATTCAGGGACGGCGAGGTGGCGCAAAGCATCGCGAGCGCCATCAAGGCCGAGGCCGATCCCGCCTCCACCTACCACATCATGGAATTCTGCGGCGGCCACACCCACGCCATCAGCCGCTACGGCCTGGAAGACCTGCTGCCCGCCAATGTGCGGATGATCCACGGGCCGGGCTGCCCGGTCTGCGTGCTTCCCGTCGGGCGCATCGACGCCGCCATCTGGCTGGCCAAGCAACCGGGCGTCACGTTATGCACCTATGGCGACATGCTGCGCGTGCCGGGCTCCAAACGCCTGTCGCTGTTGAAGGCCAAGGCCGAGGGCGCCGATGTGCGCATGGTCTATTCGACGCTGGACGCCATCAAGCTGGCCCAGGCCAACCCGGACCGGCAGATCGTCTTCTTCGCCATCGGCTTCGAGACCACCACCCCGCCCACCGCCGTGGCGATCAAACAGGCCCAGGCGCTGGGCTTGAAGAATTTCAGCGTGTTCTGCAACCACGTGCTGACGCCGTCGGCCATCACCCAGATCCTCGACAGCCCCGAGGTGCGCGAACTGGGCACGGTGAAGCTGGACGCCTTCATCGGCCCGGCCCACGTGTCCACCATCATTGGCTCGCGCCCCTACGAGTATTTCGCCGAGGAATACCAGCGCCCGGTGGTGATCGCCGGGTTCGAGCCCCTCGACGTCATGCAGGCGGTGCGCATGCTGGTGCGCCAGATCAACGACGGCCGCTTCGACGTGGAGAACGAGTTCGCCCGCGCCGTGACCAGGGACGGCAACGAGAAGGCCAAGTCCCTGGTGGCCGACATGTTCGAGCTTAGGCGCGTCTTCGAATGGCGCGGCTTAGGGATGGTGCCCTATTCGGCGCTCCGCCTGAAAGAGCCCTATGCCGCCTGGGACGCCGAGCGCCGCTGGGACGTGCCCCAGGATAGCCCGCCCGACAACAAGGCCTGCGAATGCGGCGCCATCCTCAGGGGCGTCAAGAAGCCCACCGATTGCAAGCTGTTCGGCACCGTATGCACGCCCGAAAACCCCATGGGATCGTGCATGGTCTCGGCCGAGGGCGCCTGCGCCGCCCATTGGACCTATGGCCGCTTCCGCGACCTGGAGAAGAGTGAATGACCCTGCCCCGCCGCGCCCATCCCCGCCCCTTGGACATCGCGTCCGGCCGTGTCGATCTCACCCATGGCGGCGGCGGCCGCGCCATGGCCCAGCTGGTCGAGGAACTGTTCGTCGCCGCCTTCGACAACGAGGCGCTAAACCAGCGCAACGATCAGGCCGCCTTCGACGTGCCCGGCGGGCGCATGGTGATGACCACCGACGGCTACGTCATCAGCCCGCTGTTCTTTCCCGGCGGCGACATCGGCAGCCTTGCCGTGCATGGCACCGTCAACGACGTGGCCATGGCCGGCGCCAGACCCATCTCGCTGTCGGCGGGCTTCATCATCGAGGAGGGCTTCCCCCTTTCCGATCTCAAGCGCATCGTCGTCTCCATGGCCAAGGCGTCGAAGGACGCCGGTGTGCCGGTGGTGACCGGCGACACCAAGGTGGTGGAAAAGGGCAAGGGCGACGGCATCTTCATCACCACGGCAGGCATCGGCATGGTGCCGCCCGGCGTTTCGATTTCCGGCGATCTGGCGCGGCCCGGCGATGCCATCCTGGTGTCGGGCACCATGGGAGACCACGGCGTGGCGGTGATGAGCCAGCGGGAAAGCTTGGGCTTCGAGACCGAGATCCTGTCCGATTCGGCCGCATTGCATACAATGGTCGCCAAGATGGTCGCCGCCGTGCCGGGCATCCGGGTGCTGCGCGATCCCACCCGGGGCGGTCTGGCCGCCACCTTGAACGAGATCGCCAGCCAGTCGGGCGTCGGCATGCTGATCGAGGAAGCATTGGTGCCGGTCAAGCCCCAGGTGCTGGGCGCCTGCGAGCTTTTGGGCCTCGATCCCCTTTACGTCGCCAACGAGGGCAAGCTGATCTGCATCTGCGCCGAGGCCGACGCCCCTCGCCTGCTCGACATCATGCGCGCCCATCCCCTAGGCGCCGACGCGGCGCGCATCGGGGCGTGCCGGGAAGACTCCCACCACTTCGTCCAGATGAAGACCCGCATGGGCGGCAACCGGGTGGTGGACTGGCTGGCCGGCGAGCAATTGCCGAGGATTTGCTGATGCGCGTCTTGTTACTGGCCCATTCCTTCAACTCGCTGACCCAGCGCCTGTGGGTGGAACTGTCGGAACTGGGCCACGACGTCACCTGTGAATTCGACGTCAACGATTCCGTCACCATCCAGGCGGTGGAGATGGCGCGGCCAGACGTGATCGTCGCCCCGTTCCTCAAGCGCGCCATTCCGGAAAGCGTCTGGAAGAACCACCTGTGCCTGGTGGTCCATCCCGGCCCGCCCGGCGATAGGGGACCGGCGGCGCTGGACTGGGCCATCCTGGAAGGCCACGAGGAGTGGGGCGTCACCGTGCTGCAGGCCGAGGCCGGCATGGACGAAGGCCCGGTCTGGGCCAGCCGCACCTTCCCGCTACGTCCCGCCACCAAGTCCAGCCTCTATCGCAACGAAGTGGCCGACGGGGCGGTAGAGGCGACACTCGACGCCCTTGCCCGCCTCGCCGACGGACCGGTCGGCCGCCCGGCCCTGTCCCCCTTCAAGCCGGCGGTGAAGCAGGCGGATCGCGCCATCGACTGGGCCAAGGACGACACCGCCACGGTACTCGCCAAGATCCGCTCGGCCGACGGCACGCCGGGCCTGCTGGATTTTATGCTCGACCGGCCGGTCTACCTGTATGACGCCCATGCGGCGTCGGGTCTTTCGGGCAAGCCGGGCGAGCTGATCGCCCGCTCGGGCCACGCGGTGGCACGCGCCACCACCGACGGCGCGGTGTGGATCGGCCATCTGCGGGCCAGGCAAGAACACGCCCTGAAACTGCCGGCGCTGGACGTGCTGGGGCCCCTGGACCACCTGCCCGAGTCGCCCGGCTATCACGACATCTGGTACGACGAGCGCCACGGGGTGGGATACCTGCATTTCCCCTTCGTCAACGGCGCCATGAGCACCGATCAGTGCCGGCGCCTGAAAGTCGCCTTCGTCAAGGCGACGGAGCGCCCGACAAAGGTGATCGTGCTGATGGGCGGCCCCGACTTCTGGTCCAACGGCATCCATCTGTGCACCATCGAAAGCGCCGCCAGCCCCGCCGGGGAATCCTGGGACAACATCAACGCCATGAACGATCTCTGCCGCGAGATCATCACCTGCCCCAGCCATTTCACCGTCGCCGCCATGCAGGGCAATGCGGGGGCGGGCGGCGTGTTCCTGGCCCTGGCCGCCGATCTGGTGGCGGCGCGCGAAGCGGTGGTGCTTAACCCCCATTACAAGGGCATGGGCAACCTCTACGGCTCGGAATACTGGACCTACCTGCTGCCCCGGCGCTGCGGCGCCGAGAATGCCCGCCGCGTCGTCGAAGCCCGCCTGCCCATGGGCACCGCCGAGGCCGAGCGCTTAGGGCTGATCGATTGCCGCTTCGGTCGCAGCATCCCCGAATTCCGCCAGTTGGTGGAGGAAATGGCCGAGGCCCTGGCCGCCGACCCGGGCCTGGACGAGCGCCTGGCCGCCAAACGCCTGACCCGGGCCGCCGACGAAGCCCAAAAGCCCCTGGAGCAGTACCGCGCCGAGGAGCTGGAACACATGAAGCTGAATTTCTACGGCTTCGATCCCAGCTACCACGTGGCCCGCTACAACTTCATCCACAAGATCCCCAAGTCGCGGACGCCCTTGTACCTGGCCCGACACCGCCGCAAGGATTCAGTGTCGCAATAGGACGGCCCGAAGCGGTCTTTGTCGCATCCCCGCCGCCTTTGTCGGGGATGCGACAAAGCCTGAAACCCAGCATTTCCGCCACTTTGCTGCGCCGCAGCACTTGGCATCGCCATTGCAGAGGAACCGGCATAGACCCCTGACGAGGAGGCCGCCGGTGTCTGGCAACGTCATCTCTCTCTCCAGCATCGTCCGTGGACCCATGGTCCCCGCCGAAGCTCCGGCCGCGCCCACCGGCGGCTGTTCCTCCAAGTCCTGCGGGTCGGATGCGGGCCAGGGCGACATGCCCGCCCACATCTGGGACAAGGTCAAGGACCACCCCTGCTATTCCGAGGAGGCGCATCACTACTTCGCCCGCATGCATGTGGCGGTGGCGCCGGCCTGCAACATCCAGTGCAATTACTGCAACCGGAAATACGACTGCGCCAACGAATCGCGCCCCGGCGTGACCAGCGAGAAGCTGTCGCCTGAGCAGGCGGCGCGCAAGGTGGCGGCGGTGGCGGCCAAGGTGCCGCAGCTTTCGGTGCTGGGCATCGCCGGTCCGGGCGATTCCATGTTCGACTGGAAGAAGACCTCGGCCACCTTCCGCGAGGTGTCCAAGCTGCTGCCCGACCTCAAATACTGCGTCTCGACCAACGGCCTGGCCCTGCCCGACCACCTGGACGAGCTGGCCCAGCACAACATTGACCACGTCACCATCACCATCAACATGGTCGACCCCGAGATCGGCGCGCTGATCTATCCCTGGATCTACTTCAAGGGCAAGCGCTACACCGGCATCGAGGCGGCGCGCATCCTGCACGAGCGCCAGATGGAGGGCCTGGAGGGGCTGACCGCGCGCGGCATCCTCACCAAGATCAACTCGGTGATGATCCCCGGCATCAATGACCGGCACCTGATCGAGGTGAACCGGGAGATCAAGGCCCGCGGCGCGTTCCTGCACAACGTCATGCCGCTGATCTCCGACCCAGCCCACGGCACCGCCTTTGGCCTTTCCGGCCAGCGCGGCCCCAGGCCCGCCGAGTTGAAGGACCTGCAGGACAAGCTGGCCGGCGGCGCCAACCTCATGCGCCACTGCCGCCAGTGCCGCGCCGACGCTGTGGGCACGCTGGGTGAGGATCTGTCCCAGGACTTCACGCTGGACAAGCTTCCGGAAGTGGCCGCCGCCTTTGATCCCGAGCCCCGCCGCCTCTACCGCGAGGTGGTGGAGCGCGAGCGCGCCGACCGCGCCAAGGCGCTGGCCGGCGCCGAGGCCGAACTGGCCGAGACCGTCATAGAGGCTCCGCCCAGGCTGGTGGCCGTCTGCACCAAGGGCGGCGGGCGCATCAACCAGCATTTCGGCCACGCCAAGGAATTCCAGATCTTCGAGGTGGATGCCAAGGGCGTGCGCTTCTCGGGCCATCGCAAGGCCGACAATTACTGCGTCGGCGGCTATGGCGACGACGACAAGCTGGACGTGGTCCTGGCCGCGCTGGAGGGCATCGACACGGTGTTCGTGGCCAAGATCGGCCGCTGCCCCAAGGACGACCTGAAGAAGGCCGGCATCGAGGCCATCGATGCCTACCCCTTCGACTACATCGAGACGGCCGTGGCCGGCTGGTACGCCCAGCGTTTCGGCCAGAATTCCGACACCGCTGAAATTGCCTAGAGAGAACAGGAGAACATCATGGCTCTGAAGATCATCGCCTCCGAATGCACCACCTGCGGCGCCTGCGAGTTCGAGTGCCCCAACGCCGCCATCTCCATCAAGAATGACGTCTACGCCATCAAGGCGTCGGGCTGCACCGAGTGTGACGGCGACGCACCCAAATGCCAGGCGGTCTGCCCGGTCGAGGGCTGCATCGTCCAGGGCTGACCTTCCACCAGAAAGGGTGCCGTCATGAGCGAAGATGCGAATTTCGAGCTGTGGGACAAACCCCTTTACGAGCGCGGCGACAAGGTCACGGCGCTTCGGGACGTCCGCAACGACGGCACCTATCCCGGCTCCCGGATCGGCGAGTTCCTGATCCGCAAGGGCGAGGTGGGCTACGTCACCCAGGTGGGGACCTATCTCAACCGCTTCTACGTCTATGCCGTGGACTTTCTGGAGGCTGAGCGTCTGGTCGGCATGCGCGCCCATGAACTGGAGCGCGCGGAAGAAGAAGAGAGGAAGGCGTCATGAAGGTCATGCTGCGCAAGGTCGGCGAGAAGTACGAGATCTACGTCCCCAAGAAGGACCTGGAGGAACTGGTCGTCGAGTCCGAGAAGGAAGGCATCTGGGGCGGCACCATCAGAATCGCCAACGGCTGGACCTTCGCCATGCCCGACATGCCGCCGGACACCAGGCTGCCCATCACGGTGGACGCCCGCAAGCTCAGCGGCGACGACGACTGAGCCCAGGCAGGAGGCCCGCGACCATGCTCGACTCGCCCAAATCCCTGCTCGCCGAGATCGGCGCCGAGATCGCCGCCGGCAATCTCATCCCCTTTCTGGGGCCCGACTCGCTGCGGATGGAAGCCGAGCCGCCGGTGCCGGTGGGCGCCCGCGCCCTGGCGCTGGCCTTGGTCGCCAAGGTGGGCGTGCCCGGCCGCATCAAGAATAACCTGTGGCATTCCGCCCAGTACATCGAGACCCACAAGCACCGCATGACGCTGGACCGGCTGATGGCCGGCTTCTTCCAGCCGGTGCCCGAGCCCAACGCGCTGCACCGCTGGCTGGCCGGGCTGCCCCGTCTGCCCCTGGTGGTCGACACCTGGTATGACGGCGCCATGAAGGCCGCCTTCGAGGCGGCGGGGCGCGGCAACTGGGGCATCGTCCAGGGCTGTTCCAAGGCCCGGCGCCTGGACGGCGGCGTGTGGACACGGGCGGTGTCGCCCGATGGTGCCACCGTCGGCGACGACGTGGCCGACGGCTGGCGGACGGTGCTCTACAAGCCCCACGGCGCCGCCCAGCCCACCGGCGACGTGCTGGTGTCGGATTCCGACTATGTGGAGGTGCTGACCGACATCGACATCCAGACCCCCATTCCCCAGGTGGTCAAGGACCGGCGGACGGGACGCGGCTTCGTCTTCCTGGGCTGCCGCTTCTACGACCAGATTCTGCGCACCTTTGCCCGCCAGATCGCCAAGCGTTCGGGCGGGCCGCGCTACGCCGTGGTGCCGGACGACCTGACCCGCAACGAATGGAAGTTCCTGGAGACCGAGGGCATCACCCCCGTCACCCTGCCGCTGGCCGAGGCCGTGGCGCTGATGAGCACCGCACGGCCAGCCTGACCCGCCGCCACACACCCCCCCTGGAGAGAGGAACACCCATGGCCAACGTTACGTTCAGCGCCCCCACCCTGGAAAAGGACATCACCGTCTATGCGGTGGCGGGCGACAACAAGACCCTGCTGGGCGTCGCCAAGCAGCACGGCGTCAAGATCCCCTGCCAGTGCGAAAACGGCGAATGCGGCTCGTGCCTGATCAAGGTCACCATCCTGGACGACAAGCGCCCATCCGGCATCCATCTGACCGAAAAGGAGAAACTTACCCTTTCGGTCAATGGCAAGCTGACCAAGGCCCAGCTGGCCGACACGGAGACCAACGACATGCCGCCGCCCTACCGGCTGGCCTGTCAGTACATCGTCCGCAATGAGGATATCCTGGTGGAATTTTCGGGCGAGCCGGGCGTCGAGATCGATCTGCGGCGATAGGTGGCGGAAGCTTGCAGATCGAGAAGGGGCGTCCCCGGCGGGGCGCCCCTTCATTCTTTCCAGCCGGGAAAACCTTATTATTCGAATGATAAATCTATACACCTGCGTATATGCGAGTTTGTCCCATATAGCCACGATATCATTTTCGACATAATTTCTATGTCCTTGCATTTCCTTAGTTCAGCCCTAGGGGCCAAAGGGAATGAACATATATTTATAATGGATGATTAGTATGGCCTTCGAACAAACCCTGTCAGGTATATCCGTCAAAACCCGGATCTTTCTGGGCTTCGGTCTGGTTCTGGGCCTGCTTGGCCTCGTCGCCGCCATCACCTCCAGCGGATTGCGGTCCGGCACCGCCGAGGTGGGGCGCTACGCCAAGGTCAGCGACAACACCGTACGCGTCGCCACCATGGTCGGTAATTTCACCGAAGCTCGGCGCAATGTCCGCATCTATGCCACCGAGGGCACGGATTCCGCTGGCGTCACCGCCCGGGCCAAGCTCGAAGAAGTGCGCAAGACCCTGCCCCAGGCCATCGCCGAGACCATCGACCCCACCCGCCTGGAGAACCTGCGCAAGATTTCCAGCAGCATCGAGGCCTACGCCGCCAATTTCGAGAAGGCCGCCCTCGCGCGCGTGGAAAAGGAAAAGCTGATCACCGAGCAGTTACCCGTGTTCGGCGCCCAGTCCAAGGACGCGCTGACCGCCATCATCGGCCCGGCCATGGTGGAAGGCGATTACGAAGCCGCCGCGGTGACCGGTCAGGCCATGGAGCACCTGCTGAACGCCCGCCTGCTGGCCAGCCGTTTCACCGCCACTCCCACGCCGCAGCTGGCCGAAGCCTCCCGCAAGCAGCTGGCCGCGTTCATCAAGACCGCCCAGGGCCTGGAAGGCCGCCTTCGCGACGCCAACCGCCGCCAGCAGGCCAAGGCCGCCGGCGCCGCGGCCGAACGCTATGGCGCGGCGCTCGAGCAGTTGATCGCCGACACCCTCGTGGTGGATCAGCTGGTCAACGGCATCATGCGCCAGGAGGCCGCCGAAATCGCCCAACTGGCGGGCGAGACCATGAAGTCCCAGGCTGCCGCCCTGGACGTCATGGAGCACGAGACCTCCGGCGCCCTGAGCCGCTCTGCCACCTTCAGCTTGATCCTTTCCCTGGGCGCCCTGGCGGTCGGCATCGTCCTTGCCGTACTGATCGCCGGCTCCATCGTCAAGCCGGTCCAGGCCATGACCGCCACCATGTCCAAGCTGGCCGCTGGCGAAAAGAGCGTGGAGATTCCCGCTACCGCCAACCGCGACGAGATCGGCGAGATGGCCCGCGCCGTCCAGGTATTCAAGGAAAGCATGATCCAGGCCGAACGCCTGGAGGCCGAGGCCCGCGCCGAGCAGGAGCGCGAGGTTGCCCGCGGCCGCAAGCGCGAGCTGCTCACTGCCGATTTCGACGTGATGATCCGCCGGGTGATCGCCAAGGTGGACTCGACGGTGCAAAGCGTCCACTCCACCTCCACCAGCCTGCACGCCGCCGCCGAGCAGACCTCGCGCCAGAGCGCCGCCGTCGCGGCGGCCGCCGAGGAGGCCACCGCCAACATCCAGACCGTGGCCTCGGCGGCCGAGGAACTGGGCGCCTCCACCCACGAGATCAGCCGCCGGGTCCAGGACACCACCCGTATCACCCAGGAAGCCGTGGACGGGGTGCAGACCGCCGACGCCACGGTGGAGGGCCTGTCCACCGCCGCCCAGAAGATCGGCGAGATCGTCAGCCTGATCAACGACATCGCGGCCCAGACCAACCTGCTGGCCTTGAACGCCACCATCGAGGCGGCGCGCGCCGGCGAGGCGGGCAAGGGCTTCGCCGTCGTCGCCAACGAAGTGAAGCACCTGGCCACCCAGACCGCCAAGGCCACCAGCGAGATCGCCGAGCAGATCGGCGGCATCCAGACCACCACCCAAAGCGCCGTCAACGCCATCAAGACGGTGGGCGCCGCCATTGCCCGGGTGGACGAGGTGGTGTCCTCCATCGCCGCTGCGGTCGAGGAGCAGAACGCCGCCACCCAGGAGATCGTCCGCAACGTCCAGGAAGCCGCCAACGGCAATCACGAGGTGACCAGCAACATCTCGGAGGTGTCGTCCGCCGCCCAGATGACCGGCGAGATGGCGTCCAACATGTACAAGGTGGCCGAAACCCTGGAGGAATCCGGCACCAGCCTGGGCAAGCACGTGGAGACCTTCCTCTCCAGCGTCAAGGCGGTGTGATCAGGGGGGCGGGGAAACCCGCCCTACCGCCCGGGGAGCGAGCAGATTCCGTCGCTGCGCGGACAGGTCTCCGGGATGGGCTCGGCGGTGCGGGCCAGGCCGATCCAGTCGGCCACCGCCGCCTCGTCGAAGCCGGCCATGTGGCGGCCGCCGCTTTCCATCAGGGGGCGGCGGATCAGCAGCGGGTCCAGACACATCTCGGCCAGCGCCTCGTCGGCCGGCATGGATTCCGGCACCACCGCCCCCGACTTGACACGGGGAGCGGCGCGGTTGAACCACTGCGCCACCGGCAGCCCCTCGAAGAACGGCCGAAGCCCCTCGGGGGTCCAGCCCTGGGCGCGGATGTCCAACGCCACCACGTCGTGTCCCGAACGCGACAGCAGCTGCTTTTGCCGGGTGTTGTTGCTGCAGCCCGGCTTTTCGTAGAAGACGACCAGAGCCATCATCCGCTTCTCCCTTATGCCTTGTTCTTGAGCCTGTCCGCCACGGCCAGCAGGGCCGGAACCTGGGCGCGGATCTCGTCGGCGACGCCCTTGTCCAGCTTGCCCGCCCAGGCCGACGGTATCTCCCGCACGCCATAGGTGGCCCCCGCCAGCATGCCGGCGATGGCCCCCGTGGTGTCGGCGTCGCCGCCCTGGTTGACCACCTCGATCAGGCAGTTGCGGAAGGAATCGGTCAGGAAATAGAAGTGCAGCACCGTCTGCATGGTATCGACGATGTAGGCGGTGGACTGGCCGCGGAAGGTCTCGAACTTGAAGCATTTGTGCTTCTCGACCAGGGCGTTGGCCTCGTCGCGCGCCGCCTTCATGCCCTGGCCCGTCACCAGCGCCTGGGTCATGCGCCCCAGCGCCAGGGTGGCGTCGTCGGACAGAGGGTGGTTGTGGGTGATATGGCTCTGGGCCAGGGTCCACCCTTCCAGCAGGTCGGGACGATGCAGGGTGGCCAGGGCGATGGGCAGATTGCGCATGGCCGCGCCGTTGCCGGCATCGCCCTCGCAATAGCCGCCATCGAGCGTGCCATGGGTCATGAAACGGCGGATGCCGCGCCGGCAGGTGTTGCCCACGTCCACCGGCCCGGTCTTCAGCCAGGCGGCGAATTCCTCGCATACGTTCTTGAGGTCCAGTTCCTGCCTGGCGATCAGCGAGCGGCCCAGACACAGGCTCATCTCGGTGTCGTCGGTGACCTGGCCCGGCGCCAGGTGCAGCCAGCCCCCGCCGATCATCTTGCGGTGCAGGCCGTACTTCTCGCGGATTTCCCCCTTGGTCAGGAACTCGACGGTGGCCCCCAGGGCGTCGCCGACGGCGAAGCCCAGATAGGCGCCGAGCGCGCGCTCCTCCAGGCTTGGGCCGGACGACGGTGATCGGTCGAGGAATGGCAATCGCATGGGAAATCCAATCAGAAATAGGCCGCGGCGACCTGGTAATCGCCACCGATCACCAGATACTCGCCCTCGCCCTTCAGGGGATGGACGGGCAGCAGGGTGTTGAAGAACAGAATCTTCACCGCCGGCACCCGGGCGGTGAGGATGGTGTCGCCGAAGCAATCGGCGACCGTGCGGTCCGACGAGAACGACGCAAGGTTGTTGAGGCGCATCACCACATTCTTGCGGTCCAGGCGCTCGACCACCTGATGCTCGTCAAAGGAATTGACGCCCCGGTACAAGGTGAGATGCCGTTCGCCCGGCGCGGCGAAGCGGGCCAGCGCCCACTGGCAGAACTCGTAGAGCATGTCGAGCTGGCAATAGATGGAGTTGTTGTGGAAGCGGCTCGACATCTTCTCGTCCACATAGCTCGCCCAGCCCTGGGTCGAGAAGCGGGTAATCATCTCCTTATGAAAGGTGGGGAACAGCCCGAAGCGGCTTTCCACCCATCCCTTCAGCACGGCGCCTTCCGGTCCGTTGGAATCGTAGCCCCATCCCTTCAGGAGGCGCAGGAAGCTGGAACGGTAGCGCCGCCGCGAGCCCTTCAGTTCCTCCTGCTGCTCGGGATCAATGCCGAACATGGCCATCATGTACTTGTAGAAGGCGTCGCCGGCATCCATCAGGCCGTCCGACTGCCCCAGCATCTCGAACAGCTGGCCGTTCATCTCGCGCACGCCGGAAATGTGCAGCTCGCGCGGATCCTCGTTGAAGGCCGCCGACCCCAGCAGGCTGGTGGACAGGCCCATCAGGTTGGTGCTGTGGCCGATGGAATGCGCCCGCGCGTCGTTCATGAGCCGTCTTGATCCCCGTTGTTCGGAACCGGTTCATGCAAGTTCCATACCTTCCGCCGGGCAAGGGCGGGGAGAGTTGAAAACCCCCGATCCTGTTGGGGTTGCAACACAGCAACGGGGCTTTGTCGGATTCCGCACAGACGCACAAAAAGCGGGCAGATGCCCAGCACGCCTCAGCATCACATTGTTTTCATTGATTGAAATTTTCTCGCTGCGCCGCACACAGACTTGGCACGCCCGTTGCGATGAGCAGGCCAGTGGCGGTGGCCCAGTCCTCGCCGAGCAAATTTTGAAGGCCAACCAGCGAAAGGAAATTCCCATGGTTCGTCAGATCGCTTTCTACGGCAAGGGCGGTATCGGCAAGTCCACCACCTCGCAGAACACCCTGGCCGCTCTCGTCGAGATGGGTCAGAAGATCCTCATCGTCGGCTGCGACCCCAAGGCCGACTCCACCCGCCTGATCCTCAACACCAAGCTGCAGGACACCGTGCTGCATCTGGCCGCCAAGGCCGGCTCGGTGGAAGACCTCGAGCTCGAGGATGTGATGAAGATCGGCTACAAGGGCATCAAGTGCACCGAGTCGGGCGGGCCCGAGCCGGGCGTCGGCTGCGCCGGCCGCGGCGTCATCACCGCCATCAACTTCCTGGAAGAGAACGGCGCCTATGACGACGTGGACTACGTGTCCTACGACGTGCTGGGCGACGTGGTGTGCGGCGGCTTCGCCATGCCCATCCGCGAGAACAAGGCCCAGGAAATCTACATCGTCATGTCCGGCGAGATGATGGCCCTGTTCGCCGCCAACAACATCGCCAAGGGCATCCTGAAATACGCCGGTTCGGGCGGCGTCCGCCTGGGCGGCCTGATCTGCAACGAGCGTCAGACCGACCGCGAGCTGGAGCTGGCCGAGGCCCTGGCCAAGAAGCTCAACACCCAGATGATCCACTTCGTGCCGCGCGACAACGGCGTGCAGCACGCCGAGCTGCGTCGCCAGACCGTCATCCAGTACGCGCCCGATTCCAAGCAGGCCGGTGAGTATCGCGCCCTGGCCCAGAAGATCCATGCCAACGGCGGTAAGGGCACCATCCCGACCCCGATCACCATGGAAGAGCTGGAAGACATGCTGCTCGAGTTCGGCATCATGAAGTCCGACGAGCAGGCCCTGGCCGAGCTCGAGGCCAAGGAAAAGTCGCTCTGCAGCGCGGGCTGATCCACAGGTAAACGGCGGGCCCTCCTAAAGGGTGGAGGGCCCACTCAAGCACTGAAGGAGAGGGCCATGAGCCTCGATTACACCAACGATACCGCCGCCGCCGAGGCGCTGATCAAGGAAGTCCTTGAAGCGTATCCGGAGAAGGCCGCCAAGCGCCGTTCCAAGCACCTCGCCGTCGCCAAGCCGGCCGAGGAGGAAGGCGCCACCAATTGCGGCGTCAAGTCGAACATCAAGTCCATCCCCGGCGTGATGACCATCCGCGGTTGCGCCTATGCCGGCTCCAAGGGCGTGGTGTGGGGTCCCATCAAGGACATGGTCCACATCTCCCACGGCCCCGTCGGCTGCGGCCAGTATTCCTGGTCCCAGCGCCGCAACTACTTCAACGGCACCGTCGGCGTCGACTCCTTCGTCACCATGCAGGTGACGTCCGACTTCCAGGAACGCGACATCGTGTTCGGCGGCGACAAGAACCTGGACGCCATGATCGACGAGCTGGACACCATGTTCCCGCTCGCCAAGGGCATCTCCATCCAGTCCGAATGTCCGATCGGCCTGATCGGCGACGACATCGAGGCCGTCGCCAAGAAGAAGCACAAGGAAACCGGCAAGACCATCGTTCCGGTGCGCTGCGAAGGCTTCCGTGGCGTGTCCCAGTCGCTGGGCCACCACATCGCCAACGACGCCATCCGCGACTGGGTGTTCGACAAGCCCGCGCCCGAAGAAGCCTTCGTTCCCGGCCCCTACGACGTCAACCTGATCGCCGACTACAACATCGGCGGCGACGCCTGGCCGTCGCGCAAGCTGCTGGAAGAGATGGGCCTGCGGGTCATCGGCATGTGGTCCGGCGACGCCACCCTGTCCGAGATGGCGCGTGCGCCGAAGGCCAAGCTGAACCTCATCCACTGCTACCGGTCGATGAACTACATCTGCCGCCACATGGAAGAGAAGTACGGCATCAAGTGGGTGGAATATAACTTCTTCGGCCCGAGCCAGATCGCCACCAGCTTGCGCAAGATCGCCGCTCAGTTCGACGAGACCATCCAGAAGAAGGCCGAGGAGGTCATCGCCAAGTACCAGCCGCTGGTCGACGGCGTCCTGGCCAAGTACAAGGCCCGCCTGGAAGGCAAGACCGTGATGCTGTACGTGGGC
This sequence comes from Magnetospirillum sp. XM-1, assembly GCF_001511835.1. Lineage (NCBI taxonomy): Bacteria > Pseudomonadati > Pseudomonadota > Alphaproteobacteria > Rhodospirillales > Rhodospirillaceae > Magnetospirillum > Magnetospirillum sp. XM-1. The sequence continues at coordinate 3,937,637 of NZ_LN997848.1, forward strand.
GGCCTGCGTCCCCGTCACGTCGCCAACGCCTACGAGGACCTGGGCATGAAGATCGTCGGCACCGGCTACGAGTTCGCCCACAACGACGATTACCAGCGCACCGGCCATTACGTGAAGGAAGGCACGCTGATCTACGACGACGTCACCGGCTACGAGCTGGAGAAGTTCATCGAGCAGATCCGTCCCGACCTGGTCGGCTCGGGCATCAAGGAGAAGTACGCCACCCAGAAGATGGGCGTGCCCTTCCGCCAGATGCACTCGTGGGACTACTCGGGCCCCTATCACGGCTATGACGGCTTCGCCATCTTCGCCCGTGACATGGACATGGCCATCAACAGCCCGGTCTGGAGCAAGTTCAAGGCCCCCTGGAAGGCCGCCTGAACCTCCCTTCCTGACCTGTAACGCGTTGTTTTGCTTTAACTCCTCCCCGCGTACCGCCCAATACCCGGGGGCGCGGGGAGTTGAGAAGGAGAGAAGTCATGCCTCAGAGCGCCGAAAAGACCAAGGACCACGTCACGCTGTTCAGCGAGCCCGAATACACGACCATGTTCGCGGAAAAGAAGGCCCAGTTCGAGTGCCGCCCCACGGACGACGCCGTCGCCGCCCAGGCCGAGTACACCAAGAGCTGGGAATACCGGGAAAAGAACTTCGCCCGTGAAAAGGCCGTCATCAACCCGGCCAAGGCCTGCCAGCCGCTGGGCGCGGTGTTCGCCGCCCAGGGCTTCGAGGAGACCATGCCCTACGTGCACGGCTCCCAGGGCTGCGTCGCCTATTTCCGCTCGCACCTCGCCCGCCACTTCAAGGAGGCGGTGCCCTGCGTCTCCGACTCCATGACCGAGGACGCGGCGGTGTTCGGCGGCCTGACCAACATCGTCGACGGCCTGCAGAACTCCTACACCCTCTACAAGCCCAAGATGATCGCCGTCTCCACCACCTGCATGGCGGAAGTCATCGGCGACGATCTGTCGGCCTTCATCGCCACCGCCAAGGAGAAGGAATCGGTCCCGGCCGACTTCGCCGTCCCCTTCGCCCACACCCCCTCCTTCGTCGGCAGCCACACCACCGGCTACGACAACATGATCAAGGGCGTGCTGAACTACTTCTGGGACCGCGAGAAGGGCGAGCTGGCCCGCGGCGCGGTCACCGAGAAGATCAACATCATCCCGGGCTTCGACGGCTACGCCGTCGCCAACAACCGCGAGCTGAAGCGCTACATGGACACCATGGGCGTCGAGTACACCTTCATCTCCGACGTGTCGGACATCTACGACACGCCTTCCGACGGCACCTACCGCATGTATGACGGCGGCACCAAGCTGGACGACGTGCGCACCGCCATCGACGCCAAGGCGACCATCGGCCTGCAGCACGACTGCTCGGTCAAGTCGCTGGAATACATCGGGACCAAGGGCCAGCCCACCGCGACCTTCCGCTATCCCATGGGCGTGGGCGGCACCGATGCCCTGCTGATGAAGATCTCGGAACTGTCGGGCAAGCCCATCCCCGAGAGCATCGAGAAGGAGCGCGGCCGTCTGGTCGACGCCATCGCCGACAGCCAGGCCTACCTGCACGGCAAGAAGGTGGCGCTGTTCGGCGACCCCGACTTCGTCTACGGCATGGCCGCCTTCCTGCTGGAAATGGGCTGCGAGCCGCTCCACTGCCTGTCCACCAACGGCGGCAAGGAATGGACGGCGGCCATGGAAGCCCTGCTGGCCTCGTCGCCCTTCGGCGCCGGCTGCAAGGTCTACGCCGGCAAGGACCTCTGGCACATGCGCTCGCTGCTGTTCACCGAGCCCACCGACCTGCTGATCGGCAGCTCCTACGGCAAGTACCTGGAGAAGGACACCGGCATCCCGCTGATCCGCCTGACCTTCCCCATCTTCGACCGTCACCACCACCACCGCTTCCCCACCCTGGGTTACCAGGGCGCGCTGCGGGTCCTGGTGGAGATCCTGGACCGTATCTTCGAGGTCACCGACGCCTCGAGCGATATCTCCTTCGACCTCACGCGCTGATCTCCCAACCCTTCCAGAAAGCGTGTGAGGACCGCCCCGGAGAGGAACCCGCCCTCTCCGGGGCTTCTCATTTTGTCCGACACCCGTCCTGTCGCGAATCCGACAATCCCACTCTCGCGCCCGACCGTCTCCAGCATTTCCGCCATTTTCCAGGATGGCACGGCCCTTGCGAGACGGAGTTCAAACCGTTTCAAGCGAGGCCCAAGATGCTGAAGGCCAAGATCGCCGAACTGATGAACGAGCCGGGTTGCGCCAAGAACCAGGCCAAGTCCGAGGGTGAGCGCAAGAAGGGCTGCGGCAAGTCGCTGGTGCCTGGCGCGGCGGCCGGCGGCTGCGCCTTCGATGGCGCCAAGATCGCGCTGCAGCCCATCACCGACGTGGTCCATCTGGTCCACGGCCCCATCGCCTGCGAGGGCAATTCCTGGGACGGCCGCAATTCGTGGAGCACCGGCGGTGACCTCTACCGCCGGGGCTTCACCACCGATCTCACCAACCTGGACATCATCGCCGGCGGCGAGAAGAAGCTCTACAAGGCCATCAAACAGGCCATCGCGCGGCACAAGCCGCCCGCCGTGTTCGTCTATCAGACCTGCGTCGGCTCGCTGATCGGCGACGACGTGGACGCCGTCTGCCGCGCCGCCACCCAGCGCCTTGGCACCCCGGTCATCCCCATCAACTCGCCGGGCTTCGTCGGCTCGAAGAACTTAGGGAATCGCTTAGGGGGAGACGCCCTGTTCGAGCACGTCATCGGCACGGTAGAGCCCGACGATGCCGGCCCCTGCGACATCAACATCCTGGGCGAATACAACGTGTCGGGCGAGCTGGACCAGTTCCGCCCGCTGCTGGCGAAGCTCGGCATCCGGCTGCGCGCCTCCATCACCGGCGACGCCCGCTACCGCGAGGTGGCGGCGGCCCATACGGCCAGGGCCAACATGGTGCTGTGCTCCCAGGCCCTGGTGACCCTGGCCCGCAAGATGAAGGAGAAGTGGGGCATTCCCTATTTCGAGGGCTCGTTCTACGGCATCTCCGACACCTCGGACGCCCTTCGCAACATCGCCCGCATGCTGGTCGAGCGCGGCGCCGATCCGACGCTCACCGCCCGCACCGAGGCGTTGATCGCCGAGGAGGAGGCCAAGGCCTGGGCCCGGCTCGAGCCCTACAAGGCGCGTCTTTCGGGGCGCAAGGTGCTGCTCTACACCGGCGGCGTCAAAAGCTGGTCGGTGATCCAGGCCCTGCAGGAAGTGGGCATGGAGGTGGTGGGCTCCTCCGTCCGCAAGGCCACCGAGGCCGACAAGCACAAGGCGCTGGAGCGCCTGGGCGGCGACGAGGACAAGCTGGCCGATTCCATCACGCCCCGGGACATGTACGCCATGTTCAAGGAGGGGCGGGCCGACATGATGCTGTCGGGCGGACGCTCGCAGTTCGTGGCGCTCAAAGCCCGCACGCCCTGGATCGACATCAACCAGGAACGCCACCACGGCTACGCCGCCTATGACGGCATGGTCGCCCTGGTGCGCGAGATCGACCTGTCCATCAACAGCCCCATCTGGGCGCAGGTGCGCGCCCCCGCCCCCTGGGAGGCCTAAGACCATGGCCCTGATCATCGACCACAACAAGGCCCTGTCCACCAGCCCCCTCAAGGTCAGCGCCCCCTTGGGCGCCGCCCTGGCCTTCATGGGCATGAAGGGCTGCCTGCCCATGTTCCACGGCTCCCAGGGCTGCACCGCCTTCGCCCTGGTGATGATGGTGCGCCACTTCCGCGAGGCCATTCCGCTGCAGACCACCGCCATGAACGAGATCAGCACCATCCTGGGCGGCATGGACCAGGTGGAGGAAGGCCTGTTGAACATCGCCAAGCGCGCCAAGCCGGAAATCATCGGCCTGATCTCCACCTCGCTCACCGAGACAAGGGGTGAGGACATGGCCGGCGACGTCAAGGTGATCCGGGCGCGCAACAAGGAGCTGTCCGACATCGCCGTGGTGGACGTCTCGGCCCCCGATTTCTCCGGCTCGCTGGAGACCGGCTGGGGCAAGGCGGTGACCGCCATCATCAAGTCGCTGGCGCGGCCTGCCGGCAACCACGCCAGGCTGGACCGCGTCAACCTGCTGCCCGGCGCCCATCTCACCCCCGGCGATGTCGAGGCACTGAAGGACATCATCGCCGATTTCGGGCTGGAGGCCATGGTGCTGCCCGATCTGTCGGACTCGCTGGACGGCCACGTGCCGGATGCCTACACCCCCACCACGCTGGGCGGCACCCCCATCGCCGGGGTGCGCGAGATGGGCCGGGCGCGGCTCACCATCGCCATCGGCGAGCACATGCGCATCGCCGCCAAGACCGCCGAATCCATTACCGGCGTGCCCTCCATCGTACTCGACCGGGTCACCGGCCTGGACGCCGTGGACCGGCTGATGGTCTGCCTGTCCACGGTGGCGGGCGTCCCCGTTCCCGCCCGCCAACGCCGCGCCCGCTCGCAGCTGGTCGATGCCATGCTGGACGGCCATTTCTATTTCGGCGGCCGCTCCATCGCCATCGCAGCCGAGCCCGCGCTGCTGTGGAGCATGGGCAAGCTGGCCACCGACATGGGCGCCACCATAGCCGCCGCCGTCACCACCCAGCCCGTTCCCATGCTGGCCGAACTGGCGGCCGAGCGGGTGATCGTCGGCGATTTCGAGGATCTGGAGGACCAGATCCTCGAAGCTGGCGGCGCCGACCTGATCATCGCCAATTCCAACGGCCGCCAGGTGGCGGCCCATCACGGCATTGCGCTGTTCCGCGCCGGCTTTCCGGTATTCGACCGCTTAGGAGCCGCCCACCTGACCAGCGCGGGCTACCGGGGCACGCGGGACCTGATCACCCAACTGGGCAACATCTTGATGGAGCGCCCCGGACACGCCCACCCGCCGTCGGAGCACGCCCATGGCCACCAGAGTGCTGCGGCTGGTTGATCCCGCCGCGCCCCCTCACCAGGGATCGAGACCGAAGATCAAAGGAGGTCACATGAGAATCGCCGTCGCCACCCAGGACCGCCAGCGCGTGGACGCCCATTTCGCCAGCGCCAAGACCTTCATGTTCTACGACATCGGCCCCGAGGGGCACACCTTCCTGGAAGCCGTGCAGTTCGACAACGTCTCGGCCGAGGACGGCAACCACAAGGAAGACGGCGAGGACCGCCTGGCCGCCAAGATCAGCGCGCTGGAAGGCGCGTCGCTGCTGTTCTGCCGCGCCATCGGCGGCCCGGCGGCGGCCCGCGTGGTCCGCGCCCGCGTCCACCCCATCAAGCTGCCGGCCGACGAAGCCATCTCCGACGTCATCGACCGGGTGCGCACCATGCTGAAGGGCAATCCGCCCCCCTGGCTGCGCAAGGCCATGCGCGACGGCGAGGCCGGCGACGAACGCTTCGTCGACGATGACGATTGAGGAGGAACCCCACCTCCCCCTCTACCGTCATGGCCCCCCGGATCAAGTCCGGGGGGTGACGAAAAGGAGGGAGCGGAACCTTCTCTCATCACTAAGGAGCACCAGCATGACCGCCACCACCACCCAGGACCCGTTCATCAAGACCCTGCTGATGTTCATCCGCGCCCACGACCAGTCGGGGGCCTGGGAAGCCGAGCCGGACGAGGCCGTGCTGGCCCCCTATATCCTGTCCAAGGAGCAGCGCCGCGAAATCCCTCTGTTCGGCGATCCCGACCCGGACATCCTGTGGCGGGTGGAGCAGTACTTCAACGCCATCGCCATGGCCATCGAGACCCAGTCGGGCCACGCCGTCGCCCCCATCATGAAGATCCATCACGAAGGCTGGGGCCGGGTGATCCTCACCGCCGGCAAGCTGGTGGCGGTCAATTCGTATATGCGCGAGCTGCACCGCTTCGGCTTCGACTCGGCCGAGGAGATGAGCGCAAAAGCCGCCAAGATCATCGCCGAGGGCGTCGCCACCATCGCCAGGTTCCCCGACGTCGCCGCCGCCTAAAATCCTCGCAAACAAAGGAACAACACCATGTCGCTTCGCACCTTTTCCACCCGCGACGGATCGCCCTGGGTCCCGAAATACCTCACCGCCATCTCCGACGAGCTGTGCATCGGCTGCGGCCGCTGCTTCAAGGTCTGCACCCAGGCGGTCATGAAGCTGATGGGCATCAACGAGGACGACGAGATGTGCGACCCCTTCGACGATTCGGAAGAGATCGTGCGCAAGGTTATGACCATGGACAAGGGCGGCAGCTGCATCGGCTGCGGCTCGTGCAACGCGGTATGCGGCACCAACGCCCAGACCCACGAGGCGGTGCCGGCCTGACCGTCGCGCCCCCCCGAACCGCTTTCGGGGGGCGCCGCATCACCAAGGAAGGGAGGACAGCATTATGGCCAAGGAAACCTATTCCCGCCTGATGTCCGGCCGGGGAAGCGGCGATCCTTTCGACCGCCATCTATTCGCCTGCGCCATCGCCATGGTCCTGTCCAGCCCGGGCGAGAGCCTGACCACCGGGCTTGGGCTTTCCGAGGAAAGCCTGGCCGCCCTGGTGGGACGGCACTTCCCCCAGGCGCCGGGCCTGCTGTCCGGCCTGTCGCTGTCGGGCCACGGCGACGAGGCCCTGACCATCGAGGAGCCGGACCTGCGCGCCCTGCTGCTGGAGCACCGGACCCGCGGCCTGATCGAGGAGGAATGGCTGGCCCATATCGTGGCGCGACGCTCTCTGGGGGCCAACCACCTGTGGCAGGATCTGGGCCTGACCAGCCGCGCCGATCTGTCGGGGCTGATGCGCCGTCACTTCCTCGGTCTGGCCGAGCTGAACAGCCGCGACATGAAGTGGAAGAAGTTCTTCTACCGCGAACTGTGCCAGCGCGAAGGCGTCATGATCTGCAAATCGCCCAATTGCGAGGTCTGCACCGACTACGCCCATTGCTTCGGGGCCGAGGACGGCGTGGCGCTGCTTGTCGCAAAGCCGACATTGTCGGATTCCGTCCCGGCAACTATCGTTTAGTTTCAATACATTATCACTTGGCACCCTTCTTGCTGATCCAGGTTCACGGACATTCCATCCCGCAAGGAGGACAAAGTCATGATGAACCTGACCGACAAGGCCGTCGACGTCATCCGCGAGGTCTGCAACGGCGAGTTCCAGGGTCTTCGGATCATGGTCAACAAGGGCTGTTCCGGCTTTTCCTACAACATGGGCCTGGAGGAAGCCGCCGCCGAGGGCGACGCGGTGCTGGAATTCTCCGACGTGAAGGTGTTCCTTGATCCCGGCTCGGCCCTGTGGCTGACCGGGGCCACCATGGATTACGTGGACAATTCCTCCATGGGGTCGGGCTTCGTGTTCGACAATCCCAACCAGCCCCCCGCCCCCACCGCCACCTCGGGCGGCGGCTGCTCCTGCGGCATCAAGACCTGCGGCTAGGAGAACGGCCATGCCCCCCTGTGTCGTCATGAACGACACCACGCTACGCGACGGCGAGCAGACCGCCGGGGTGGCGTTCAGCCTGGACGAGAAGCTGGACATCGCCCGGGCGCTCGACATCGCCGGCGTGCCGGAGATCGAGGTGGGCATTCCCGCCATGGGACCCGAGGAACAGGCCGCCATCGCCAAGGTGGCCGGTCTTGGCCTCAAGGCCCGGCTGATCGCCTGGTGCCGCATGCTGGGCGACGACCTGGAGGCGGCGGCGGCCTGCGGAATCGCCACCGTCAACCTGTCCATTCCCGTCTCCGACCTGCAGCTGGCCGCCAAGCTGGGCCGCGACCGCGCCTGGGCGCTGGACCATATCGGCATCATGGTGGCCAAGGCCCGCACCATGGGCTTCGAGGTGCTGGTGGGCGGCGAGGACAGCTCGCGGGCCGATCCCGCCTTCCTGGCCGAGGTGGTCAGGGCCTGCGAGGCGGCCGGGGCCCAGCGTTTCCGCTTCGCCGACACGCTGGGCATCATGGACCCCTTCGCGGTGCATGACGCCTTTCGGGCCTTGCGCGCCGCCTGCTCCATCGAGCTGGAAATCCACGCCCACGACGATCTGGGACTGGCCACCGCCAATTCCCTGGCCGCCGTGCGGGGTGGCGCCACCCATGTCAGCACCACGGTCAACGGCCTGGGCGAGCGGGCCGGCAACGCACCGCTGGAGGAAGTGGTGGTGGCGCTGGACCATCTCTACGGACGGGAAACCGGCATCGACAAACGCCAGCTGGGCCGCGTGTCGCGACTGGTGGCCGACGCCTCGGGCCGCCCGGTGCCGGTATCCAAGCCCATCGTCGGCGAGAACATCTTCACCCACGAATCCGGTATTCACGTCAGCGGCCTGCTCAGGGACCCCCGCACCTATCAGGCGCTCGACCCCGCCGAGCTGGGGCGCGGCCATCGCCTGGTTTTGGGCAAGCATTCGGGGTTGACCTCGGTGCTGCACGCCTGCCGCGAGATCGGCCTGGAGGTGGACGCACCTCTCGCCCGCGCCATGCTGGCCCAGGTGCGCCGCCACGCCTCGAATACCAAGACCGTTCCCACCGCCGACGACCTGCGCCGCTTCGCCGGCACCGCCCTTACGGGAGTTCCGTCATGATCATCGACACCCTCGCCGCCCTGTCGTCCGCCGAACAGTTCTTCGAGACCCTGCGGGTTCCCTTCGACGCCTCGGTGGTCAATGTCAGCCGCCTGCACATCCTGAAGCGCTTCAAAGAAGTGCTCGGCAGCACCGATCTGGACGGCCTGGCCGAATACGAGGTGGAGGCGGTGTGCCGCGCCGCCCTGATCGAGGCCTACGAGGATTTCGCCGAAGGGCGCGGCGCCAAGACCTTCAAGGTCTTCAAGGACGCCCATCCCGGCTTCGTCGCCTTGAGCGACATCCGGCCCGTGGCGGCGCGGTAGGCTCTCAACGCCCCCCCCCAAAAAGGCGATCGGGCCGACGCTTTCGCGTCGGCCCGACCAGACCGGTACTCCCGGGGGGGATGGGGGGGGAGAGGAGCACCGGCAAGACTTAGAATTTGGCTTCTAGCACGACCGGGAAAAGCTGCGCCACAAATTCAGCTACCGCATACCGGAATAGCAGCTATGTCCTTCCGTGCAGGTAGGACATTCACACCTGATCGCCTGTAATTCTTCCGTTCAGGAGGAGCCCGCCCTCGGCGGCCGTGACCCTCACGGTGTCGCCGTCCTTGACCGCGCCTTCCAGAATCTGCCCCGCCAGGGGGTTCTGCAGGGCGCGCTGGATGACCCGCTTCAAGGGACGTGCGCCGTAAACCGGGTCGTAGCCCTTTTCCGCCAACCATTCCATGGCGTTGCCGTCCAGGTTCAGGGTGATCTTGCGATCGGCCAGCAAGGCGCGCAGCCGCTTGAGCTGGATATCGACGATGCCCGACATGTCGCCGCGCCCCAGACGGTGGAACAGCAGGATCTCGTCCAGGCGGTTGAGGAATTCGGGGCGGAAGCTGGCGCGGACCACCTCCATGACCTCGGCGCGGACCTCGGCGGAATCGTGGCCTTCCTCCTGATTGGCGAGGATTTCCGAGCCCAGGTTGGAGGTCAGCACGATCAGGGTGTTGCGGAAATCCACGGTGCGGCCCTGGCCGTCGGTCAGCCGGCCGTCGTCCAAGACCTGCAGCAGCACGTTGAAGACGTCCGGGTGGGCCTTTTCCACCTCGTCGAACAGGATCACCTGATAGGGCCGGCGGCGCACCGCCTCGGTCAGCGCGCCCCCTTCCTCGTAGCCCACATAGCCGGGCGGCGCGCCGATCAGGCGGGCCACCGAGTGCTTTTCCATGTACTCGCTCATGTCCATGCGGACCATGGCGGTCTCGTCGTCGAACAGGAACTCGGCCAGGGCCTTGGTCAATTCCGTCTTGCCCACGCCGGTCGGCCCCAGGAACAGGAACGAGCCAATGGGGCGGTTGGGGTCCTGCAGACCGGCACGCGCCCGTCGCACGGCGTTGGAGACGGCCACCAGCGCCTCGTTCTGGCCCACCACCCGGGTCTTGAGGCGGCTTTCCATGCCCAGCAGCTTGTCGCGCTCGCCCTGCAGCATCTTTTCCACCGGAATGCCGGTCCAGCGCGACACCACGGAGGCGATGTGCTCCTCGGTCACCGATTCGGTCAGCATGCGGGTTCCCGTCCCGCCGCCGCCCTCGATGCGCTTTTCCAGATCGGGGATGACGCCGAATTTCAGCTCGCCGGCCCGGGCCCAGTTGGAGGCGCGTTCGGCGTTGGCCAGTTCGATGCGGGCTTCCTCCAGCTGTTCCTTGACCTTGGTGGAATCGGCCAGCTGGTTCTTCTCCGCCCGCCAGCGCTCGGACATGTCCGAGGATTCGCGCTCCAGCTGGGTCAGTTCCACCTCCAGCTTGCCCAGGCGGTCCTTGGATCCGGCGTCGCTTTCCTTCTTCAGCGCTTCGCGCTCGATCTTCAGTTGGACGATGCGGCGGTCCAGCTCGTCCAGGGCCTCGGGCTTGGAATCGATCTGCATGCGCAGCCGCGACGCCGCCTCGTCCACCAGGTCGATGGCCTTGTCGGGCAGGAAGCGGTCGGTGATGTAGCGGTTGGAAAGGGTCGCCGCCGAGACCAGGGCGCCATCGGCGATGCGCACCCCATGGTGCAGCTCGTACTTCTCCTTGAGGCCGCGCAGGATGGAGACGGTGTCCTCCACCCCCGGCTCGGAGACGAAGACCGGCTGGAAGCGCCGCGCCAGGGCGGCGTCCTTCTCCACGTGCTTCCTGTACTCGTTCAGCGTGGTGGCGCCGATGCAGTGCAGCTCGCCGCGCGCCAGGGCCGGCTTCAGCAGGTTGGAGGCGTCCATGGAGCCTTCCGCCGCCCCCGCCCCGATCAGGGTGTGCATCTCGTCGATGAAAAGGATGACTTCGCCATTAGCCGCCGTCACCTCGGTCAGCACCGCCTTCAGGCGCTCCTCGAACTCGCCCCGGAACTTGGCCCCGGCCACCAGGGCGCCCAGGTCGAGGACCATCAGGCGCTTGTTCTTCAGGGTCTCGGGCACGTCGCCGTTGACGATGCGGCTGGCGAGGCCTTCCACGATGGCGGTCTTGCCCACGCCGGGCTCGCCGATCAGCACGGGATTGTTCTTGGTGCGGCGAGAGAGAACCTGAATGGTGCGCCGGATCTCCTCGTCGCGGCCGATCACCGGATCAAGCTTGCCGTCACGCGCCGCCTGGGTCAGGTCGCGGGCGTATTTCTTCAGCGCGTCGTAGCCGTCCTCGGCCGACGCCGAATTGGCCTTGCGGCCCTTGCGCACCTCCTCGATGGCATGGTTGAGGCCCTGGGGCGTCAGCCCGGCATCGGCCAGCGCCTTGGCTGCCGGCGTGCCGGTGGCGAGCGTGAGCGCCAGCAGCAGGCGTTCGGCGGTGACGAAGGAATCGCCCGCCTTGTCGGCCAACTGCACCGCCTGATCCAGCAGGCGGGCCAGTTCGGGCGTCAGGTGGACGCCGCCGGCGCCGGGGCCTTCCACCTTGGGGATCTTGGCCAGTTCGGCCTCGACGCCCTTCAGCGCCCGGGCGGGGTCGCCGCCGGCGGCGCGGATCAGATTGGCGGCCAGGCCTTCCTTGTCGGCCAGCAGAACCTGGGCCAGGTGTTCCGGCGTCAGGCGCTGGTGGCCGCTGCGCAGCGCCAGGGTCTGAGCCGATTGAATGAAGCCCTTGCAGCGTTCGGTAAACTTCTCGAAATCCATGTTTGCCCTCATCGTTCGAGCGGCGGCTGGACCATCCCTTAAGATAGGCAACGATCCAGGCGTTTGTCTTGGCTCCGCTTGATATGGAGCATTTCCCGAGCGCCGCAAGCGCGCCGTACGGGCCCCATGACGAATTCGTCAAATCCCTCATGGAGAATATGGTTGAAGACCATTTCCACCGCTTCCAAAATGCAGACCACACGGGGTTCAGGGCCGCGATTCCATCGAGAATCGTTAAAATTCACCACAAAATGTAATCTCGCCGTAATCTTGGACACACCATGACATTTGCCCACTTTTTGCACTGCGAAAGAGTAGGCCGTCCGTATAATTTTAGAACTATTCCTTATCGAATATTTTTTTCTTGATTTGAATCGCCAATCATCCTGACATCTGCCGTGCTATATTCCTGATGAGGGAGAGCCGAATGGGCGCGTCAAAGACTTGCAGCGGATGTGAGGCGTGGTCCTCGCCTCGACGCGAGCCGATGCGCGACGTGCTTGGCAAGCGCTGCCCCTTTCCGACCCTGTCATCCCGGTTTTCCCTCGGCAAGGGCAAGAACCTCTATCACCAGGGCGATCTGGTGGGGGGCGCCTACAGTCTGGCCACCGGCATGGTGGCGCTGGAGCGGGTGGACGAGGAAGGCGAACTGGTCATCCTCAAGATCCTCCACCCCGGCGCCTTCTTTCCCTGCGCCAACATGCTGGGCGGCGGCATCCATGAAAGCTCGGCCCGCGCGCTGACCGAAATCTCCGGCTGCTTCGTACCGGCCGAGCGCCTCAACACCGCGCTGCAGGAGGATCCGACCGTCGGTCTGGCGCTGCTGCGGCTCAGTTCGGCGGAAATCCGCGAGAACGAGGACGCCATCTTCCGCCTGTGCAGCACCGACCTGCCCGACCGGGTGCTGTCCACCCTGGCCACCCTGGCCACCGAAACCGGCGGCCGCGACGCCAACGGCGACCTGTCGCTCACCCTGCCCATCTCGTGGCGGGATCTGGCCGCCATGGTGGGAACCGGCCCCGAGGTGATCTCGCGGCTGCTGCGCCGTCTGGCCGATGCCGGCCGCCTCAGCTTCCACGGCCGCCACGTCACCCTGCACGCCGAGCCGTCCCGCCACATTCCCCTGTCCGGCCACGGCGGCCCGCTCTCCTATTCCTGACCCCGCCATCCTGCCGTCAAACCGCGCCCCGCCGGGGCTGCGGTAATCCGATATTGCATTCCCATCAATGCGTGGTTAGTTTATTTGACCATTCCGCCTTATAAGGTCGTTATCATGGACCAGGCGGCATCCCGCATGATGGAGTCCCCATGCGCACCACCGGCCGCCCGTCGTCATGAGCCCCACTGGCATGAAGATCGAATTCGACACCCGCTTCGGTCAGGAACTGTGCGAGGTCTTCTCCGCCGAGCTCGGCCTGGTGTGCAGCTTCATGGGCGAGGAAGGCCGCATCGTCGCCTCCAGCGTCAAGGAGCGCATCGGCACCAACCACGCCATCGCGGCGCGCATCATGCGCGGCGAGATGGACGAATACGGCGTCACCAAGGAAGAGGCCGCCAAGTCTTCGGGCATGCGTGAAGGCGTCAACATGGGCGTTGATTTCGAAGGGCACCGGCTGATCAATTTCGGCATCGCCGGCCCGCTGGAGACGGTGCGTCCCCTGGCCCGCATCGTGCGGTTCTGCGTCACCTCGCTCTTACGCATCCGCCAGGAGGAGACCACCATCGTCGCCGCCTTCGCCCGCGAGACCGGCGGCATCGGCAAGCAGATGATCGAGATCGCCGAGGACATCGACGAGGTGGCGACCAAGGTCGCCGACCAACACACCCTGCTGGCCGAGCTGCAGCAGGGCATCCGCGCCCTGTCGGAAGCCAACGAGCGCATCGTCGCCGCCATGGGCGAGACCCTGTCGGGCGCCACCGCCGCGCGGGCCGAGGCCGAGACCTCGCAGCAGCGGGTCCGAGGCTCGCTGGGCGGCATCGACGATGTGGTGCGCATGGTCACCGACGGGCGCGGCCTGCTCCTGGAACTGCAAGACGCCATGAGCAGCGTGGTGGGCGTGGCCCAGGGCATCGGCCACATCGCGCGCCAGACCAACCTGCTGGCGCTCAACGCCACCATCGAGGCGGCCCGGGCCGGCGAGCACGGCAAGGGCTTCGCTGTGGTGGCGGGCGAGGTCAAGGAATTGTCGCGCCGGGCCGGTTCGGCCAGCGCCGAGATCAGGAAGACCCTGGAGGAGCTGACCGGCACCGCCGGCAAGCTGGTGGAGCAAGGCGATCAGAGCGCCACCAAGGCCAGCGGCCTGACCGCCGAGACGGCGGCCATCGCCGACGCCATGGACCACATCCGCGCCTCGCTGGCCGACATGGCGGGACGGGTGGAGAACGTGGCCGGCGACGCCACTTCCATCCATGACCGCTCGTCGGAGCTGTCCACCGAGATCGACCAGGCCGCCGCCGGGCTGGCCGAGTTCAAGACCCGCCTGGACGACGCCCGCAACCGCCTGCAGGAGTTGCTGGGGGCCGGCGAACGGCTGGTGGTGCTGACCGCCCAGGCCGGCATCGAGACGCCGGAAACCCCCTTCGTCGCCCTGGCGCGCGAAAAAGCCAGGGACATCGGCGCCCTGTTCGAGCAGGAACTGGCCCGCGGAACCATCTCGGCCGCCGATCTGTTCGACGAGGATTACCGGGCCCTGCCCGGCAGCAACCCCACCCAGTACGCCACCCGCTTCGCCGACTTCACCGACCGGGTACTGCCCGCCATCCAGGACGGCGTCAAACGGAGCAACGACCGCATCGTGTTCTGCGCCGCCGTGGACCGCAACGGCTACCTGCCCACCCACAACGCCGAATTCTCCCAGCCCCAGGGCGCGGACCCGGCCTGGAATGCCGCCCATTGCCGCAACCGGCGCAAGTTCGACGATTCCGTGGGCCTCAAGGCGGCGCGGGCCACCGATCCCTTCACGGTGCAGAGCTATCGCCGCGACATGGGCGACGGCCGCCAGGCCCTGATGCTGGACGTCTCCGCCCCCATCATGGTGGGCGGCCGCCACTGGGGCGCGCTGCGGCTAGGTTACGTGTAGGAAGGTGATGCGGGCGGGACGCCCGCGCTCCATCAATGTAGGAGCGCGGGCGTCCCGCCCGCAAAAGACCGCTAATCCGAATTGTGCTTGTGGTGGTTCGCGTGATCCTCCACCTCGGCGACACGCAGGATGTTGGTGGTGCCTGAGTGGCCGAAGGGCACGCCGGCGGTGATCACCACCCGGTCACCCACGCGGGCGAAGCCTTCGCTTTGGGCGAAGTTCACCGCCTTGCTCACCATCTCGGTGAAACTGCGCACGTCCTTGGCCATGATGGAGTGGGCTCCCCACACCAGGGCCATCTGGCGCGCCACCTCGATGTCGGCGGTCACCGACAGGATCGGCTGCTCGGGCCGCTCGCGGGCGGCACGCAGCGTGGTCGAGCCCGACGAGGTGAAGGTGACGATGGCCGCCGCCCCCAGGGTATGGGCCACCTGCCGGGCTGCCGCGCTGATGGCGTCGCGGGTGGTGTGCTCGGGGTCGAGCCGCGAGGCGTCGGTGATGATCTGGTAGTTCTTGTCGTGCTCCACCTGCTGGATGATGCGGTCCATCATGGTGACCGCCTCCTGCGGGTACTCGCCCGAGGCGGTCTCCGCCGACAGCATCACCGCGTCAGAGCCGTCATAGACGGCGGTGGCCACGTCCGAGGCCTCGGCCCGGGTGGGCGACGGCGCATGGACCATGGAATCCAGCATCTGGGTGGCGACCACCACCGGCTTGCCCGCCCGGCGGCAGGCCTTGATGATGCGCTTTTGCAGAATCGGCACGGTCTCGGGCGGACATTCCACGCCCAGATCGCCGCGCGCCACCATCACCGCGTCCGACCACTCGATGATCGAGGCCAGATGCTCGATGGCCGAGGGCTTTTCCAGCTTGGACAGGATGCGCACCCGCGAGCCCACATATGAGCCGATCAGGCGCCGCGCCTCCTGCACGTCCGAGGGGCGCTGCACGAAGGAAAGGGCGATCCAGTCGGCCCCCATCTCCACCGCGAATTCCAGGTCGCGGCGGTCCTTCTCGGTCAGGGGCGAAATGGGCAGCATGACGCCCGGCACGTTGACGCCCTTGTGGTTGGAGATCTCGCCGCCCACCGCCACGCGGGTCTCGGCGAAGTCGGGACCGCAGGATTCCACGGTCAGGCGCAGCTTGCCGTCGTCGATCAGAAGGTCGCTGCCGGGCTTGAGCGCCGCGAACACCTCGGGATGATGAAGGGGGGCGCGGGCGGCGGTGCCCAGGGCGTCGTCCATGTCCAGGCGGAAGGCGGCGCCGGTCTCGAGCCGGGCGCGGCCGCCCTCGAAATCGCCGACGCGGAGTTTAGGCCCCTGCAGGTCGGCCAGAATGGCGATGGGCCGCTTCACCTTCTTTTCCAGTTCGCGGATGGTGAAAATGCGGTTCTTGTGGTCGTCGTGGCTGCCGTGGCTGAAATTCAGGCGGAAGACGTCGGCCCCGGCCAGGAACAGGGCCTCGATGGCCTCGGGCGTCGAGGAGGCCGGGCCCAAAGTGGCGATGATCTTCGCATTGCGTGCGCGTCGCATATGAATCCCCATGGTTCTTCCCGCCGCCCAGCATAGCAGAGGCGTCAAGGGCGGCAACCACGCCTATGGTTCCACGTCGTGACGGAATTCCGATATTACAACGCCTGACGGCTGTAACGGGTCAGCACGAAGCCCAGATGGGCGCGCATGGCGGCTTCCGCCGCCACCGGGTCCTTGGCCTTCACCGCCTCGAAGATGGCGCGGTGCTGCCCTAGGATCACCTGGTCGTCCTCGTGCGAGGGGAACAGCTGGTAGCGGTGGTAGTCCACCATCTGGTGCAGGATGCCCCGGATCACCGCCATGATGTGGAGGTAGATTCCCGACCCCGACGCCTTGGCGATGGCCAGGTGGAAGCAGACGTCGTTCTCGCTCTTGTGCGCGCCGCCGGCGATGTCGGCCTCGGTCGCCGCCATGATGCGGGCCAGCTCGGCCAAATCCGCGTCCGAGCGGTTCAGCGCGGCGCGCCCCACCGCCCAGGCCTCGAGAATGGCCCGGATTTCCGCCAGGTCATGCAGATTGTCGCGGTTGACGCGGACCAGTTCCAGCATGCCGGGATCCATGGCCGCCGAACTGGCGATCACCCTGGTGCCGCCGCCTTGGACGGCGTCGAGCAGCCCCTGGGTCTTCAAGGATTGCAGCGCGGCGCGAATGGAGACGCGGCTGACCCCCATCTCTTCCGCCAATTGCCGCTCGCCGGGCAGACGATGGCCCGCCCCCCATTCCCCCGAAGCGATACGGGCCAGAATCCGGTCGGTGACCTGATCCGATATGCGCGTGCCGTTTCCGGCCTTGGGCTTGGAGTTCATGATCCACGCCCCCCATTTCTTTGATATGCTTCTGATGGTGCGCCCAGCCCGAGACGGCGTCAAGCCGCCGCGAGCGCACTTTTCGGACTTCGCTTTTCCGTAATTCGGTACTACAATACCGACAAAAATAAGAAGTGATTAGCCTGGATAAATCATACGAAGTGGGAGGAACTTCATGAATTGGAAGCGTACGGCCGGGGCTGCCCTGGCGGTGATGACTGGCGTTTGCGCGGCGACTGCCGCATTCGCGGCCGACCCCATCAAGATCGGCATGTTTCTGTCGGTCACCGGGCAGATGTCGCCCATGGGCGACCCGCAAAAGCGCACTTTCGACTATATGATCGATAAGGTTAACGCCCAGGGCGGCGTACTGGGCCGCAAGATCGAAGCCATCATCTATGACGACGGGTCCGAGCCGGAAAAGGCCGCCACCTTCGTCAAGCGCCTGATCGACAACGACAAGGTGGACATCATCATCGGTGGGTCGGGCACGCCCACCTCCATGGCGGTCCTTGGCCTGATCGAACGCGCCGAGATTCCGTACATGTCGCTGGGCGGCGGCACCGCCATCGGCGATCCGGTGCGCAAGTGGACCTTCAAGTTCCCGCAATCCGACCGGCTGGCCGCCGAGAAGGTGCTGGCCGACCTGAAGAAGCGCGGCCTGACCAAGATCGCCCTGCTGTCCGAAAACGTCGGCTTCGGCAAGTCCGGCCATGACCAGACGGTCAAGCTGGCCCCCCAATACGGCGTCGAGATTCTGATCGACGAGGTCTACTCGCCCAAGGACCCCGACGTCACCCCGCAGCTGACCAAGATCCGCGGCACCAATGGCGTGCAGGCCCTGTTCATCTTCGGCACCGGCACCGGCCCCGCCGTCGCCACCAAGAACCTGAAGCAGCTGGGCCTGACGCTCCCGGTCTACCAGTCCCACGGCGTGGCCTCGAAGGAGTTCCTGCGTCTGGTCGGCACCGCCGCCGACGGCACCCGCCTGCCGGCCGGCGCCCAGGCGGTGGCCGAGCAGCTGCCCGCCAGCGACCGCCAGAAGAAGGTGGTCATGGAGTTCAAGAAGGAATACGAGGAGCGCAACAAGCCGCTGGAAGTCAGCCCGCTGCCCGGTCACGGCCTCGACGCCCTGATGATGGCCGTGGACGCCTTCAAGCGTGCCGGCACCACCGACAAGGCCAAGGTCCGCGACGCCATCGAGCAGACCAAGGACTTCGTCGCCACCACCGGCATCTACACCTACTCGCCCACCGACCACATGGGTCTGGGTCTCGAATCCTTCAAAATGGTCGAGATCAAGAACGGTGACTGGGTCCTGGTGGAATAGCCGGACATCGACAAAGGCGAGCCGCGTCATGCGGCTCGCCCCCTTTTCCTGGTGAATTCATGAACGCAGCCGACGAAATTCTCGGCCCCAGCCTCGGCTCGGGTCGCGGGGAGAGCCTTGCCATCATCTGCGGCGGGCAGACCCTGACCTATGACCAGCTGAACCGCCTGGCCTGCCGCTTCGGTAACGCCATGCTGGCCGCCGGCGTCACCCGCCAGCAGCCCGTCCTGCTGCTGCTCGACGACGGCCCCGAACTGGTGGCGGCCTATCTGGGCGCCATGAAGGCCGGTCTGGTGGCCGTGGCGCTGAACACCCGCCTCTCGCCCAAGGACCTGTCCCACGCGCTGGGTGACAGCGGCGCGCCGCTGCTGCTGGCGGAA